>NZ_JALJRO010000070.1:0-699 GCF_024519635.1 Pseudomonas sp. Pse1
CGGCATCCGCGTCGGCATCAGCATCAGCATCAGCATCAGCATCAGCATCAGCATCAGCGTCCGCATCGGCATCGGCGTCGGCATCGGCATCGGCATCGGCATCGGCATCGGCATCAGCGTCCGCATCAGCGTCCGCATCCGCGTCGGCATCGGCGTCGGCATCCGCATCCGCATCGGCATCGGCATCGGCATCGGCATCCGCATCCGCATCAGCGTCCGCATCAGCGTCCGCATCGGCGTCGGCATCAGCGTCCGCATCGGCGTCGGCATCCGCGTCGGCATCAGCATCAGCATCAGCATCAGCGTCGGCATCGGCATCGGCATCGGCATCGGCATCAGCGTCCGCATCCGCATCGGCGTCGGCGTCGGCATCCGCATCCGCATCGGCATCGGCATCGGCATCGGCATCGGCATCGGCATCAGCATCAGCATCCGCATCCGCATCCGCATCGGCATCGGCATCGGCATCAGCATCGGCATCGGCGTCGGCGTCGGCATCAGCGTCCGCATCGGCGTCGGCGTCGGCATCCGCATCCGCATCGGCGTCGGCGTCGGCGTCGGCGTCGGCGTCGGCGTCGGCGTCGGCGTCAGCATCAGCATCAGCGTCGGCATCCGCATCCGCATCGGCATCGGCATCGGCATCAGCATCAGCGTCCGCATCGGCATCCGCGTCGGCATCAGCATCAGCGTCGGCGTCGG
>NZ_JALJRO010000071.1:0-630 GCF_024519635.1 Pseudomonas sp. Pse1
ATGCCGACGCGGATGCCGACGCCGATGCGGACGCTGATGCCGACGCCGATGCGGATGCCGACGCCGACGCCGACGCCGATGCCGACGCCGATGCCGATGCTGATGCTGATGCTGATGCTGATGCCGATGCCGATGCCGATGCCGATGCTGATGCTGATGCCGATGCCGATGCCGACGCGGATGCGGATGCTGATGCCGACGCTGATGCGGATGCGGATGCGGATGCGGATGCGGATGCTGACGCCGACGCTGATGCTGATGCTGATGCTGATGCCGATGCTGACGCCGACGCCGACGCCGACGCAGATGCTGACGCCGACGCCGACGCCGACGCCGACGCCGACGCCGACGCTGATGCTGATGCTGATGCTGATGCTGATGCTGATGCCGACGCGGATGCCGATGCCGACGCAGATGCGGATGCTGACGCCGACGCCGACGCCGACGCCGACGCTGATGCTGATGCTGATGCCGACGCGGATGCGGATGCCGATGCGGATGCCGATGCGGATGCTGATGCTGATGCCGACGCTGATGCGGATGCGGATGCGGATGCGGATGCGGATGCGGACGCCGATGCTGATGCTGATGCTGATGCTGATGCTGATGCTGATGCTGATGCTGATGCCG
>NZ_JALJRO010000072.1:0-611 GCF_024519635.1 Pseudomonas sp. Pse1
TAACGGGTGGTACGGCTCAGGGCATCGGTTTCTTCGGTGCTGCGCCCCAGACCGTCGTAGCGGTAATGATGTTCGCTCAGTGGCTCGACGCGCGGGTCGTACGGGTCATCACCCAAGGCATAACGCTTGACCCAGTCGGGCTTCTCGAACAGGTTGTTCAGCGTGACAGTCTTGCCCATGCCCTCGATCCAAGTGGTGGTCACTTGCTTGACCGGGTCGGTGACTTCGTGTTCGAGCACACCGTCCGGGCGCAGCACGCTGCACTGCTCGCCCCACTGGTCGTAGGTGTAGCGACTGGTCAGGATCAGATCGTCGCGGGCCTGCGCACTGCACCAGTCGAGTTCGGTTTCCTCCTCCAATTGGCCGAGGGCGTTGTAGCGTGCGGAGTAGGTATCTCGAAACGCTTCGGCCTGGACGCCGCTGCGGTTGTCGGTGTCCTGGCGCTGCTCCTGGATCGCCCGGTTCAGGCCGTCGAACAGGGTGCGGGTCTGCACGCCCTTGACGTCGATGGCGATCTGGCTGGCCTGTTGCCCGTCGGCATTGGTCAAGGTGTAGCGGTAGTTGCGGGCGCCTTCATACAGGGCATCGCCAGGGGCCACGGTTTCGCTCAG
>NZ_JALJRO010000073.1:0-601 GCF_024519635.1 Pseudomonas sp. Pse1
ATCTGTTGATTGCCATCGGCCCAACTCATATGACCGGTTGCCCCCGGAAAAATATCGGCGAGCCCTACCGAGGCCACGGTATCCAGCAAACCCAGATACTCGACGCTGACGGGCAGCGTCAGGTCGCGCAACGCCAATGACGGCGTTGACGCGGTCCGCGACAACAGGCCGTTGAGCCAATTGACAAAGGCCCGGGCCGCCGCAGCGCCGCGGGAAAAACCGTAGACATACAGACGTAGGCCCAACAGTCTCGAGCGGCCGGGATTGTAGTCAGACAGCGCGATGCGCAAGGGCTTCTCGAGCGCATCGAGCTGCCGGCGAAACTCGTTGGACCGATTGGCGCGGCCCATCGCGGATTCCATTCCCGGCAAGGTGCCCATGGCCTTGACTGCCCGGCTCTGGGCCGCGTAATCCAGACGCGGCAATTCCAAGGCTCGCCGCAAGGCATCAATCAGCATCATCAACCCCCAGTTGACCCGTTCCTCGCCATACGCGGCGGTGGCCAACCCGAGGGTGGTGTAATCCAGGTCGCCGACTTCCGCAAACGGGGTGCCGACGCCGGGCATGTAGTACTTGAAATAGTCGGCATTGCCGAGCACCG
>NZ_JALJRO010000074.1:0-577 GCF_024519635.1 Pseudomonas sp. Pse1
ACCTGGAGTCGTCCTGTGCCGATGCGTCCATCACTTACCTTGACGTGATTATCGATCAGGCGGGCAGCCCCCGCCCGCTGCTGCCAAGTGTGCTTAGCGTCGAACCGGCATTGCCCTGGCGCTCGTTGTTCAGCGGCTTACCTGAGGAGGGCGCCGAGGACTTGGCACCGTTGCTGGTTCGCGTCGATCTGGAACAACCGATGCAGCGGCTGTGGTTTGACGGCCTGGTGCAAACGCTGAAATGCCAATCGCAACTGCTGGTGCTGGCCTCGTTATGGCCGTTCGAGGCGCTGGCCGACCACCTGGGTCGCTGTATTGAAGCGCGCAATGGCGGGTGTTTGGGTTTGCTGCGTTATTACGACCCACGGTTGTTCCCCTTGCTGTTCAGTCATGTGCTTGAACCCGAGCAGCAGCGGGACTTTCTCTGTCCAGCGGTGTTCTGGAGCTGGTTGGACCGCGATGGCTTGCCGGGGCGTTTGGTGGGTGCTGCGGATTCGCCGCCAGATCCTGAAGACTTCTCTCATATCGAATTGAGCGATAGCCAGCTGGAAACGCTGGGCTGTGCCAGCGATGCGAC
>NZ_JALJRO010000075.1:0-565 GCF_024519635.1 Pseudomonas sp. Pse1
GGATGGGCTGAGTAAACCATTTATCGTAGATGGCGTTGATTTCGCCCGAGACGAAAAGTGACTTGATCGAGTCATCCACGACTTTTTTGAGATCCGGATCACCCCGACGCATGGTGCAACCATAAATTTCGTTGGATTGCGGGTGCCGGTCACCACCCAATCTTCCGGTTTCTTTGCCTTGGCCATCTCGCCCGCCAGCAATGCGTCGTCCTGCATAAACGCAATGGCGCGGCCGGACTCGAGCATTTGGTAAGACTCGCCAATGTCTTTGGCAGAGATGACGTTCATTCTCATCTTTTTCTCGGCGTTCATGACCTTCAGCATCCGTTCGGCAGTGCTGCCAGCAGTCGTCACGACGTTCTTGCCATTGAGATGGTCAAAGTCTTTGTAGGTCGAATCCTTTCGGACCAACAGTCGAGTGCTGGCTTCGAAGGTGCCGACTGAAAACTCGACTTGCTGCGCCCTCTCTGCGGTATTGGTTGTAGAACCGCACTCCAGATCGACAGTACCGTTTTGCACAAGCGGGATGCGCGTTTGTGACGTCACCAGGTTGTACCGTACGTTC
>NZ_JALJRO010000076.1:0-564 GCF_024519635.1 Pseudomonas sp. Pse1
CACTCTGTGGGAGACGCTGGATGGGTTAGTCCGGCCTCCGCAGAGTCTGTCCTGGCTCGCTCTTGTTCCCGTCCTTGCGCCTGGGTTTGTTGTCTTCCCCCCTCTTTTTTTCTTTTTTTTCTTTTCCCTCCCCCTCCCTTTCCCTCTCTCTCCTTTTCTCTCCCTTCTTCCCCCCCCCCCCTCTCTCCTCTTCCCCCCCCTTCCCTTTCCCTTTTCTCTTCTCTTCTCCCCTTTTTCTCTCCCTCCTTCTCTTTCTTTCTCTCCCTTTTCTTCTCCGCCTCTTCTCCCCTTCCTTTCTCCTTTCTTTTTTCCTCCTTCTCCCTCTCCTCCTTTTCTTCCTTTTTCTTTCCTCTTCCCCCTTCCCCTCCCCCCTTCCCCTTCCTTTCCTCCTCCTTCTTTCTCTTTCTCCCTCTCCCTCTCCTCCCTTTTCTCTCTCTCCTTTCTTTCTTTTCCTCTTTCTTTCTTCTCTTCTCTTTTCCCCCCTTTTTTCTCTCCTCTCCTTTTCTCTTCCTCTTTCCCCCTTCCTTTTTTCCTCCTTTCTTTCTCCCTCCCCCCTCCCCCCGC
>NZ_JALJRO010000077.1:0-507 GCF_024519635.1 Pseudomonas sp. Pse1
GCGTCGTGCAGATCAACGACACCACCGACACCGTGACCGTCAGCATCGCTGGCAATGGTCCTGTGTTTGAAAACGCGAATCCAACCTTCACTGTCAGCATCAACCAGGCGTTGAAGGATGATCTGACCGTCAAACTCAGCAACGGTGGCACCGTCACCGTCAAAGCCGGTGATACTTCGGCGATCTATACCGCGCCAGTCCAGGGAGACGACGTCTACAAAGATGGCGGTCCGCTGAGCGTCACCATCGACAGCGCAACCGTGAAGGATCAGGTCTTCGAAGACCTGCAACTGAGCAAAGAACCAGGCGTGGTGCAGATCAACGACACCACCGACACCGTGACCGTCAGCATCGCTGGCAACGGTCCTGTGTTTGAGAACGCCAATCCAACCTTCACCATCACCCTCAACCAGGCGTTGAAGGACGATCTGACCGTCAAACTCAGCAACGGTGGCACCGTCACCGTTAAAGCTGGCGAAACCAGCGCGATCTATACCGCCCCAGTTC
>NZ_JALJRO010000078.1:0-506 GCF_024519635.1 Pseudomonas sp. Pse1
TCAATCACAATGACCGAGCCATTGCTCAAGGTCACGGTCATCGCGGTGCCGGCCGGATTGGTCAGGGTCGCGGTGTAGGTGATCGAGCCGCCTTCGGTAATGGCACCGGTAGCGGTCAAGGTCAGGCCGGTGGCGTCCAGAGAGTCGCTGATGGTTGTGACGGCTGGGGTAGTGCTCGGCACCAGGTTCTCGAAGTTACCGCCGGTGGTGCCGGTAATCGTCGTGCTGACAGTGGAGCCATTGACGTACACATCATTGGCTGGGGTATCAACGACCACGGTGCCGGAACTCTTGCCCGCTTCAATGACGATGACCGAGCCATTGCTCAAGGTCACGGTCATCGCGGTGCCGGCTGGATTGGTCAGGGTCGCGGTGTAAGTGATCTGGCCGCCTTCGGTAATAGCACCCGTAGCGGTCAAGGTCAGACTGGTAGCGTCCAGCGAGTCACTGATGATGGTGACGGCTGGGGTAGTGCTTGGGACCAGGTTCTCGAAATTACCGCCGGT
>NZ_JALJRO010000079.1:0-474 GCF_024519635.1 Pseudomonas sp. Pse1
TCCGCCACCAAGCCGTAATCGGCCACCTGGAAGATCGGCGCTTCTTCGTCCTTGTTGATCGCAACGATCACTTTGGAGTCTTTCATGCCGGCCAGGTGCTGGATCGCGCCGGAGATACCGACCGCGATGTACAGCTGTGGAGCAACGATCTTGCCGGTCTGACCGACCTGCATGTCGTTGGGTACAAAACCTGCGTCGACCGCGGCGCGCGAAGCACCGACGGCAGCGCCCAGCTTGTCGGCCAGGGCGTACAGGTGTTTGAAGTTGTCGCCGTTCTGCATGCCGCGGCCGCCGGAAACGACGATCTTGGCAGCGGTCAGTTCCGGACGATCGGACTTGGCCAGTTCTTCGCCGACGAAGCTGGAGATGCCAGCGTCGTGAGCAGCAGCAACCGCTTCAACAGCAGCCGAA
Source organism: Pseudomonas sp. Pse1 (assembly GCF_024519635.1). NCBI lineage: Bacteria > Pseudomonadati > Pseudomonadota > Gammaproteobacteria > Pseudomonadales > Pseudomonadaceae > Pseudomonas > Pseudomonas sp. Pse1. The sequence continues at coordinate 412 of NZ_JALJRO010000079.1, forward strand.
CCACCTTCAGCGGCAACCGGGTCGAAACCGGTGGCACGCACGGTGATCACTTTCACTGCAGCG
>NZ_JALJRO010000007.1:0-294343 GCF_024519635.1 Pseudomonas sp. Pse1
ATATTTTTCCGGGGGCAACCGGTCATATGAGTTGGGCCGATGGCAATCAACAGATACCGGAACGTCTGGTTAAGCGTTGCCTGCATATCGTGGCCAGTCATGAACAGCGTCTGTGTTTTCCGCTGGAGTCGATTCGGCAGGAGAGTGGTGGGTATCCGGCAAATTCCACGGAAGTGATTTATCCGGGGGTGCATTCGGATCAGGGAGGGGGGTATCCGCCGGGGGATCAGGGTAAGGCGGTTGGCGACGACGACCGTCTGCTCCTTTCGCAAATTGCCCTGAATGACTTGTACGCCGACGCTTTTGCAAATGGTGCACCATTTAAAGTGCCGAAAGATTCTTTGCCGACTGAGATGCGCGATCAACTGTGGTCTGCAATGGAACCAGCCTTAGTGGAAGAGTTCGGTGTTTCCATTACTCTTGTGAAGCGCTTCAATATACGGGCCCAAAAACGCCAACACACCCAATCCGTCCCCATCCCCGACTACACCGGTCAAAAAGTCTGCGGCCTCACCGTGCACTTCCTGCCCTGCGACGAACTCCAGGTCACCACCTCCTGCCATGCCTACGGCAGTCCCGAATACCCGATCAAGACGCCGCTGCATTTGCCGCAGCCGCAGTCATGTCCTTCTAAAACATCTGCGAGATAGCGGGAGCAAACCCAATGAAACCGGTAATACGTCAAGGAGACACGCCGCAAGAGTCTGGCGGTGAAGTGCAGGATGGCCGCTGCTGTGCCTGGGGATCCATGCAAGCGCTCTGGATCCCCAGCCCTTGGGTGATCTCATGAATCACGCTCCAGATTTCGCGCCGTACCCCAGCGCCCAGGCACCCGCGTACGCCCGCTGGCTGGCAGTCGGAGCGGGCCTGCTGGTGATGTCGAGCAGTGCGAGTGTGCTGTTGCGGCCTTATGTTGAACCACTTCCTATGTTGGTCAGTGTGGCCGGTGCCATGTTGATGCTGATACTGGCCTTGCTGATACGCCTGCTGTTCTTTCGTTTCAATCAACATAACGCCGAGTGTTACGCCATGGCGGTAGCCCAGGAGCATGAATTCTGGTGGGAGCATCATCGGCAGAGCGCCGGTTTGGTCGAGGCGGTGTTGCTTGGAGCAGCCTGCACCACTGCGCAACACGGACTTCGGTTGTTCAGTTCGGAGCATCAGCCTCCGGTACCGGAGAAAACTCTTGAAGGACAGACTGTTCGTCTTCTGCAGGTGCATGGCAGTGACTTTGTTGAGCGTGAGCGCAACCTGGCGATCCTGCTTGCCTTGCAATGGCAAGCACAACGCGCGGAGCAACCATTGGTGCAACCCATAGGTTGTTATTGGCAAGGCTCGCAGTCGTCCTGGGAAGCCTTTGTCGAACAAATGGCGCGCTGTTTTCCGAAGATGCAACTGCCGGAAAAACCGCAGCCCTGGCTGGGCCTTCGCAGTTTGAATGCAGTCATCGACCAACTGCAGGTGGCGCCTGCGGGCGCCCGAATCCTCTGCGCCGGTTGCCAGTCCACAGTCGCGCAACCGGAGAGTCTGTCGCCAGCTGGAGAGGCTGCGGTGCTCTGGTTATTGGGTGCCGAAGAGGGCGTGCGCTTGTCTCGCGGTGAATGGTTCGAGGTGGACACCGAGCCCCTCCAAGTCGTCGCCGATCGGGCGTTGCAACAGAGCGAGCTGACAACGCCACCTGACGTCTGCCCATCGTTCATCCAGCCCCATGTAGCCGATCTTTCAATCAACGGCTGGAACACCTCGCAGCACGTGCAAGACGCCAACTTTGGAGCTCTGGAAAGTCTGCAGGCCATGGTCGTGCAGACGCTGGCGGCCTGGTATGTCGAACAGCACCAAGTGCCGTGCGCCTGGCTGGCGAACGATCCCTACTACACCCTTGCCCTTGGAGTGGTGAAACCCAATGACTCAATCAGTTGAAGCTTCGAAATTTTCGCCATTGGCAACGGTGCTATTACTGGCCGTGATCCTGGCAGTGTCGGTCGCCGTGGGATGCGCGGCCTGGTGGTTATGGAGCGGTGCACAGCCATTAAATGATGCGCAATTGCGCGAAATGGTACTCAAGGCTATTTCGCTGTGGGCGTTGTGTTTCGTGATAGCGATATTGATTTGGCATACATTTTTGAGCGGAGTCCGCAAGCTGGTGGGGGCGTCGCGGACAACCCCGCCGCCGGTGTTAAAGGCTACTGCGCAAACCAGTCTGTCAAAGATGATAGGCGAACTACGCTTCCAGCACGGCCCCCTCTGGCGCCGAAAAACCCGCCTGTACCTGGTCATCGGCGAGCCTGAACAAATCCAGGCCATCGCCCCGCACCTGTCCCAGGACCACTGGCTACACGGCGAACACAACGTCCTGCTCTGGGGCGGCAGCGTACAAGCGCCGCTTACTCCCTCGGTCACCGAACTGTGCCAACAACTCACCCGCTGGCGCGCCCTCGACGGCGTGATCTGGGCCCTGACACCCGCACAGAGCAAAGAACAACAAATCCTCAGTCATGGTGTGACACGTCTGGGTGAGCTGGCCACAAAACTGGGTTGGTCGTTGCCGCTGCATGTGTGGCAGGTGTGCGACAGTCAATGGCCGCAACCTATGCGTCCAACCCAGGCCGTCGGTTGCGCGCTGCCAGAAAAAACGACCGCGCAAGCCATTGACGATGCGTTGCAGACGTTGATCCAACCGCTGCGCCAGGAAGGCTGGGCAGAAGTGAACAAGGACTTCAAACACGATTTCCTGCTGCGCCTGTCGCGGGATCTGCAGGTCGAAGGCATCGCCCGTTGGCGCCAAGTCCTGGCACCGTTATTCGGCATGTACGCTCGCAGCCTGCCGTTGCGCGGTTTGTGGTTCAGTTTGCCTTTACCCGCTGGGGAAAAATCCAATAATCATCACTGGCCCCATGAGCCGGCCTGGGCCGGGGTGTTGAATGGGCGCAAGCAGCGGATTAAACGCCTCGGCTGGCCAGCGACGCAGGTCGCATATCGGTTGGTCTTGGGACTGGCCTTGGTCTGGGGCGTCGGCATGCTGCTGTCCTTCACCAGCAACCGCACGCAGATCGCCCATCTGCAGAACTCCCTCGCGACCCTGCAAACGGCGGAGCAGGGCGACCCACAGCTTCGGGCGTTTTCCGAGTTGACCCGCGAGCTCGACCGCCTGGATTACCGCGCCGCCCACGGCACGCCCTGGTATCAGCGTTTTGGCCTGAACCAGAACGACGCCTTGCTCGATGCCCTGTGGCCGCGTTACGTCGAGGCTAATCAGCGTCTGCTGCGCGATCCAGCGGCGGCCAATCTGAACGCCGCGCTGAACCGCCTGATCAAGCTGCCGGCTGACAGCCCATTACGCAGCAAACTCTCGGCCCAGGCCTACGATCAGCTCAAGGCTTATTTGATGCTGACGCGTCCGGACAAGGTCGACAGTGCCTTTCTCGCCAAGACCCTGAGCGAGACCGAAACCGAGCGCGACGGTATTTCACCGGGCCTCTGGCAAGCGCTCACCCCCGAGCTCTGGAAGTTCTACGCCGAGCAACTGCCGGCCCACCCGGACTGGCGCCTCGAGGCCGATCCGAAGTTGGTGGCCCAGGCCCGGCAAGTGCTGCTCAGCCAACTCGGTCAGCGCAACGCCGAGGCCAGCCTCTATGAAAAAGTCCTGGCTGATGCCGCCAATCAGGCCCCGGCTTTGCGTCTGGCGCAGATGGTCGGCGACACCGATGCCTCAGCGCTGTTTTCCAGCCGAGCGGAAGTGCCCGGGGTGTTCACCCGACAGGCCTGGGAAGGCGAGGTGCGTCAGGCCATCAACGCCATCGCCGAGCAGCGTCGCGAGGAAATCGACTGGGTGCTCAGCGACAGCTACCACGAAATCGCCGCCGACCTGACGCCCGAGCAACTGCGTCAACGTCTCACCGAGCGCTATTTTCAGGACTACGCCAACGCCTGGCTGAACTTCCTCAACGGCCTGCGCTGGCGAGAAGTGAAGAGCCTGGGCGAGGTGATCGATCAGTTGGCGCTGATGAGCGATGCGCGGCAGTCGCCGCTGATTGCGCTGATGAACACCTTGGCCTATCAGGGTCAGGCCGGTGCCCGTGGTCCGGCGTTCAGTGAATCGCTGGTCAAGTCGGCGCAAAAACTCATCAATCAGGACGCGGTGGCGGTCATCGATCAACAGCTACCCGGAGCGACCAGCCCGCTGGACCCAACCTTCGGCCCCTTGCTGGCCTTGATCGGCAAAGAGAGCGAAAACCCCGAGCGCCTGAGCCTCGCTGCCTTCCTCAACCGCGTTACCCGGGTTCGCCTGAAACTGCAGCAAGTCAGCAACGCGACCAATCCGCAAGAAATGACCCAAGCCCTGGCGCAAAGCGTGTTCCAAGGACAAAACGTCGACCTCACCGACACTCAATCTTACGGCAGCCTGCTGGCCGCCAGCCTCGGCGCCGAGTGGGACGGCATCGGCCAGACGCTGTTTGTGCAGCCGCTGGAACAAGCCTGGCAGCGGGTTTTGCAACCCTCGGCAGCGGGCCTCAACAGCCAGTGGCAACGCTCGATCGTCAATGAATGGCACAGCGCGTTCGCCGGTCGCTACCCCTTTGCCGCGACCACCAGCGATGCCTCGCTGCCGATGCTCGGGCAGATGATTCGCGCCGACTCCGGACGGCTGGAGCAATTTCTCCAGCAGCAACTCGGCGGCGTACTGCGCAAGGAAGGCCAGCGCTGGGTCGCCGACACTCGCCACAGCCAGGGCCTGCGTTTCAACCCGCAATTTCTCACGGCGATCAATCAACTCAGCCAACTCGCCGACGTACTCTTTACCGACGGCGGCCTGGGCTTGAGCTTCGAACTGCGGGGCAAAGGTGTGCGCGACATCGTCGACACCACCTTCATCCTCAACGGCGAAAAACATCACTACTTCAACCAGCGCGAACGCTGGCAACGCTTCACCTGGCCCGGCACCAGCAACCACCCCGGCAGCCGCCTGCTGTGGACCAGCGTCTACACCGGCGAACGCCTGTTCGCCGACTACGAAGGCACCTGGGGCCTGATCCGCCTGCTGGAACACGCACGCATCACCCCGCTGAACGACAGCGACAGCCAGATGCGCGTGCAAATCAAAGCCCCGGACAACCTGGAACTGACCTGGAATTTACGCACCGAACTGGGTACCGGGCCGCTGGAGTTGCTGAAACTACGCGGGTTTGAATTGCCGACTGAGGTGTTTCTACAAGAGGGAGCGAAGCCCAAACCGGTGGTGAGGAAAAAGAAGACCGGCTGAACGGCTCAATGCCCCACCAACTCCTCCAACAACCGCTCCTTATACCCCTGCAACACCCCACACCCCCGATCCCTTGGATGGGGCAAATCCACGCGGATCTCATGTTTGATCCGCCCCGGATGGGCATCCATGACGATCACCCGATCCCCCAGGTACAGCGCTTCTTCGATGTCGTGGGTGACCATGATCACGGTGCAGCGTTGTTGCACCCAGATGCGTTGCAGTTCGTGTTGCAGGCGTACGCGGGTGAGGGCGTCGAGGGCGCCGAGGGGTTCGTCGAGGAGCAGGACCTTGGGTTGATTGATCAACGCGCGGGCGATGGCGGCGCGTTGCGCCATGCCGCCGGAAAGTTGATGCGGGTAGGCGTTTTCGAAGCCTTCGAGGTTGACTAGGGCGATGTGCTCGCTGACCAGACGCTGTTTTTCTGCTGGCGACAGCGGATGGTTTTTCAGGGCCAGGGCGATGTTCTGGCTGAGGGTCATCCACGGGAAAAGGCGGTGGTCCTGGAACACGATGCCGCGTTCCAGACTGGTGCCGACCACGGGTTTGCCGTCCAGCAGTATTTCGCCCTGATAGTCGGCTTCGAGGCCGACCAGCAGCCGCAGTAGGGTGGATTTGCCGCAGCCGCTGGCGCCGAGGATGCTGACGAATTCGCCGGGGCGCACCTTGAGGTTGATGTCGTGTAGCACCGGCAGGGGCTGGCCTTCGATGCGGTAGCTTTTGTTCAGGCCGCGAATGTCCAGTGCGCCGCGTTGCAAGGCACTGCTGTGGGGGGCAAAGGTATGGGCTATGGCGTTCATTTCGGGACCTTTCAACGGGTGTTGCGCCAGCGCAGCAAGTGGCGACTGGCAAGGGTAAACAGCAGAGTCATCAGGTAGCCGGCGAGGCCGATGCACAGCACGCTGAGGACGATGATTTCCATGCGCGCGCCGGCCTCGGCGTTCATCATCAGGTTGCCCAGGCCGGCGCCGGAGGAGAGGAACAGTTCGCTGCCGATGGCGGTGACCCAGGCGAAGGCCAGGGCCTGAAGTACGCCGGTGGCGATGCTCGGCAGGGCGGCCGGCAGCAGTACGTGGCGCAGTTGTTGCCCGCGACTCAACACCAGCACCTGGCCGACTTCGCGATAGCGCCGCTCGACATGGCTGAAGCCTTGATAGGTGTTGATGACCATCGGGTAAAACGCCGCCAGAGTGACGATCAGCACCTTGGAAAACTCGCCATTGCCGAACCACATGGCAATCAACGGAATCCAGCCGAGCATCGGCACCTGGCGCACGGCATGGAACAGTGGGCCGATCAGGCGGTTGGCGACGCTCGACAGTGCCATCAACATCCCCAGGGCGACGCCGAGCACGATGCCCAGGACCAGGCCGCTGCTCGTGCGCATCAGGCTGGCCAGCAGGTTGACCAACAACTCGCCATTGCCCAGCAGTTCCAGCAGCGCCTGGCCGATGGTTGCCAGCGGCACAAAGGCATAGGCTCCGGCGGCGTCCTGGCGCGAGGCGTATTCCCATGCGCCGATCAACAGCAGCGGCAACAGCAGGCCGCGTAATTTTCCAAGTAGTTGCTTCATGTCCGGCTCCTAGCGGGTTTGCCAGCGAAACAGGTGCTGTTCGAGGCGGCGAAAGGCAAAGTCCAGGGCGAAGCCGATCACCCCGGTGACCACCACGCCGACCATCACCACGTCGATGCGCAGCATCTGCCGGCTCATTTCGATCATCTGCCCCAGGCCGCTGTCGGCCGCCAGCAACTCGGTGGCCACCAGCACCACCCAGGCGCGGGTCAGGCTGATGCGAAAACCGCTGATAATCGGCGGCGCGGCAGCGGGCAGGGCGATCTCGCGGACCAGGGTCGGCCAGCGCAGGCGATAGACGTCGGCGACTTCGAAGTAGCTGCGCGGGATCGCCTTGACCCCTTCGCTGGCGGCCAGGGCCACCGGGAAAAACGCGGTCTTGGCGACGATGATGATCTTGAAGGTTTCGTCGATGCCGAACAGCAGCACGAACATCGGGATCAAGGCGATGCTGGGGATCTGCCGCAGGGTATGGAACAGCGGTGCGCAGTAGGCCTCGACGGTTTTCGACAGGGCCAGCAGCACGCCGAAGGCCAGGCCGCTCAGCGAACCGATGGCGAAACCCAGGCCCAGGCGCGACAGGCTGTTGCCCAGGTGTTCGAGCAACTCGCCGCTGGCCAGCAGCGCCTCGAAGGTCTGCAGCACCTGCAGCGGTGGTACCAGCAGGTTGCGTGGAAAGATCGCCGCCTCGGCCACCACGGCCCACAGCAGGAGCAGGGCAAGGGGCGAGATCAGCCAGGTGAAGGTGTTGAACAGCGGATGGTTGCGCATGGCGGGCCTTGGTTCGGCGAAGTACCCAGGGGCTATCGCAAGAGCTGTGCCATGTGGCACATGCTGACGGCAATGATGTTCAATTGGGGCTTTTGTAGGAGCGAGCCTGCTCGCGAAAAGCGTCAACGATAACGCGGGCTTTCTGTCTGAACGCGGCGCCCTGAAGTTTTACGTCGGAACGCCGCCCGGAGCAGGCTCGCTCCTACAGTTGATGCTGCATCAGCAACCACTGCTGCCAGGGCAACACCCCGGCAGCAGTCGCGGTCAGAACTCGTAGCTGACGCTGGTGTAGTAGAACGCGCCCTGGGCGCCTTCCGGGCTGGTGATCGAATACTTCGGCACGCCATACAACTGCGCGCCTTCGGCTTCGTCGGGGTGGGTGTCGAACAGGTTGATCGCGCCGATCGAGACCTTCAACGCCTTGTCGAAGGTGTACGACAGGTCGAGGTCGGTGACCCATTGCGAGCTGTAAGTCTGGTCGAGATCCGGGTTGCTCGCGTTGCGGCTGGTCCATTCGCCGTAGCGGCGCTGGGAGACCGTCACCCCCCAGTTGTCGTACAGCCAGTTGGCGCTGAGCACCAGCTTGGTCTCCGGGGTGCCGTCCTCGATCAAGCCCTGGGTGGCACGGCCGACGATCTGATCACCGCGAATATTGCCGACATCGCGCAGTTGGGTGATCTCCGTGCGGTTCTTGGCGAAGCCGCTGCTCAGGTTGAGGCGCCCCCATTGCGCCAGGTCCAGTTGGTAGTTGCCGGTCAGCTCGATACCGTCGGTGCGGGTGTCGGCGACGTTGGTGTAGAACGCCGCGCTCTGGATGTTGGCGTAGGGCGTGCCGGCGAAGATCGGCGCGACCACCGAGGCCGGCAGTTGGTCGGAGAGGGTGATGCGGTTGTCGATGTTGATCCGGTACGCATCGACGGTCACCGAGGCGTTGGCCAGCGGCCGCCAGACCAGACCCAGAGAGTAGTTGGTCGACTCCTCGGGCTTCAGCGACTTGCCGCCGAGCAATGCCGCTTCCGGGCTGTTGGCGCGCAGGGTGCGTTGCTGTACTTCGACGAAGTTGCCGCTGCCCGGTGGCTGCTCGACTACCTGCACACTGAACGACGACAACCCGCTCTGCACCAGCGACGGCGCGCGATAGCCGGTGCTGGCAGTGGCCCGCGCGGCGATTTGCGGGGTGAAGTCGTAGCGCAGCGACAGCTTGCCGTTGGTGGTGTCGCCGAAGTCCGAGTAGTGCTCGCTGCGCAGCGCCACGCCGGCCTGGAATTTCTCGGTGACTTGGCCTTCGACGTCGACATAGGCGCCGAACACCCGGCGATCCAGGGAGGCGGCGTCGACCTGGGTGATCCCCGAGTAGTAACCAGGAATCCGCCGCCCACTGAGTGGATCGACAGTATTGAACAGCGGACCGTTTTGCCAGCCCGCCGCTTCGCCGGCGCTCAGCTCGTAGTTTTCCTGGCGCCAGGCCAGGCCGGCGGACAGGGTCAGCGGCTTGAACAGCAGGTCGGTGGGGAAGTCACGCACCCAGTCCAGGGTCAGGTTGGTCTGGTCGGCGTCGCGGCGGCCGGTGTAGATGTTCTGCGGGCTGCCGGCGCCCCAGCTCGGGTTGATCGCGTTGCGGTCGTCGGAGTCGAGGCGGTTGTCGCCGTAGTTCAGCGCCAGGTCGAATTTGCCCAGTTGCTCGTCTTCCAGGCGCAGGCCACCGGTGGCCGCGTAGTCTTCGAGGGAGTAGCGGGTCACCGGCAAGCGGCCATCGGGGAAGCGCGCCAGGGCATTGCTGCCGTAGTTGCTGCGCAGGGTCGTCGGTGGATCGAAGAAGCCTTCGGCGTCGGTGTTTTTGTGCGAATAGGTGGCGAAACCGTAGGCGGTCAGGCCTTCGCCGATGCCGATTTCGCTGTTGGCCACCAGGTTGTACTGGTCCGAGACATTGCCCGAGCCCCAGCGCCAGGTGCGGTAGCGGTTGTTCTGCTCCTTGGGCGTGTTGATGCTGGTGGAGCCGGGGTAGAAGATCCGATTGTCCGGGTTGGTGTCGCTGGCCGGGTCCTGGTTGCCGGCGTCGAAACTCAGGGTCAGGAAGCCGTCGTTGGGCAGGGTGAAACCTTTCCAGCCGCCGAGCTTGCGCTGCAGGCCGTCGCCCTTGTCGTAGCCGCCGAAGCGATAGCCGACGTTGCCGCCGTCGTCTTTTTCCTTGAGCACGATGTTGATCACCCCGGCGATGGCGTCGGAGCCGTACTGGGCGGCGGCGCCGTCGCGCAGGATTTCCACGCGCTGGATCGCGCTCAAGGGAATCAGGCTGAGGTCGACCGCCGCCGCGCCGCGGCCATTGACCAGGCCCTGGCGGGTGACGTTGGCACTGGTGTGGCGGCGCTTGCCGTTGACCAGCACCAGCACCTGGTCGGAGGCCAGGCCGCGCAGCGAAGCGCCCTGGGCGATGGAACCAGAGAACGCGCCTTGCGGCGATTGCGGGTAACTGAAGGACGGCGACAGCGCCGTCAGCGCGGTGGACAGGTCGCTGGCGCCGGTGTCCAGCAATTGCTCGCTGGACAGCACGTCCACCGGGGCCGCGCTTTGCAGGGCGGTGAGGTCGCTGCGGCGGGTGCCGAGCACGACCACGGTGTCGAGGGCATCTCCAGTGGCCCCGGCGGGGGCTGGCTGGGTGTCGGCGGCATAAATCGGCAGCGCAAGGCTGCCGATGACCAGCGCGACGGCGCTGGCCAGGGGAGTGTGGTGGAACATGAGCGGATTCCTTTCGGGTGCAGGCAAGGGCAAGGGCAAGGGCAAGGGATCAGAAGCGGCTGGTCACGCTGAGGCCGACGGTGCGCGGGTCGCCGTAGGTGATCACGTATTGGCCGAGGGTGCCGTTGGGCCGGCCGTGGACCTGGTAGCGGCGGTCGGTGACGTTGTTGACGAAGCCGGTGACGCTCAGTTGCTCATCCGGGCTGAACCAGGTCAGGCGGGTGTTGGCCAGGGTGTAGTGGGGCTGGCTCATGGTCTTGTCGACACTGCTCTGGCGGTCGGCGAGGAAGTATTCCTTGTCGCGGAAGGTCACGTCGCCACCGGCCACCAGCTTGCCGCCGATCTCCAGCGGGAAGGTGTAGTCGCCGCCCAGTGCGACCACATTGCGCGGCGAGCGCACGAAGCTGTTGCCGCTGTAGTCGCCGGTCACCGCGCCGGTGTTGGGGTTGGTGTTCTTGAAGTCGGTGTACTCGGTGTCGAGGAACGAGATCGCCGCGCGCAGGTGCAGGTAGTCGGTCGGCTGGCCTTCGAGTTCCAGCTCGGCGCCCTGGACCTTGCCCGAGGCACCGTTGGTCAAGGCGGTGGTCAGCACGCCGTTGTTGACCGTCAGTAGGTTCACCTGAATGTCCGAATAGTCGTAGTAGAAAATGTTCGCGTTGGCGGTCAGGCGGCGATCGAACCACTCCGACTTGAGGCCGATTTCATAGGCGTCGAGTTTCTCCGGATCGACTGTGGTCAGTTGCGCCAGGCTGGTGGACAGGCCGGTGTTGAAGCCGCCGGAGCGGAAGCCGTGGGCGTAACGGAAGAACACCCGCAGGTTGTCGTTGATCCGGTATTCCGGGGTCACGTCATAGGTCCAGGCTTCCCAGGTGTTGGCTTCCTGGCGATTACCGTTGGTGCCGACGCCGGGCAGCGGCACCAGTGGGCCGTTGGCGCTGGTGCGGGTTTGTTGCAGCAGGTCGAGGTCGATCTCCTTGCGTTCCTGGGTGTAGCGCAGGCCGCCGGTGACGGTGAAGTTGTCGGTGAAGTCGTAGGTCAGGTTGCCGAACAGCGCGTAGCTGTCGGTCTTGTGGTCGTAGTCGAGGTTGCGCACATCGGTCGCGCCGATCTGGTTCGAGCCGCTGCCGTTGGGCGTCGGGCCGGGAGTGATGAAACGCGAGGCGGCGCTGTCGAGGGTTTCGTGGAAGTAGTGGGCGCCGGCCAGCCAGCGCAGGGTTTCCTGCTGCGGCGAGGCCAGGCGAAACTCCTGGGAGTACTGGCTGTACTTGTTGTCGGCCTTGGCCGCGCCGTTGACTTCGTAGGGGGTGAAGTCGGCATCACTGGTGGACTGGCCGCGAATGTAGTCGTAGGCGCTGATCGAGGTCAGGGTGTAGTCGCCCAGGTTCCAGTTGAAGGTCAGCGAGGTGCCGTCGTGGTCGAGCTTGGCATCTTCCTTGACGTTGAGTTCGATGTCGCGCCCGTTCGGCCGTTGGTAGCCGACGTTGTAGTAGCGGCCCACCGGCAGCGAGCCGTTGCTGCCGTCGCCATTGTGCTGGCGGGCGTGGATTTTCAGCAGCGCTTCGAGATCGGGGTTGAGCTGGGCGAGGAACTGCACGCGCACGGCTTTCTTGTTGACGTCGCCGTAGGTGTGGCCATCGGTGAGGTTATCGGCAAAGCCGTCACGCTCCTCGGAATACAGCGCCACCCGTGCGGCCAGGCGTTCGTCCACCAGTACGCCCCCCAGCGCGCCGCTGACGATGCGTTCGTCCTTGCTGCCGACACCGACGGTGCCGTAGCCATTGGTAGGGGCATCGAGGCTCGGTTTATTGGAGATGATGTTCACTGCGCCAGCGGTGGTGTTCTTGCCGTACAGCGTGCCTTGCGGGCCGCGCAGGATCTCGATGCGTTCCAGGTCATACAGCGGGCCGCCGCCGGCGATCGGTGCGTTGAGGTAGACGTCATCGGAATAGATACCCACCGGGTAGACGGTGGCGGCGCCGGTATCGCCGGTGCCGAGGCCACGAATGTACCAGCGCGGTCGACCGTCGCCGTCCGGGTTTTTCGCCGAGGCGTTGGGCACGAAGGTGGTGATGTCACCCATGGCGCGCACGCCGTCGGTGGTGAGGTTAGTGCCCTGGATCGCCGACACCGCCACCGGAATTTCCTGCAGGGTTTCTTCGCGGTGCTGCGCGGTGACGGTGACGGTTTTCAGCGCGGGTTCGGTGCTGCTCGGCGACGCCTGGTTATCGGTGGTGTCGGCCGCCAGTGCGACCTCGCTGGCGGTGCCCCCTGCCAGCAGCAAAGCGAGCCAGATGCCCTTGGTGATTGGATTCAGTGTGTGCATGGTTTTACTCCCCCGGAAAAGATTCACTGAGAGGGGTAGAGCAGAGATCGTGCCAAGGCTTGTTAGTTGTTTTAACGTGTTGAAATATATGAATTTATTTGATTTTTTAAGCGTGGGTTTCAGTGCCGGGCAGTGGCCAGTTGAAGGGGTTGTCGAGTATTCAGCAATGGCTGCTGTGGAGGTGCTGCTGGAGCAGCAGTTTGGGTGCAGTGGATTCCCTGTAGGAGCGAGCCTGCTCGCGATGGGCTGTATCAGAAAACTAATAGATTGAATGTGCCGGCCTCATCGCTAGCAGGCTCCCACATGAGCTGTGTTGCTCTTAATTCCTGAACTGCGCAGAACCTGTAGGAGCTAGCCTGCTAGCGATCGCGGTCTTTTTGTGTACATATCCATTCCTGCGGTAACGGCCACCTATGGTTTCGCCCTTACGGCGAGGCACTTTTGTCAAACGCCCGGAATGCCGGCCCAGCCAAAAGTACCCAAAAAGGCTTGCCCCAGCGTCCGGCCCCTCGCTTAGGCTCGGGGTACCTTCGCTCCGGTATCCATCCGTGGGTCATCGCCTCCGGTTGGCTTCGCTGGCACCTCCTCTCGAAGACTGCGGCTGCGCCGCAGCGCGCTACGCGCTCCCCCCGGATGAATACCTCCGCTCAGCCTCCCGACGGGGCCGGTGAATCAAAATCAAAAGCACCCGAGGCGGCCTACCGGCCGGCCTATTCAGGAAAGCCGGCGCAGCTCAAAAACTTGTGGGAGCCAGCCTGCTGGCGATGAAGTCGATGCGGTGTTGCTGAAAAGGCCCATTGCTGCGAAGCGTCGGCCCGACAAGTGCAGCCGCCGCTCCTCAAACCGCCAGCCGCGAAGTCGAGCCGATGACTTTCTCCAGCACACTGAAATCGATCCAGTCACGCACATCGAAGCGCCGCGGGATGAAATTCCAGCGGTGGAGGAAGTCGGTGAAATCCTGCAGCGCGGCGATCGAGCGCGCATCCAGGGTGGTGCGCAGGCGGCGATGAGCGTCTTCGCCATAGGCGGCTGCGACCCAATATTCGCTGGTGTTCAACTCGCGGGCAAGAAAGCGCCGGGTCTCGTCGGGGTTGGCCCAGGCCCACTGTTCGGTGCGCAGCACGGTGTCGACAATCGTCACGCTGGCATCGAAATGCTCGTGCAACAGGTGGGTGTCGAGGGTCAGGGTGCGCGGCGTGCCGTTGTTCGAGCGGATCAGCGGATCAGGGTGGGAGCCGGTATCAATCACCACCCGCAGGCCGAACTCGTCGGCCAGGTGCACGGCGTGGGCGCCTTTGAGGAAGATCGCGTCGATGTCGCCGCGCAGCAGGCCGATCAACTCATTGTTGCGACGGCTGAAACGGCTGGTGCCGAGGCTGACTTCCGAGCCGTAGACATGCTGCTTCTGGTCGTCGCTGTAGGTGCCGCCGTAGGGGTAGTCCACCAGCTCGACATCACTGACGTCGAGGCCTTCGAGCTTGAGCGCATTTTCCAGGCCGCGCAGGGCCTGGGCGCGGGTGAAATCGATCTGCACGTTGGCCCATTTCGGAATGCCGAACCGTCGGTTCTTCAGGTCACGCACGGTCTTGATCCCGCTTTCGGCGGTGGTCAGGATCAGTTGCACTTCGTCGCTCCAGGACAAGCCGACGACCCGGGTCTGCACGCCGCTGGCGTAGGCCCAGATCGCCGGAATATTGCCGCCGTGGCGCACTGAGTTCTTCAGGTGATGGTCATAGTGCGCTTCACGAACTTCCCGTTCGCTGGATTCACGCAAGGATTGGATGTTAGTGCCAAACGGCAGGAACGCCTCGGCCAGGCGGCCGGATTGCACGGCAATGCCGAGGCCGGTGGGGACTGGGCTGTGGGTGTACCAAAGGGTATCGAGTGGTTTGCTCATGGGGATTCTTCGGTTGAATGGGTTGAGCCTGAATGGGCTGACACGGGCCTTGTAGGCGCTGGCAAGCCAGCTCCTACAGGGGGGGCGTTATCCGGCCAGCGCCCGGTCCAATGCCGCCAACGGCCGCGGATCGATCCACTCACGCACGTCGAACGTCTTGGGAATGAAGCGCCAGCGGTGCAGGAAGTGGGTGAAATCCTGCAGGGCGCCGATGGCCTGTTCGTCGAGGGCGGTGCGCAGGCGCAGGTGGGCGTCGTCGCCGTAGGCGCTGCTGACCCAGTACTCGCTGCTGTTGGTTTCCCGCGCCAGGTAGCGGCGGGTCTCGTCCGGGTGGGTGTGGGCCCATTGCTCGGCGCGCAGCACTGAATCGAGAATGCCGCTGGCGACGTCGAAATGCTGCTCCAGCAAATGCAGGTCGACCGCCAGGGTGCGCGGCGTGCCGTTGTTGCTGCGGATCAGCGGATCGGCATGGGCGCCGGTGTCGATCACTGTGCGCAAGCCGAAATCATGGGCATATTGCGCGGCGCTGGCCCCCTTGAGGAAGATCGCGTCGACCTCGCCGCGCAGCAGGCCGATCAATTCCAGGTTGCGCCCTTCGACCCGCTGCTGGCTGACCGGCGTGCCATTCACCGTCTGCACCTGACCGTCGCTGAAGGTGCCGCCGTAGCGGAAGTTCACCAGTTGCAGGTCGCCCACTTGCAGACCCTCCAGCTTCAAGGCGTTTTCCAGGCCGCGCAGGGCCTGGGCGCGGGTGAAGTCGATCTGTGCGCCGGCCCAGTCCGGCAGGCCGAAGGTACGGCCCTTGAGGTCCTTGACGCGGTGGATGCCGCTGTCGGGGCGGGTCAGGATCAACTGGCTTTCATCCGCCCAGGATAGGCCGATGACTCGGGTTTCCCGGCCCTGGGCGCGGGCCCAGATCGCCGGGATGCTGCCGCCGTGGCGCACCGAGTTGCGCAGCGTGTGGTCGAAGTGCGATTCGCGCACCGCTTTATCGCTGGACTCGCGCAGCGACTGCACGCCGGTGCCGAGGGCGCCGACCGCGTCCTGCAACCAGCCTTTTTGCACGGCGATGCCAAGCCCGGTCGGCACCGGGCAACGGGTGTACCAGAGGGTGTCGAGTGTTTGGCTCATGAAGCTTTCTCCATCAGTGTGTCCTTGCGGTCAGCGGCGGGGCGCTGGTGCACCAGCGGCAGGATTTCCTGACCGATGCGCAGGGCCTCTTCCAGGTGCGGGTTGCCGGCGAGGATGAAGGTCGAGAAGCCAGCGTCGCGGTACTCCACCAGGCGCTCGGCGATGTTCTGGTGACTGCCCACCAGGCCCACGGTCGGGCCCGGCTTGGCCTTGGCAAAACCGGCCCAGAGGTTGGGGCCGATGATCAGGTCATCAAAGCGATCGACGTTCTGGTGATAGGCGGTTTGCCGCGCGCCCCCGACCGAGTCCGAACCGCTGGTGAAGTTTTTCGCGACCACACTGCTCTGGCCCTCGAGCTTGTCGAACTGGCGACGCAAATCGGCCCAGGCCTGCTCTTCGGTCTCCCGGGCGAACAGATCGACGCGCAGCCCGAAGCGCACCGTGCGCCCTTGTTTGTCGGCCAACTCGCGCACTCGCTCGATGTGCGGCTTGAGTTTGTCGATCGGCTCGGCCCAGTTCAGGTAGACGTCGGCATGTTGGGCGGCAACGTCCAGTGCGGCATCGGAGAAACCGGAGAAATACACCCCTGGTTTGCGCTCGTTGTGCAGGCCGTGGGGCAGGGCGCCGTTTTCCAGTTGGTAGATATCGCCCTCGTAGGAGAAACGATCGTTGCGCCACAGGCCGTCGATGATGTCGAGGAATTCGCCGGTGCGCTTGTAGCGCAGGTCATGTTCGAGGAAGTCGCCGTTGGCGCGCTGGCTGGCCGGGTTGCCGCCGGTGATGATGTTCCAGTCCAGGCGTCCACGGCTAAGGTGCTGGAGGATCGCCGCCTGTTGTGCGGCGTAGGCCGGCAGGGTCCAGGTCGCCTGGAAGGCGATCAGAAACTTGATGCGCCGGGTCTCCCGGGCCAGGGCGGCGGCGACCATCCACGGCTCGGGGCCGGTGGGCAGCAGAGCGCCTTCAAAGCCCGCCAGCTCGGCGGCCTTGGCCACCTGGGCGATGTAGTCGATGTAGGTGAAGTCGTCCGGCTCACCATTGGCCAGGCGTCCCGGCGCAATATGCCCCGGGCGGTACTGTGGATTGCCGCGATTGTGTTTGTCGGTGGTCAACTGTGGGCCGTCGGTGCCCAGCGGCAGACGCCAGAAAAATTCCGTGGTCATGGCTGCTCCTGATTCGCTATTACCGTGTGCCGCATCGCTGCGCGCACGCCTTGCGAAAGGAGAGTGCAACGGCCATGCCATGCGCCGTGGAGGCTCTATTACGGGTTTCAGCGCCGCTGCGGACGGGGCACTGCGTCTGTAGCAGCACCTCGTCAGCAGTGGTTGTTGGCGCTGCAACAGGCTCAGGCAGTGGCGACAGCCTGATCCTCGCTGGCGGCGCTGCGCAGGTAGGTCTGGTACAGCGCGGCATAGGCACCGCCCTGGTCGATCAGTTGCGTGTGCGGCCCTTGCTCCACCAGGCGTCCGCGCTGAATCACCGCTATGCGATCAGCGTCGCGGATGGTCGCCAGGCGGTGGGCGATGATGATTGCCGTGCGGCCCTGGCACAGGCGGCGGAACGCGCGCTGGATGCGCCGCTCGGTGTGGATGTCGACCGCTGAGGTGGCTTCATCGAGGACCAGCACCGCCGGATCGGCAAGATAGGCGCGGACCAGGCACACCAGTTGCCGCTGGCCATGACTGAGGTGCCCGCCCAGCGGCCCGACCTCGGTGCGGTACTGATGGGGCAAGCGTTCCAGCACCTCATCGGCCCCCAATTCGCGGGCGGCGGCGATCAAGCGTGCATCGTCGGCCTCCGGCGCGGCGAGGCGCAGGTTGTCGAGGATCGAGCCGCTGAACAGCACGTTGTCCTGCAGCACCACGCCGACATTGCGCCGCAGATCACGCTGGCTCAGATCGCGCACGTCGATGCCATCGAGCTTCACCGCCCCGGATTGCGCCTCGTAGAACCGCGTGAGCAACTGCACCAGGGTGCTCTTGCCGTGGCCGGACGGACCGACAATCGCCAGCACTTCGCCGGAATTGATCTGCAGATCCAGGTGATCGATCACCGGCGTCGGGCTGTGCGGGTCATAGGCGAATCGCACCTGCTCGAAACTCACCGCACCCCGGGCCCGGCCCAGGGCTTGCGGGGTGGGGCTGTCATTGATTTGCGGCTGGGTGTCGAGCAGCAGGAAGATCCGCTGCGCCGAGGCCGAGCCGGTGGCGTAGCGTTCGAACAGGTCCGAGAGTTCCTGCAGCGGGCCGAGGAACAGGAACACGTAGAACAGGCTTTCGGCGATCTGTCCCACCGTGACCTCGGCCTGCGCCAGTCCATAGCCACCGACCAGCAACAGCACCGCCATGCCGGCGGAACTGAGCAGCGCGGTGAAGGGCGCGAACCAGCTGGAACGCAGGCTGCCGCGAATCAGCGCCTGGTTGAAGTCCTCCAGCAGCCGGCGGTAGCGCTTGAGGTTGGGCGCTTGCTGGGCGCATTGCTGGAGCATTCGCGCACCGCTGACGCTTTCCACCAGGTGGGCGGTGAAACGACTGCGGTTCTCCGCGACCTTGGCCCAGTTGCGCTGGGAAATTCGCTTGAAACTCCAGGTCGCCAGCGCCAGCAAGGGCACGGTCGCTGCCAGGCTGAGGAAGAAACGCGGGTCGATGCGCCACAGCATCACGGCTGCCAGCCCGCAGCGCAGCAGCGCTCCAAGCAGTTCCGGTGGGCCCTGGATCAGCAGCGGTTCGAGGCTGTCGACGTCGCGGTCGGCGCGGGAAATGATCCGCCCGGCGCGGGTTTTGTCGAAGTAGCTGACGCTCAGGCTCTGCACGTGGGCAAACACGCGCACCCGCAGTGCGTTGAGCACGCGGATCGCGGCACTGCCGGCCATGAACTGCGAGACCCCGGCCAACAGGAAGCGCCCCAGCCAACTGGCCGCCAGCCCGAGGCCGAGCCACAGCACCAGGCGCTCGTCGAGCAGCCAGTGATCGGCTTCGGCCACCAGCCCTCGGTCGAGCAGTTCACGGACGAACCAGGGTCGCAGGAAGACGGTGAACACCAGCAGCAGCTCGATGCCGATCACCGCGACGATCGACCCGCGAATCGGCCGCAGCAACGGCAACAGACGCTTGAACATGCTGCGGTCGAGGGCTTTTTTCGCGAGCATTTCTTCGATTTCAATATCGCTCAAGGCTTTGCCGGCGATTGGATTAGCCATGGTCGATCCCTAGCAGTTCGCGGTAGTCGGGGTGGGTGCGCAGCAGTTCGGCGTGGCGACCGCTGGCGCTGATGCGGCCGTCCTTGAGCAGCAGCACGCGGTCGGCGAGGAGGATGGTCGAGAGTTTGCTGGAGATCAGCAGCACGCTGGTCGCCCGGCCCTGATCGCGGCGTAGCTGGCGCAGGTTGTCCAGCACCCGGCGCTCGCTGATGGCGTCGAGGGCGCTGGTGGCGTCGTCCAGGCAGAGGATGTCCGGCTCGCCGAGCAGCGCCCGGGCCAGGCTCAGGCGCTGGCGCTGGCCGCCGGAGAGGGTCACGCCACGGTCACCCAGCGGCGTGTCGAGGCCCTGGGGCAGGCGCTCCAGCACGTCTTCGGCAGCGGCCAGGCGCAGGCCCTGGCGCAGTTGCTCGTCGCTGGCGCCGGGCGCGGTGAGGCGCAGGTTGGCGGCCAGGGTGTCGGAGAACAGGAAACTCTCCTGGGGCACCACGTGCACCCGGCGGCGCAATTGGCCCAGGTCGAGGTCGCGGATGTCCTGCCAGCCGGCGCTGTCGGAACCCAGCAGCAGGCGGCCGCCGCTGACTTCGGTAAGACGCGGCAGCAGGCTGGCCAGCAGGCTTTTGCCGGTGCCGGTAGCGCCTACCAAGGCGACGATTTCACCAGGTTGCAAGGTCAGTGAACAGTCTTCGAGAATTGCCCGACCGCCGCCCGGGGCGCTGACGCTGACCTGCTCCAGCTTGAGTCCCAGCGGGGTGTCGGGTAGCCGAGCCTGGGCACTGCGGATGGCCGCTGGCTCATCCAGCAGGTGCCAGATGCGTTCGGCGCTGGAGCGCGCGTCGGCAAAGGTCTGCATCACCCGGCCGATGCCTTCGATGCGAAACACCAGGGTCGTGGCGATGAGCAGCGAGGTCACCAGTTCGCCGATGCCCAATTGCCCGTTGGCGACCAGATGGGCGCCGTAGATCAGGATCCACACATGGCCGAGGGCGACCACCGCCTGCGGCAGCGGGATGCGTGAACTGGAGTAGGCGAGGGCGGCGCGCGCGTGGTCGGCGAACACCGCCACCTGCGCGGCAAAGCGCTGAATGCGGCTGTGCTCGAGGCTGAATGACTTGATCACCCGCACGCCGCCGATGCCTTCGCTGAGGTCCTGGTTGACCCGGTCGTAGGCGGCGCCGACGGCTCGATCAAGGCTGACCAGGCGTTCGGTCTGGCGCACGAAAATCCACAGGCCGAGCACCGTCAGCAGCAACGGCACCAGCCCCAGTAGCGGGTGGTACCAGCCCAGCAGGCCGACGGTGGCGAGCACCACCAGCGGGGTTTCCACCAGTTGGCGCCAGAAGCTGATCAGCGCGTCGCGGACCTTGTCGGCATCGCGGGTGGTGCGGGTGATCATCTCGCCCATGCCGTGTTGCCAGTGATAACCCAGGTGCAGGTGCTGCACCTGCTGCAGGATGCGTTCGCGCAGGCGGGTCAGCAGTTCCTGGCTGAGCACCAGCGACAGCACGCTGGCAGCGTATTGCAGTACGCCACGGCCCAGCGCCACGGCGAGCATCAGCCACAGCCAGTACCAGCCGAGGCCGGCATCCAGACTGCCGTCAGCCTGGCGCACCACGGCGCGGCCGGCACTGACGTCGTTGACCGCATGGCCGATCAGCCATTGCTGCCAGACCAGCCCTAGGTTGATCGCGATATACAGCGCCGCCACCAGGGCAAAGCGCCAGGGCATCTCCCGGTAGATCGCCAGGCAGCGCAGAAGGGGGTGTTTTTCAATCATTGAAGGACTCGGTTGGGGGGTGGGGGAGGCGATTCACATCGACAATCTGCGGGTGCCCCGAATGTTGTGGCTGACCCAGGTCTCTGTAGGAGCTGGCTTGTCGGGACGCCGCATCGCAGCGAAGCTTCTGGCGTTTTCAAGGACGCCTTCGCCGGCAAGCCGGCTCCTACAGGGTCAGGTGTCACCGAGGTGGTTCTGGTACGCCGTCAGCCCCGAGTTGCCCCCTGTTTTTCCTTGGCATTGAGAATCGCCGTGTACTCCCCCGGGTCCACATCATTGAGGTAATAGTTGCCGACGTGATGCAGGCGCCAGCGGATCGGGTCGTGGGTGGTGTGCACCCGGGCGTTGCGCCAGAAGCGGTCGAGGTTCCATTTGCTCAGGGAGGAACTGGCACCGAGCAGGGAAAAAATATCGCTGGAGATCTTCAACGAGGCGCCGTCTGAGTGGGCTCGGGCAGTGGCCACCGAAAGAATCAATTCGTCCTGCAGCGCCTTGTTGTCCGGGTCCAGCTCATGCTGGTCAAACACCCGTGCGGCGTCGCGCAACAGCGACTCGGCCGCCCGCAGCGCCACCGCGTATTCGCCAATCTGCTTGATGATGTGCGGTTCCTCATTGGCGCGCTCGACACCGCTTTCCACCCAGGGCCGGGCGTGCTGCTTGAGGTAGTCGACCGCCGCTCCCAGCGCGCCGGCGGCGATGCCGGTGTCGATGGCGGCATGGAGAATCTGCGGGAAGGTCAGGCCGGTGCGTTTCATCGGTCCTTTACGCTGGGAGACGAAACGCTCGTCGAGCTCAATGTTGTCGAAAATCACCGTGCCGCTGACCGAGTTGTTCTGCCCGAACGCCTCCCAGTCGTCCACCAGGGTCAGGCCCGGGGTGTTGCGATTGAGCAGCACCCCGGCACCGCCATCATCGGACGCCGCGGTCAGGGAAATCCATTCGGCCAGGTACGAACCGGTGGAGTAGAACTTGCTGCCATTGAGGATCAGCTTGCCGTCGGCGCGACGTTCGACCCGGGTCTTCAGGGCGAACTTATTCTTGCCGCCGACCTCCGCCAGGGCGTTGCCGAAACGCTTGCCGGCCAGCACATCGCCGATCAGTTGGTCACGCACCTCGTCCGGGTAGCCGCTGAAAATTCCCCGCAGCATCACGTTGTGGATCTGCAGCAACTGGCCTACGCCGCCATCGGCCACCGAGATCAGGCGCACGGTTTCGACGATGGTCTGTACCGACGCACCGAGGCCGCCGAAGGCCTTGGGCACGCCGATGGCGGTCAGGCCGCTCTCCGACAACAGCTGCGCCTGACGCCGAGGCAGTTGGTGGTTGTGCCTGGGGTCGGCGGCAATCTCGGCGATCTCCAGGGCAATCTCGCGGGCGGCGGCAATGGCTTCCTCCTCGCTGCGCAGCACACGGACGGGATGGGCGGGAAGGTGTTCAAGGGTGCTCATGGTGCTACCTCGGAAAAGGACAATCGGGCCGGGCGCGGGTCTGCGGCGCACCGGGGGTGAAGGGGTCTTGAGCAAGGAGTGCGCCAAGGTC
Source organism: Pseudomonas sp. Pse1 (assembly GCF_024519635.1). Classification (NCBI taxonomy): domain Bacteria; kingdom Pseudomonadati; phylum Pseudomonadota; class Gammaproteobacteria; order Pseudomonadales; family Pseudomonadaceae; genus Pseudomonas; species Pseudomonas sp. Pse1. Next base: position 22,201 of record NZ_JALJRO010000007.1, read on the forward strand.
GGCGAGGCCAGGCCGGGCGCGGGGTTGGGCGGGGTGTCGGGGCACGGGCTGCTGCTGGGGCAGCAATGCGCGGTGCTGTATTGCTGGGCCAGCAGCAGCGCCTGCGCAAAGCTGCTGGCAGGTCAGCAATTGTCCGCGGGCGATTTTCGGGTGCGCCGCTGCAGGCCCCGTAATCCCTGGCTTTGCGCGGTTGGCACGGGCGCTGCAATGGGCTTGGCAACTGTCTTGCCCAACCCGCTGGAGCTGCCCATGACGCTTGCTGCCCAAACCACCCAACCGCTTGTCGAAGCTGAACTCGAGCGGATCTGGTTCACCCGTTGCCCGGTGCCGACCGCTTCCGGCATCGCCTACAAACTCGGCTGGCTGGCGGACGAATTCGCCGCCGATGGCCTGCCGGTCTCGACCCTGCAGGAGGCCCGGCAATTGGGTCACCACCATTACGATCACCAGTTGCCCGGGCTGTTTCGCGAGGGCGGAAATGTGCCGGCCCTGGCAGCCCGCGCCGCCGGTGCGCCGAGCCGTTTGATTGGCCTGACCTGGATCGAGGAGTGGCAAACCATCCTCGTGCGTCCGGACTCCGGCATCCGCAGCGCCGCCGACCTGAAGGGCAAGCGCCTGGCGTTGCCGGCCTGGGGCGACAGTCGTCCTGGGAGCATCGCCCGAGCCATGAGTCTGCACGGCTACAAGGGCGCCTTGAGCCTGGCCGGGCTGGGGTTCGACGACGTGCAACTGGTGGAAGTGGCGTTGCAGGACCAGCAGGCGGCGAATAATCCCAACGAAGGTTTGCAGCGCCTGTGGTCGGGCCTGGATTACCTGGTGCGCGGCGAAGTCGATGCGGTCTACGTCAAGGGCGCTTCCGCCGCCGACGCCGCGCGGCGCCTGGGCCTGGTGGTGGGCATCGACCTGGACCTGATCGAAGACCCGCGCTATCGGGTCAATAACGGCACGCCACGGCCGATCACCGTGCACCAGAGCCTGCTCGACAATCACTTCGACCTGGTGGTGCGCTTCCTCGCGCAAACCCTCGGTGCCGCTGACTGGGCCGCGAACAACCGCGAGGCGCTGAACCAGATCCTTGAAGAAGAAACCCGCGCCGGCAGCGCTGGTGTCGCCGAGGCCTATCGCGGCGATTTCCACACCACCCTGGCGCCGGACCTGTCGGCGCAGCGCCTGGAATTTCTCGGCATCCAGAAAGATTTCCTCTACCTGCACGGCTTCCTCGAAGGCGATTTCAACATCGCCGACTGGGTCGACCCGCGCCCATTGCAAGCCGCCCATGAACTGTTGGCCAAGCGCCGCGCCTGAACCTGGAGAACCCCCATGACCGTGCTCATTCACGAACAACTGATCAGCGAACAACTGCAGGCCTTCATCGACCAGGTACTGCTGGAGGCCGAAGAGGCGTTCACGGTGTTCCGCGAAACCAACACCATCACCGCCAACGGTACGGTGGGCTTTATCGAGCGAGTGCCGGGTGAGGAGTTGCTGGTGTCGATCAACTACGGCGGCCCGTGGAACTACCGCAAGCCGCTGCAGGCGACGGTCACCGACTTCGCCGGCAAGGTGATCTACGGCAAGGGCAAGGGCGGCCAGGGCCGCTACACCAAACTGTTCCAGACCCACCCGGACATCACCACCGTGTCCCACGTGCATTCGCCGTACCTCGGCGCCTGGGCTCAGACCCACCGCACCCTGCCGTTCCATTACGTGCCGGTGCAGCGTTACCAGTTGGCGCGGGAGCTGCCGGTGTACATCGACCGGCGCCAGGCGGAAGTCGATTTCATCCTCGACAAGATCGCCGAGAACCCGTTCAACCTGGCAATCCTCGAAGCCAACGGCGGCTCTACGGTATGGGGTAAGCAGGGGCTGCGAGCCACCGCGGAATTCATCCTGTTGCTGGAGGAGGGCGCGCAATTGCAATTGCTGGCGGATGCCCTGGGTGGATCGCGGGCCTATGGGCCGGGAGTGTTGACTCAGCAGTGGAAGATGAGTGGGTTGTTTGAGCGGGCCACGGAGTTGGGGTTGGTGCCGGCGATTGATCGGCGGGACTGATCTCACCCATCCCCACTGTGGGAGCGGGCTTGCCCGCGATGGCGGTGTACCTGAAACACCGCGGTGGCTGCTTCGCTAGCAGCGGAGCGCCGCCCGGGCAGCTCCCACAGAGTTTTGCAAGCTTCACAGCATTTGTGACCGACGCAAAACCTGTAGGAGCCAGCCTGCTGGCGATGAAGTTGATGCGGTGTTGCTGATGGCCGCATCGCTAGCAGGCTAGCTCCTACAGGTCCTGCATTGCACCTCCCACAGGCCATGCACTGCATTTGAATTTTTGAACAAGGAACCCACCCCATGGCAGTAAAGATTCTCTGGTACCTCACCACCCCCGACGGCCCTTATCCGTGGGAGCCCGAAGGCCGTTGGACGACCGATTTCGAGCACCTCAAGCAACTCGCCGTTGCCAGTGATCGCCTCGGCTACTACGGTTCGCTGCTGGGCTCCAGCCCCAATGAAAGCCTGGCGGTATCTGCCGCGTTGATCGATGCCACCCAGCGCCTGCGCTTCCTGGTGGCACAGCATCCGGGTGAGCTGTCGCCGGCGGTATTGGCCAAGTGGGCGCTGACCTTCGACCAGTTCTCCAATGGCCGCCTGCTGTTCAACGTGGTCAACGGCAACGACGCCGGCCTCGCGACCTTGGGCGTGCACTATCCCCACGATGAACGCTACGACTTCAGCCTCGAGTACTGGCGCGCCTTCCAGGGTTTCTATGCCGGCGAAACCGCTGGCTACGACGGTCAGTACGTCAAGCTCGCACCCCGTTCGCCAGCTGCCGCGCAGCATCCGCTGGGTGGCTGGCATCCGCCCAAGCAGAAGCCCGGCATTGCGCTGTGGGGCGCCGGCACCTCCGGCCCCGGCGTGGCCCATTCGGTGCAATTGCTCGACGTCTACCTGAGCTTCGCCAACACCCCGCCGAAACTCGGCGAAAAATTCCGCAAGGTCGCTGCCGAAGCGGCGAAGATCGGCCGTGAGCTGACCTTCGGCACCCGCCTGCAGATCATCGTCCGCGAGACCGAAGAGGAAGCCTGGGCCCACGCCGAAAAACTCCTCCAGCGCACCTCGCTGCACACCGCGCGCGCCGCCATCGAGCGACAGTTGCCGCCGGGCGAGACCTTCGACAGCTATCGAAGCGACGACCCGCAAACCCAGCGTAACCTCGACACCGTGCGCGCCGGGCGCCTGCCCAAGGCCCGTGACCTGGAGATCTACCCCAACGTCTGGCTCGGCCCGAGCCTGTTTGGCTTCAACCTGCTGGGCCCGGCTGCCGGCACCTACCTGGTGGGCAGCGCCGAGCAAGTCGCCGAGCGCATTCGCGAGTACGAAGCCGAAGGCACTTCGGCGTTCATCCTCTCCGGTTTCCCGCTGATCGACGAAGCACATCGGGTCGCCGACCTGCTGTTTCCGCTGCTCGACCTCGACCACGGCTTCGACGTGCCGCGCCTGGGTGTCAGCGCGCAGCCGGCCCAGCGCCTCCGCGAACAGGCATAAGGACAGACGCCATGAATGATGAATTTTCCCGCCGGGTGTTTCTCGGCAACAGCCTGGCGGTCGGCGGTGGCCTGCTGTTGGGCGCCAGCCTGCTCAGCGGCTGCGATGAGCGCGTCAGCGAGGCCCGGGTGCCGTCGAGCACGCCGGCTTATGGCGGGCGCTTGCGGGTCGGCATTATCGACGGCGACCAGTCGGGCAACCTCGACGCGCACAAGCCGGTGGGCGGCGGGATCATTCGTGGCTGGGCGCTGTACAGTAAGTTCTGGGAGTGGAACGGCGACGTCAGCACCCGCCTGGCCCTCGCCGAATTCGCCGAGCCAAATGCCGACGCCAGTGCCTGGATCATCCGCATCAAACCAGGCCTGGAGTTTCACCACGGCAAAAGCATCGGCGCCGACGACATGCTGTTTTCGATCCTGCGCCTGACCGATCCGAAACTGGCGTCGCCCTTTGCCGGGCTGGTCGGGGCCATCGACCGCAATGCCCTGCGCAAGCTCGATGCGCGGACCATCGAGATCCGCTTCAAGGAAGGCCAGAGCTTTTTCCCGCTGGACGAAACCCTGATCAGCTTCGGCGGGATCGTGCCCACTGACTACGACCCCATCACCAACCCGGTAGGCGCCGGGCCCTACAAGCTCAAGAGTTTCATCCCCGGCCAGCGCTCGCTCTACAGCCGTTTCGAGAACTACTACAAGCCCAACCAGCCCTATGCCGATGAGCTGGAAATCATCGAATTCAAGGATCAGGTCTCACGCTCGGCGGCCTTGCGCGCCGGGCAGATCGACGTTGCCAGCGGAGTTCAGGCCGAACACAGCGCGCTGCTCAAGACCGACTCGCGGCTCAAGCTGTACGTGTCGCCCAGCACCTCCTTCACCGGCTTCAACCTGAACCTGGCCAAGGCGCCGTTCCAGGACGTGCGGGTGCGCCAGGCCTTTCGCCTGCTGGCGGATCGGCAGGAGCTGGTGGGTCGTGGCCTCAATGGCTTCGGCCGGGTCGCCAACGACCTGTATTCGCCCCACGACCCGACCTACAACCACGAAATCGCCCAGCGTCCCTACGACCTGGAGCAGGCGCGCTCGCTGTTGCGCCAGGCTGGCCAGGACGACCTGCGGGTCGAGCTGACCACCACCCCTGGACCGGGTGTCAACGCGGCGCTGGTGTTCGCCCAGCAGGCGAAGAAAGCCGGGGTCGAGATCAAGGTGACCCAGGTCGACGGCTCGGTGTTCAACGGTCCGCAGCGGGAAAACTGGCTGCTGTCGCCGGGCTCGACCCCGGCTCGCGGTTTCCTCGCTTCGGGCCTGCACAACGACGCACCACAGGCGATTTACAACCGCAGCAATTTCCACGACGAGCGCTTCAGCGCCCTGTATACCCAGGCCCTGGCCCAGCCCGATCTGGCCCAGCGCAAGTTGCTGGTGCATGAAGCCCAGCGCATCCAGCACGAGCGTGGCGGGCTGTTGATCTGGGGCTTCAACGACGTGCTCGATGCTGCTTCGACCCGGGTCGGCGGCCTGACCCCCGAGCAAACCACCTTCGCCTCCTGGCGCTTCGACGAGCTGTGGTTGAACCATGCCTGACTCCTGCAAAACACCGCGTACCCCGGCCTGGCTGGCCTGGTTCATGGGTCGCCTCGGCTACGGCCTGCTGACCGCCTGGGTGATCAGCCTGGTGGTGTTCATCGCCACCCAGGCGCTGCCTTCCGATCCGGCACGGGTGATCCTCGGCCCGGATGCGCCGCTGGAAAGCATCCTCACCCTGCAACGCCAATTGGGGCTGGATCGACCGATCCTCGAGCAATACCTGCGCTGGCTCGGCCAGGCATTGAGCGGCGAGCTGGGGGTGTCGCTGGATTCCAATGCGCCGGTCGCCAGCCTGTTGTTTGGGCGCTTCGGCTACACCCTGGCGCTGTTGGCGGGAGTGATAGTCGTCGTCGTTCCGCTAGCGTTGCTGTTGGGGGTGACCCTGGCCCTGCGCCGCGACAGTCGCCTCGACCGCTGGTGCCTGTCGCTGCTGATTTTCCTCAAGGCCACCCCGGGGTTTCTTCTCGCCATCGGCCTGGTGCTGCTGTTTTCCATGCCGCACATGGACGTGTTGCCGGCAGTCTCGCTGATCGACCCGGACACCTCGCTGTGGCGCCAGTTGCAGTTCCTCGTGCTGCCGATATTGGCCCTGAGTCTGTCGGCGCTGCCGTACCTGACGCGCATGGTGCGGGCGGCGATGATCGAGGCGCTGGAATCCGACTATGTGATCGCCGCCCGGCTCCGGGGGATTGCCGAGTGGCGCATCGTCTGGCGCCATACCTTGCCCAATGCCCTGGTGCCGGCGATCCAGGGCGTGGCGCTGACCCTGCGCACGATGATCGGCGGGGCGCTGCTGGCGGAGGTGATTTTCAGCTATCCGGGGATCGGTACCGCGCTCAATTCGGCGATCCAGATGCGCGACCTGCCGATGGTCCAAGCCATCGTGCTGGTCATTACCCTGGGTGTGGTGTTGATCAATCTGCTGGCCGACCTGCTGACCGTGCTGCTCACGCCAAAACTTCGCACTGCGCGGCGTGTGACCATGATCCAGCGCAACCGCCGGGGCATTCTGCCCTGGTGGCGGCGCTCCACCCCCAAGGCTCCGTGAGAGGTGCTGTATGCGTGATTTATTCGCCAATCGCTGGCCCTGGCTGGCACAAGCGCAAACCCGCAAGGGCGCGCTGATCACCGCACTGGTGATTGCCCTGGCGCTGTTCGGCCCGTGGCTGGCGCCCCATGCGCCGACCGACATGCTCGGCATGGTCTATGGCGCGCCCAGCGGTGCAGCCTGGCTGGGCTACGACTTCCTCGGCCATGACGTGGTCTCGCGCTTGCTCAGCGGCGGTCTGTCGGTGTTGTGGATGTCCCTGGCGGCGGCCGCCATTGCCTTGCTGGTGGGCGGCACCCTGGGGTTGCTGGCGGGCTTTTCCCGACGTCGCCTGGACCAGTTGATCACCTGGCTGGCGGATGTCTCGCTGGCGTTTCCCGACCTGATCCTGGTGCTGCTGATTGTCTCGATGCTCGGCCGTGCGCCATGGCTGATCGTGTTGACGGTGGCAATCGCCTTTACGCCGGGAGTGATTCGCCTGGCCCGGGGCAGCGCGGTGGCGGTGGCCGGTCAGGAGTTTGTCGAGGCGGCGCAGATGATGGGCTATTCGCGGCGACGCATTCTATTTCGCGAGATCCTGCCGAACATCCTCACGCCGTTGCTGGTGCATTTCGGCAACATGCTGACCTGGGCAGTGGGCATGCTCTCGGGCCTGAGTTTCCTCGGCTACGGCGTGGCGCCGCCGACCGCCGACTGGGGCCTGATGATCAATGAAAACCAGGCCGGCCTGCTGGTCCAGCCCTGGGCTGTTTTGGCGCCGGCGCTGCTGATCGGGATCTTCGCTTACGGCACCAACATTCTTGCTGAAGGCATTGGCCGCAGCAGTTCACGGATTGGAGAGAAGCAGCCATGAATGCGCTCGCAGGTTTGCCAGGGCACAGCCGTGTCGATACCCAGGTGTTGCAGGTCACCGATCTGCGGGTCGAGTTGCCGGGGCAGGTCGATGTGCTGTCCGGGGTGTCGTTCAGTGTCGGGGGCGGGGAGATTTTAGGGCTGGTGGGCGAGTCGGGATCCGGCAAGACCACCCTGGCCACGGCGTTGCTGGCCCATGCCCGCAGCGGCGCGCGGATTGTCCAGGGGCGGGTCGAGGTCGCGGGGCAGCCGTTGCTGGAACTGCAGGGCGAGGACTTGCGTCATGCACGGGGCAGTTTGATCGGCTATGTGGCGCAGGATCCGGCGACGGCGTTGAACCCGGCGTTGCGGATTGGCGCGTTGTTGCGCGAGACCTTGGCGGCTCATCAAGTTGGAAGTGGCTCCTACCATCGAATTGAAGAAACCCTGCGCGACGTCGGCCTACCCGACGACCGCGAATTCCTCCGACGCTTTCCCCATCAACTGTCCGGCGGCCAGCAGCAGCGGGTGATGCTGGCGCTGGCCTTCGTCCTGCGGCCACGGCTGATCGTGCTCGACGAGCCGACCACCGCGCTCGACGTCACCACTCAAGCGCACATCCTCGCTACCCTGCGCCGCCTGTGCAAAAGTCAGGGCGTGGCGGCGGTGTATGTGTCCCATGACCTGGCGGTGATCAAGGACCTGGTAGACCGGGTGCTGGTGATGTACGCCGGACGGATTGTCGAATCGGCGTCCCGCGAGGCGCTGTTCAGTCATCCCGCTCACCCCTATACCCGGGGCTTGCTGGCGGCGATCCCGGATGTGGCGCAACGTCGTGAGCTGCTGGCGATTCGCGGCCATGCCCCGGCACCGGGACAGCGTCCGCAGGGCTGTGGTTTTGCGCCACGCTGCAGCCGGCGCCGTCTCGACTGTTCAGCGGCGGAACCGGCCTTGCACGAACGGGCTCCAGGGCAGCAGGTGGCCTGCCTGGACCCTCATCGCCAGCCTTTGCAGTTGATTCCGGTGGCGCAATCGCGGCAGGTCGACGAGGTGGTCGAGCGCCCGGCCTTGCTGGAAGTCATCGGTCTGAACGTGGCCTACGATCGTCAGGTGCTGTTCGATGTGTCGCTGCGGGTGGAGCCGGGGCAGTGCCTGGCCTTGGTCGGCGAGTCGGGCTCGGGCAAGACCAGTCTGGCGCGGGCGGTGGCGGGGCTGGGGGAGAACGCCGAGGGGCAATTGCGTTATGCCGGGCAGCCGTTGAGCCTGGCTGCCCGGCAGCGCGAGGTGGGGTTGCGGCATCAGATCCAGTACATTTTCCAGAATCCCTACCGGGCCTTGAATCCGCGCCAGACGGTGTTGCAGACCTTGAGCGGGCCCTTGGAGCATTTCTTCGGGATCAAGGGCGCCGAGGCGCGGCAGCGGGTCGAGGCGGTGCTGCAACGGGTGTCGCTGCCGGCTTCGGTGGCTGATGCGTATCCCCATGGTCTGTCGGGGGGCGAGCGTCAACGGGTGGCGATTGCCCGTGCGCTGATCTGCGAGCCACGGCTGCTGATCTGCGACGAAATCACCTCGGCGCTGGACGTCTCGGTCCAGGCCTCGATCCTTGCCTTGCTACGCCAGTTGCAGGACGAGGGACTGACGCTGCTGTTCGTCACCCACGACCTGGGCGTGGTCCGCGCCATCGCTGACCAGGTGCTGGTGCTCAAGCAGGGGCGGGTGGTGGAGCAGGGGGCGGTGGATGGGGTTCTGGATCAACCGCAGGCCGGGTATACGCGGACGTTGCTCGAGCATTCGCCGACGTTGGTGGGGGGTTAGTTTTTTTGGTCCACTGAGCGAGCCGACTCCGGGCGGCGTTCCGACGAAAAACCAGAGGTCGCGGCGCGCATCCAGGCTAGCTTCGTCATCGTTGACGACCATCGCGAGCGGGCTCGCTCCTACAAGGAAGGCGGGCATCCGCAAGATTCGGATGCGCCCGGAAATGTGGGAGCGAGCCTGCTCGCGAAGAACCTGAGACCGCCGCGTAAATCCGGGACAGCTACGAACTGGCCGCCGTTCTACCAACACTGCGCCGCTGCGCCTCTTCCCGCACCGCCGGAATGATCCAGCGCCCATAGTCAACCGTGTCATAGAGCGGGTCATACCCACGATTGAGAAAGGTGGTAACGCCCAGGTCGACATAGTCGAGCAAGGCCTGGGCCACGGTTTCCGGGGTGCCGACCAGGGCGGTGGTGTCGCCGTAGGCGCCGACGGCGGTGGCGGTGGGCAACCACAGGGCGCGGTCGTGACGATCGCCCTGGGCGGCTGCGGCCAGCAGGCGTTCGGAGCCGGTGCCCTTGAGCCGTTTTTGCCAAGGGCTGCCGGCGGCGAACTGCGGGTTGGCCTTGATCTGCTGCAGAATCTGCTCGGCCCGCTGCCACGCCAGTTCCTCGGTGGCGCCGAGGATCAAACGCACCGACAGACTCACCCTCGGCGCCTGCACCCCGGCAGCGCGGGCGGCGGCTTTGAGCTTGGCGATCTGCTCGGCCACGCCACTCAACGGCTCGCCCCACAAGGCATACAAATCCGCATGCTTGACCGCAATCTGATAGGCGATATCCGACGAGCCGCCAAAGGAAATCGGGATGTGCGGCTGCTGCAGCGGTTTGACGGGCGAGAACGCGCCCTTGATGTTGAAGTACTCACCCTCGAAGTCGAATGGCTCCTCGGCGGTCCAGGTCCGGCGGACGATCTCCAGGTACTCATCGGTGCGCCGGTAGCGCGCGGTCTTGTCCAGCAGAGTGTCGCCTTCCTGCGGCTCGGCGGTGATCCCGGTGATCGCGTGCAGACGGATCCGCCCGCCGCCGGTGGTGTGATCGAGGGTGGCAAAGGCCCGCGCCGCGACGGTGGGGGCAGTCAGGGCCGGGCGATGGGCGATCATGAAACCCAGGCGCTCGGTGTGGGCGGCGGCATACGCGGCGATCTGCAGGCTGTCGGCGCTGCCCGGGCCGCTGGCGATCAGTACCCGGTCAAAGCCGGCCTGCTCATGGGCGCGGGCATGATGCCGAATAAACGGCAGGTCAAAATCGGCGCTGCGCACGCCTCGGGTCTCGGACCACTGGCGGGGGAAAATCATGCCGACAAATTCGATGGACATAGCAAGTCTCCAGAGTGAACTCAGAATTGGTAATCGACCTGGGCCAGCACGGTGCGGCCAGGCATGGGTTGCAGGAAGGTGTTGGTGGAGCCGGCGAGGCCGCTGACGAAGTTCAGTTCGTCGGTGAGGTTGAGCACCCGCAGGGTGGTGCTCCATTGCGGCTGGCGGTAATACACCGCGAGGTCGAGGTTGTATTCGTCGGGGACCTTCACCGTCTTGCTCAGGTTCAGGTACCAGCTGCTGGTCCACCAGCCGGACAGCTCGGCGCCGAAGCCGGAATCAAAGCGGTAGTCGACATAGCCGCTGGCCGTGTATTCGGGAATCTGCACCGCATCGAAGCGTCCGGACGGGCGCTGATTGAGGCTGTTGTTGTCGCCAAACACGGTGCCGTTGTCGGGGATAAAACCGGCCGAGGCGAAGCCGCTCTGGCTGGTGAACTCGTTGTAGGCGGTGAGCTTGGTCAGGTTCAGGGCGCTGCGCAGGTGGTCGTCCGGCTGGTAGCGAATGCTCGACTCAACGCCCTTGATCACCAGGCGTGCGATGTTGTTATTGCTGTCGGGTGACTGATCGCGCTCCTGCTTGAACGCGGCCAGGGTCATGAACAACTGATCGGGCACGGCTTCGACTTTCAGCCCCACTTCATGCAGCACGCTGAGGCTTTCGAAGGCCAGCGGGTTGAGCTGGTTGGCGCCGGCGCCGCTGCCCCAGCCGAGGCCGTTGGAGAAGAACCCGGTGTTGACCGCCAGCGAGCGGTCGAAGGTGTAGTACAGGGTGCTGTTTTCCGTGGGCTTGACGTAGGGGCTGACCTGGAATGAGAACAGCCGATAGTTGTCGCTGTCTTTGCGCGGATTGCCGCCGGCGAGGACGAACGGATTTTCGATCTCGGCATCGATCCAGCTGCGGCTGGCGCCGATATTCAGGCCGACTCGATCACCAAACTTCAGGTTGTGCTGACTGAACAGGGTTTGCGTGGTCCAGGTGCTTTCGGCGGTGTAGGGCGCCACCGATTCGGCGTACAGGCCGTGCCCGGCCGGGTACATCGGCGGCAGGTTGAGCCAGCCGTAGAAGTTCGAGAACTGCGGGACGCCGGGCTGGCCGATCCACGCGCCATTGCCGCCGGCTGGATTGCGGTTGTCGAGGCCGAGCAGGTCGCCAGGGTTTTTTCCCGACGGATCCTGGGTCAGGTCGTAGGCGTTGATGGTCGAGCCGAAGCTGTTGTTCGCGGCAATCGACTGGTTGAACTCACGGCGGTAAATCAGTCCGGTGTTGCTCTCGTCGCTGAGGGTCCAGCCGCCGAGGCTGACTTCATTGCGCGAGCGAAATTCGAAGCGGTTGTCGAGCAGGTTGTCCTTGGACTGCACCTGGAACGCACCGACCGCATCGGTGTTGTCCCTTGAGCGCTGGTAGAAGGTGCTATTGGCCAGAGTGATGGTCGGGGTCAGGTCGGCCTCGACATGCAGTTGGGTGGTGAAGCGCCGCGAGCTGCTTTCGTCTTCGTCACGCTGGCCGGTTTGCGACGACAGCGACTTGAGGCCGTTGCCCGCCAGGTTCGGGTCATAGACCCAGCCGCGCAGGGTGCCGGGATTGGCCTGGGTGTTGGGCGAAGCGTTCTGGAAGCTGCCGTCGACCACGCTGTATTGGCCCTGAGCATTGCGTTGGCGCTTGACCCAACCGAGGGTCGGTGCATCCGCCGCGCCGGAGGCCAGCACCGGTGACCACAGGGTGCTGCCGTTCTGGATGATCGGCGTGGCGCGCCCGGCGTAGTACTTGCCGTGGTCCACCAGCGCCTGGTTGGCGCGGTTCCAGCCGTGGGTGATGTTGTAGTCGTAGTAGTCGTCGTAGGCGGCGTTCCAGTCGACCCGCACGTTGTCGTTGCGCCAGGCCAGGGCGCCGTAGAAGGCGTCGAAGTTGTTGTCGACGTTGTCGTAGAAATCCTCCTGGCGCTGCTTGGTGATGCTCACCCGGTAGGCCAGGTTGTCGGCGATCGGCCCGGTGTTGTCGATGCTGAATTTGCTTGAATCGCGGGACTCGCCATCCGGTATCCAGCTGCCTAGTTCACCGCTGAGGCGGGTCTTGAATTCGTTGAAATTGGGCTTCTTGCTCAGGTAGTTGACGTAGCCGCCGCTGCCGCTCACCGAACCGTAGGTCACCGAGGACGGCCCGGCGACGATGTCGGCGCCCTCGTAGGCGTTGAAGTTGGCCGGGTGGCGCACGCCATAGGCGCGCTGGCCGTCCTGGAACACCTCCGAACCCTGGGCGCGAAACTGCGGGGCGATCCCGGCGTTCTGCCCGCCACCGCGGGTGATGCCGGGGGCGTACTTGACCAGGTCGTCGGCGCTGCGGATCGGGTCGTTGGCCAGTTGTTCGGTGTTGATCTGACTGATCGAGCGCGGGGTGTCGATGATGGTGGTTTCAGTGCCGCCATACACTGAGGTCGACGGCCGGGTGGGCAGGGCGTCGTCTTCTTTGTCGCTGGCACTGGCCTGGACGGTGACGGTTTGCAGTTGGGTGTCGTCGGCGAACGCTGGCAGGGCCAATGCGGACACCACCGCCACGGCCAGTGCGGAGGGTTTCAAGGGCAAACGAAAGGCGATAGAGGGCATGGGGCATGGGCCTCGAAAGAAAATCGGGAATAGGGAAAAACCTGTGGTGACTGATCTACCGCCATCGCCTGTAGGAGCGAGCCTGCTCGCGATGAGGGCATCAGCCACACCGCATCAACTTCATCGCCGGCAAGCCGGCTCCTACACAGGGCTCAGGCCGTGTCGTTCAACCACAACCGCTCGAACCGCCAGGTGCTGAACAGCGACTCTTCCGCCGCCGCACCGCCGACCCGGGTCGAGACGCTGTCGAGCAAATCGGCATAGCCCCAGATCAACATGCCGCCGCGCTCGTACTGGATCTGCTGCACCTGGTGCACCAGCGCCGTGCGCTTGCCGAGGTCGGGCTGGGCCATGGCTTGCAGGAACAGTTCGCTGAAGTGCGGGTCGTTGAAGTGGGTCTTGTTGGCCACTGCAAACGGCGCGTCGGTGTGGATCGCACTGGCGAGGAACGGCGCGCCGATGCTGCCGCCGGTGCTCAGGGTCCAGTCGTTGCGCAGCGGTCCCTGGAAGGTCGCGAGGTCGACCTGCTTGACCTTGAGGGTGACGCCGATGCGTTTGGCTTGTTCGGCCAGGACCAGCGCCGAGGTCAGCCCCGGCCCGGGGGTAGTCACCAGTTCCAGTTCGAGGTTTTCCTGGCCGGCTTCCTTGAGCAGTTGCGCGGCGCGCTGCGGATCGTGGGGGCGCGGGCCGAGGCTGTGGTTGAAGGTCGGGTCGCTCGGCGCGTAGAGGTCATTGGCCACTCGGCCCTGACCGTTGAGGGCGCGACGCACCAGCTCTTCGCGGTCGGCCAGCAGGCGAAACGCCTCGCGCACCCGTGGGTCGTTGAACGGCGGTTTGTCGAGGTTCATGTCGAACGACAGCCAGTTGCCGGTCACCGATTTCAGCACCTTGAGGCGCGGGTCGCCTTGCAGCACTTGCAGTTGTTCGGTGGGCATCACATTGGCCATGTCGATCTGCCCGGCGCGCAGGGCGGCGAGGCGCGAGACCTGGTCCTTGAAGTCGATGATTTCCAGCTCGTCAGCGTACGGTTTGCCGTCCTTGTAGTAATTCTCGAAGCGGGTGAACAGCGAGCGCTGGCCGGGGGTGAAGCTCTTCAGCTTGTAGGGGCCGGCGCCCACCGGGTTGGATACCGGGTGATAGTCCACCGGCACAATGCCGCCGAAGTTGACCCAGGTTTCCGCCAGCGGCATGTAGCTGCGGCCTTCGCGGAAGTTCAGGCGCACGGTGCGGTTGTCGAGCTTGAGCAGATTGTCGCGGTCGACCCAGTGCAGCAACGCGGCATAGGGCGAGGCGAGTTGCGGATCGGTGAGCCGGCGGATCGAGAAAATCAGGTCGTCGGCATCGATGGTCTTGCCGTGGTGAAATTCCAGATCCGGACGCAGGCGCAGGGTCCAACTGCTGGCGTCGGCATTCGGCTCGGCGAACTCGGCGAGGGCCAGGCGCGGTTGCATCTGCTCGTCCCACTCCCACAGTTTGCTGTACAGGGCGAAACCACGGACGATGCCGCTGCCAATGGGCTTATGGGCGTCGAGGTTGCCGCTCTGGTTACCGTCGAGAATGCCCAGGCGCAGGCGGCCGCCGTAGCGCGGCTGGTTGCTGGCGCCGGACGCCGCCGGGGTCTCGCTGGCCGGGCCGCAACCGGCCAGCAGCCCGCCGCCCAGCAGCAGGCCGCCACCGAGCAGGGCGCTGTGGCCGAGGAAATCCCGGCGGCTCAGCAGGGAGTGATGGTCGCTCATGGGCTCAGGCTCCATTGGCCGAATGCAGCGCGGCGAGCGGCTCGGCGGTACGCTCCAGGGCCACGCGCTCGCCGCGAAAGTGCGGCAGGATGTGCTCGCCGAGGCGATAGGCTTCTTCCAGGTGCGGGTAGCCGGCGAGGAAGAACAGGTCGATGCCCAGCGCGTTGTACTCGCGAATCCGCGCCACCACGTTTTCGTAGCTGCCCACCAGCGCGCAGCCCGGCGGAATGCCGATGTAGCCGAAGCCGGTCCAGACGTTGGGGTGGATGAAAAAATCCTCGAACGACTGGGTCTCGGTTTTCTCGGTGAACCCGGTCTCGTAGCTCAGCTTGCGCGCGGTGCGCAGCCCGGCATGGGCAGCCACGGCCTTGACCGCGCCCTTGGCGATGCCCTCGTCGAAGAAACGCTTGGCCTCGGTGCGCGCCAGTTCCTCGGTCTCGCGGGTGATCACATCGATCGACAGGCCGAAGCGGATATTAGTGCGCCCGTGCTTGAGCGCACGCTGGCGAATGTCGGCGATCAGCGCGGCGATTTCATCCGGGTGCTCGGCGCGCATCAGGTAAAAATCGGCGTGTTTGGCGGCGAATTCGCGGGCGGCGATCGACGAGCCGGCGGTGCAGATCAACGGCAGTTGCGCCTTCTTCAGCGGCCCGCGCAGACCACCGCCTTCGGCCTTGTAGAAACGCCCGTCGTAGTGGAAGTTTTCGTTGTGCCAATAACCCCTGACCACGTCCATGAACTCGGTGGCGCGCGCATAGCGCTCATCGTGATCGCTGAAGTCGCCGACCTGACGCTGGATCACGTCCGAGCCGCCATTGATGATGTTCCACACCAGGCGATTGCCGGTGGCGCGCTGGTAGGTCGCAGCCTGCTGCACGGCGACCCAGGGCGTGTAGTGATAGGGCTGGAAGGCGGTGACGAACTGTAGCGTGCGAGTCTCGCGGGCCAGCAGCGAGCAGACCGTCCACGGCTCTTCGCCGGTCGGCGCGTTGACCATCAGCGCGCCGCCAAAGCCGTTGATTTCGGCGGCCCGGGCGATCTGTCCAAGGTAGTCGATGTAACTGAAATGATCGCCGACGCTGAACCCGGACACGGCGCCGGTGCTCGGGCCGCCTCGGTGCCAGTCGCCACGGTTGCGTGGGTCGCCGGGGAGGAACTGGGTTTCGCCGTGCAGCGGCAGGCGGGTGAAGAATTCGATGCTCATGGGGGGCGGCTCCGGCTTACTGCACGCTGGGATTGCAGATAGGGGTGACAGGCTGGTCGTTAATGACTTTGCGGGCGAAGGGCACCGAGTCCTTGAGCGACGCGTTGACCGTCTCGCTGTGGCCCAGGCCCTTGTACAGGTGACCCTCGACCACCGAGCCGGTTTTGCAGGCGTCCTGCATCAGGGCCACCTGGGTTGAAGCGGCGGGGGTTTTGTCTTCAGCGCCGGTGCCAATGAAGATCGGTTGCGTCAGTTTCAGGGTCGGGTAGGACACCTGCTTCTGCCACGCCGCGAGCTGGTCGCCCTGGTAGTCCTTTTTCGCATTGGCCGGGGTCAGGCCGACACCGACCACGTCACTGACCAGCGATGCCAGGCAACTGGTGCGCGCCTGTTCAAACAGCGGCAGAGCCTTCTCGGTGTAGAAGTCTTTCGGGTTGATGCTCGGGTCGTACTGCTGCGCCGCGAGCAGGGTGTAGAAGCCGTAGGCGAGGGAGGCGTCGACCTTGTTCGGGTCCTGCTCACCGACGTTTTTCGCGCCGACGGTGTAGATCACCCCGGTGCCGATGCTGCCCTTGACCCCGAGATCCGGCGCGTAGGTGGGTGCGTACGCGGCCGACGCGAAGGCCCCGGCACCGCCCTGGGACTGGCCGATGATCAGCACCTTGTTGGCCAGCCCGGGGACCCCGGCGACCACGGCTTTGGCGGCGTCGAGAATGCCGTAGGCGGCCATGCGGTTGTTCAGCAGCGGGTGACCGCCGGGCACGCCGAGGCCTTGATAGTCGGTGGCGACAATTGCGTAGCCTTCGTCGAGCCAGCGGCTCAGGTACTGCACGTCGCGGTAGGAACGGCCTTGCCAGGACGGTGCGCAGACATCGGCGATGCCCACGGTACCGTGGCCCCAACTGGCCACCGGCCAACCGCCGGCGGGCGCCTTGCCCTTGGGCAGGAACAGGGTGCCTGAGACCACGATCGGGGTTTTGTTGTCGATGCCGTCGGTGGAGCTGTAGAGGATCCGCTGGGCGCTGGCGGCATTCGGCAGGCTCAGGGTTTTCTCCAGCGGTTCACTGCGCAGCAGTTTGCCCGCAGTGGCCGGAATCACGTGTTGCCAGGTGTAGAACGCCGAGACGCGGCCGTCGCCTTGCAACGGGTCGGGCTTGGGTACGTGCACGTCGGCGGCCAGGGCGCTCATGGACAGGGCGAGGAGGCTGAGGCCGAAGGTGAAGCGCTTGCTGAGGTTCATCGGGATGTCCTTATCAAAGGTTCAGGGATGGCTGCTGACCTGGCCACGCAGGGCGGGCCAGTAGTCGGTGAGTTGCAGGTCGATCAGCGCTTGCCGGGTGAAGCCGGTGGCCAGCGAGGTGCTGATGTCGTAGGGGTCGCGAATCAACTGGTTGGCCAGGGCGTAGGCGGTGAGCGCCTGGTAATGGGCCTTGAGCTGCGCATCGGTTTTCGGCGCCCAGCGCTCTTTCCAGGCCACCGGGTCGTTCTGGTCGTCGCGGCGCAACACGCTTTCGGCGGTGCCGGCGCGCGAGGACAGTTGGTAATAGGCGTCCTGGTTTTGTTCTTGGGAGATCCACCAGGCGGCCTTGACCCAGGCGGTGGCGAGCAGTTGGGTGAGGTCCGGGTGTTGCTGGACAAATAGATCGGTGCCCCAGAGGTCGGAGATCAGGCGCCAGTCATTCTGGCCCTGTTTGCTCGACCAGAGAATCCGCCCCACGCCCTTGTCTTCCAGGGCATAAGCCTCGCTGAGCAGCACCGCCGCATCGACCTTGCCGGCTGACACTGCTGCCGCGCCGACTTGCGGGTTGAGGTTGGCGATCTTGAAGTCGTCGAGCTTCAGGCCCTGGCTGCCCAGGTAATTACTGAAGGCGAACTCCCAAGGACGGCCACGGTGCAAGGCCAGGCGCTTGCCCTTGAGGTCGTCGATGCTCTTGGCCGGTGAGTTGCTCGGCACCACCAGGTAGATGTTGTTGCCGCTGCCACCGGGCACGATCAGTTTGCCCGGCACGCCGCCGGCGCCAGCGATTACCGACGGCAGGTCGCCGCGCACGGCAAAGTCGATGCTGTTGTTGCTGAAGCCTTCGTTGATCTGTGGGCCGGCGCCGGCGTGGGGCAGGGCGATCCACTCCAGCTTGACCCCGCGCTGGCTGAGTTGCTGTTCGAGCCAGCCTTCCTCGATCACTCGTCCGGCGATGCCGCCGAACACCGGTTTGCCGCCCTGGGTGAAGGCGACGATGGCGATCTTGACGGAGGACGGCGCTTGTTCGGCCAGGGCCGTGGCGCTGAGTAACAGGCCGGTGAGGGCAATAAGGCTGGTGCGCCAGAGACGTTTCATGGGTGCTTCCTCGATAAGTGGCTGCGCTATGCCAGGGCTAGAGCAGATTGCATGCCAGCGTTTTGTGAAATCGCTGCAGGCCACGCGTTTCGGGGCTTTGCGCGCTTATTGAGGGCGGGAGGGAGGCGACTGGGTGCTGGTGGATCAGCAGGTCCATGCAGGTTGAGTGCTGCTCCAGAAGCAGGGCAGAAGCAATGTTCCTTCATATGTATTTATGGAATATATAAAGATTAATTAATAATTATTTAATCTATAGATCCTGATGCATGATTGAGCCCGCGCTTTTACTGCCAGGAATGCACCATGTCGCTGATCACTCATCCCCACGCACGCGAACTGACCAAGTCGGTGCGCGCTACCGTCCTGGTCTTCAAGGACCCGCGCTCCCAGGAGTTGCTCAGCCGCATCGAGCGCCTGGCGCCGAGTGAAGCCAATACGCTGATCATCGGCGAGACCGGCACCGGCAAGGAGCTGGTGGCGCGGCACATCCATAATCTCAGCCGCCGTGGTCGCGAGCCGTTTGTCGCGGTGAACTGCGGGGCGTTCGCCGAAACCCTGGTGGAGAGCGAACTGTTTGGCCACGAGAAGGGCGCGTTTACCGGGGCTACCAGCAACAAGGCCGGCTGGTTCGAGGCGGCCAACGGCGGCACGCTGTTCCTCGATGAGATCGGTGATCTGCCGTTGAACATGCAGGTCAAGTTGTTACGGGTGTTGCAGGAGCGCGAAGTGGTGCGCCTGGGCTCACGCACGCCGATCCCGATCAATGTGCGGTTGGTGGCCGCGACCAACGTCAATCTGGCGGATGCGGTGGTGGCCGGGCATTTTCGCGAGGACCTGTTTTACCGTTTGCACGTGGCGACCATTCGCCTGCCGCCGCTGCGCGAGCGCCCAGGGGACATCCTGCCGCTGGCCGAGTTTTTCCTCGAGGAATACTGCCAGCGCCTGGGCTACAACCGCGCGACCCTGAGCATCGAGACCGAGCGCAAACTGCTCGAGCACAATTGGCCGGGCAACATCCGCGAGCTGGAAAACTCCATTCACCATGCCTTGCTGGTGTGCCGTAACCAGCGGGTGGCGCCGGCCGATTTGCACCTGGTGGACATGCGCTCTTCGGGTATTCGCCAGGAGCAGGCCAATCCGCTCAGCCATGCAGTCAGTGGCCCGGTGGACCTGGAAACGGCACTGAATGCGCTGTTCGAACAGAATATTCCCGACCTCTACGAACACATCGAAGAGACGATCTTTCGCGCTGCCTACCGCTACTGCCATGGCAATCAGTTGCAGACCGGACGCCTGCTCAATATCAGCCGCAACATCGTGCGGGCGCGGCTGGAGAAGATTGGCGAATTGAGCAAGCCGCTGGCTGTGCAGGAGTGATTGAGTGCGGGTGAAGGATGGCTACCTGTCAACTTTGACAGTAGACGCGGGTGATCGATTGGCGTTTTGATAAAAACGCCTGCTCGGTTGATCGTCATCTGGATCCGAGGGCTGGCGATGCACGGATGAATGTCTGTCAGTTCCTGTCTCTATGGCTGTCCAGCCATGTCGTGGTCATGCAGTGGAACCGCATTGGAAGACATTCCAATTACCTTATCGGGCCAGACTCGCCTACGGCGACCTGCCACCCGGGGTCAGAGGGTTCACTGCGCAGCGGCTGATCGGTCGTTGCAAGGCGGCAACCCGGTACCTGGCCGATGCATGAGGCCTGAATCATGGAGAAGTCTGTCGGTGTGTGTCGCGTGTTGGCCATGTTGGGCCTGGTCGCGCTGGGCGTAATCATAGGCGTGGTTTTTTTTCCGGGTACGGCCCATTCCGCGCCCGCTGGCCGCCAGTCCTGTCCGCCGGATCCCTATGTCGTCGACAAGGTGTATGGGCCAGGCGAGCAAGTCACTCATCGGGGCCATGGGTACGAATGCTGGAAAGATGATGAGGCGCCCCTGGGCCCTGGCAGTTCGGCCTGGTGTCGCCAGGTCGCCTATGAACCGGGCAAACCACAAGGTCACTGGCCCGACGCCTGGAAAGACCTGGGCGAGTGCGGTGGTCCTGAAGGTAATCGACTGACCTTGAGTTTCGCCACCCTGAGCGGCAAGGCCCCCCTGAAACCGGCGGTGCCCGGCGTGTCGCGAGCCGATCAGGTGTTGACCGGGGTACTGCGCTGCAAGGCCGAAGAGATCCCGATCAGCATCAAGGCCAATGAAACCCTGCATCTGGATCAACTCAAGGCCTGCGATTATCAACTGGTGATGAATGTCGCCGACGGCTTCGTTCCGCTGAACACACCGCACATCGTTTCCTTCAAGCAGGACGCGGGCGAAGAGCAGACTGTCGAGGTCAAATACCGGCCACCGGTGGAGGTTGATAAACTCCATGGTCTGCCCGGGATCAAGATCGAATTGTTTGCCCAGGGCCTGATTCAGCCTCGGCAAATGGCCATGGGCAAGAACGTGCTGTATGTCGGATCCAGCGCGATTCCTTCCTATGTGTATGACGGCAAGATCGCCGACATGATTTACGCCTTGCCCCTGGATGCAGCCGGCAAGCCGACCGCCATCCACGTGATCGCCAGCGGCCAGGAAGAGCCCCATGGCGTGGCCTGGCGCGACGGTGACCTGTACTACTCGACCACTGGCGGGCTTTATCGCCTGCGCGATGCCGATAACAACTACAAGGACCCCAAGCCTCAGTTGGTGGTCAAATTTCCCCCGGATGCCAAGGGGTTTCCCCTGCCGCCGCTGTCCAGCGGTTCCAACACCCGTATCTGGCACATGAAACATCCGTTGCGCTTCAGCCCGGTGGCCAGTGATAAATGGCTCTACACCGCTGTCGGCATCCCCTGCAACCTGTGCATGATCCCCAAAGACAAAGACCCGCGTTATGGCACCTTGTTGCGGTACCCGCTGGACACCGTGGATGAGGACGAGAGTGACGAGGATAAGGATAAAAAGTGGGAGATCCTCGCCTCGGGTGTACGCAATTCAGTGGGCTTCGACTTCAACCCCAACACCGGCAAAATATGGTTCAGCGACAACAATCGCCAGGGTTTCGCCAACCCTGATGAAGTCAACAGGATCAGCGCTGACGGCCAGCATTTTGGCGTGCCCTATCTGTTCGGCAAAAACACCCCCGGGTTCACCCAGGAGGAGTACCAGAACCCAGGAGTGATCCAGCCTCCGCTGGTGCCGGGCGCGATCGTCTCGGACAAGCCGTTGGACGATATCAACCCTGATCAATACGTGGCCCCAGCCTTCGAACAGGGGACCAACACCGCGCCACTGGGGGTGATGTTCTGGTACGGCTATCCCGGGCCCGATGGCCGCGAAACCCCGCGCCTGCTGGTGGCCCTGCACGGCACCGGTTCTAGCGCAGTCCCCGGCATGAACGTGCAGATGCTGACGATTCAGGGCGGCGATCGAGTGGTTAATCAGATCCCGCTGATCAACGGTTTCGTCCAGGATCCGGATAAATTCGATGTGTACTGCCTGGACAACTCCTGCGTGGGTCGGCCCACCGAATTTCTGGCATTGGGCGATGGCAGCATCCTGATCAGCGATGACGTTGCCGGGGTGATTTATCGCATGCGCTACGACCCCAGCGGCTTGCCGCCGACCCAATTGACGTTGCGCCCCTCCTTACCGCCGCCAGGCTACGAGAAGGAGATGATCAGTGGTTACCTGACCGGCCCCGATGGCAATCGTCGCCTGGTGCAAGTCTCCTGGAACCCGGCGGACAGCGAAGCCAGTATCTTTCTCGAAGGTTTGCCCTATGGCGAATACCAACTGCGGCTCAATGATGTGAGGGACTGGATTCCGCAGGTGCGCAATTCCGTCTTCACGTTGTCGGCGACACATAAGACCCATGTCATCGACCTGAGTTACCGCGAGCGCCCGGACAAGCTCGAAGTCGAGGTGACGATCAAAGCCCCGGCCAAGCCGGCGTCGGTCAGCGACGCGCAATGGCACCTGAGCCTGGTCAACACTGCCAAGCCGACAGAGGAGCCCAAGGTGATCCAGGTACCCTGGGGGGAGAGCACCACGCAGATCCTCAGTTACGGCAAGTACCAGGTGATTTACCCGTTCTACGCCAAGGCCAAACCTGAGCCGGAACTGGAAAAGGTGGACATTGACGAGTCCAGCGAACACCACCAGCTAACGCCGATGGCTTACCGGGTGCTGGACAACCTGGGCGAGACGGTGCTGGCCCAGGCCTGTACCAAATGTCACTCGATGGAGTCTTTCGCCACCCAGCGCATGGCCACAACCTGGAGCGCCGCGGGGCTGGATGCGCTGGTCCGGCAGATCAAGAGCATGCCGGTGGCCGGGCATTGCGATACGACTTGCGCCACGGAAGTCAGCACGCACCTGTTCGACGTGGTCTGGGCACCCTTTCTGAAGCCGGGTGAGTCGCAAGGGGTGCGGCAGTTGCGTCTGCTGACCGCGGATGAGTATGCCGCCACTGTCATGGATGTATTGGGGGTAGAGATCAACCCCGAGAAGTTGCCGGCCGACAAGTCGGAAACCGACTTCAAGTACCCCGGCGAGGCCAGCAAGGGGATTCTCCAGGCCGAAGACGTCAAGCAGTTCTACGACATGGCCCTGTCGGTGGCCAACGAGGTGACGCCGGCGCGCCTGCGCGTCCTGGCACCGTCGAAGATGGGGGCGGATCTGGTCACGTCGCTGGGCTTGCAGTTGTTCCGGCGTCCGCTCAGCGACGCCGAGCGCGAGCGCTATCAGACGCTTTACGAGGAGCAGGAGGCGCCGGGGCTGATTGCCGCGCTGTTGCTGTCGCCTAACTTCCTCTATCGCTCTGAACTGGGCGTGAGCACCACGCGTGACGGCACGGTCTATCAATTGACACCGTACGAGGTGGCCACCGCGCTGTCTTACGGGTTCCTCGGCACCACTCCGGACGAGGCGTTGCTGGCCAAGGCGCAGCGCAACGAACTGCAGACCGAGCTACAGATCGGCGCCGAGATCGAGCGCATGATGCGTACGGAGCGCGGCATCGCCCAGTTCAACCGGTTTGTCAGTTACTACGTCAAGACCGAACGTGGCGTGCAGGAAAAACCCGGGTTGAGCGCGCAGATGATTCAGCTCATGGCGCAGGAGCAGTACCTGCTGAGTCGCAACCTGATGCTCAACAACGGCACCTTCACGGAACTGTTCACGCCGCACTACACCTTCCTCAATCAGGCCCTGGCCGCGCATTACGGGATCGCTGGCGTGACGGGCAATGACATGCGCAAGGTGACGGTCGATGACAAGCGTGGCGGCCTGCTGCACCTGGGCCTGACACAGGCGGCAACGTCCGACTACCAGGCCACCTCGCTGGTCAAGCGCGGCATCATGATTCGTGAACAGATGTTCTGTCATGAGTTCGGCGCGCCGGTGGAACCTGACCCGACCGATCCGACCCAGCCGCCACGGGCCATCACTACCCGCGAGTATTGGGACTCGGTCAACGGCGAGCAGGCATCCGGTGGACGTTGCTGGCAGTGCCACCAATACATGAACGACACCGGTTCCTCGATGGAGCATTACGACGCGGCCGGGCGCTATCGCCTTGAGGAGCGAGCCCATAACTACAACCAGTATCCGCAGATGTTGCCGATCAAGGCATCCGGTCCCTTCCTCACGGCAACTGGTACTGAGCCGATCAATGATGTGCGCGATATCGCCAACATTGTTTCGCGCAGCCCAACCTCGCAGTTCTGCATGGCGGACAGTTATTTCCGGTTTGTCTTTGGCAGTAAATCCGATGTCTCGACGTCGGGCACCGTCAAGGCGGTCGCCGACGGCCTGAAAACCTCAGGCTCGCTGGCCGAGATGCTCAAGGCATTGGGTACGTCCAAGGCGTTCATTTACAAGACCGAGAGGAATTGATCATGGATCTTCTTAAAAGTCGTCGGCGTTTTTTGCAGGGCCTGGCTGCTGTGAGTGTCTATGGTTCGTTGAGCCCTTTCGGTCTGTCGCGCATGGCGCTGGCCGGGCAGACGGAGCAGGCGAAGCTCAAGGTGGTATTTGTGGTGGTGCCTGACGGTCTGGCGGTGGATTCCTACACCGGCGGCGGTTTTGGTGATGGGCGCGGGCTCTGGCACCCTACGGCCCAGGACGTGGACACCAGCGCGTTCACCCTGAATGAGATCAGCGCCGAGCTGGCCGCCTACCGCGATCAGTCGTTGTACCTGCGCGGGATTATGCTGGGCCCGGGTAACGTCGGACACAGCGGCTGGAACTGGGTATTGCGCGACACCAAGTCCAGTCAGTCGTCGATCGATATCCTGTTGGGCAATCACTTGCCGGGCACCGAGGCTTCTCACCGAAGTCTGTTTGCCGGGCCCCATGCCGGCGTCGACGGCACGCCCTGGTTCGTCTCCTTCCAGGACAAGGCGATTCGCACCCCGTATCGCGATCCGGTGTTAATGGCCGAGGCCTTGTTCAAGGCGCCGGTGCGCAAACGCAATCCCGATGGCCGACCGCTGCGCAACCGGTCATTCCTGGACATGGCATTGCTCGATACCCGCGAAATCCTCAGCAAGCTGTCCGGTGCCGAGCACCAGAAGCTGGTCACCCATCTGGACTCGGTGGAGCAGGTGATCAAGGACCTCGAGATGGATCAGCCGCCCATCGGCGAGTGCAAGCCCGTGACCCTGGAGCCCCTGGATTTTCGCTCGGCTCGCGATCGTACTCAGGTTCAGGCCAACCATCATCAGGTGGTGGCCACCGCCCTGGGGTGCGGGATTACCCGGGTCGCAACGATACAAATCGGGCGCTCGGCGGAATCACTGAACATCGTCGACGTCAGCACCACCAGTAATCCCCATGATTGTGCGCACCGCTATTCCGGGGAACCGTTCTGGAAGGGTACGCGGCAATGGTACGTGCGCCAGGTCAAACGGTTTATGGATGAGCTGGCCCGTTATCAGGACCCGCATGTTCCCGAAGACAGCCTGCTCGACCATACCCTGGTGGTGCTGACCAGCGAGATGGCCGACGGTGCGCCGGAGCATATGATCGACATGCCGATGGTGCTGATGGGCGGTGCGAGTGGCTTGCTCAAGAGCGGCGATGGCGATGGACGCTACTTCAACATCACCGGCCAGGCCGATCGGGATCATCACTCGGGCAATCCGGTAATCGGCAAGCGTTTCGTCGACATGCAGCGGATCTGGGCGACCGTGGCCAAGGCAGCGGGTACTACGGTGCCCTATGAGGGGAATATCGAGCCGGTGACGGGGATTTTTACCAATGTCTGAGGCTGCGTTTTTCGCGGATCTTGTGAGCGGCCGCGGATCCCTGTAGGAGCTGGCCAGCGATGCGCAGTGTCAGGCGCTGCCGAGGGTGCATGTGTCGGCCTCTTCGCGAGCAGGCTCGCTCCATCAGGGGACTCTGTGTCCATGAAAGTCATGTGGATGCCCGGTCTAGAGCCTCGCGCCAACACATGTTTCAGCCCTGAAATACTTTAGTCGTAAGTTATCCGTTTATATCTTGTAGGACGATTCTGACTTTTGTATATTCGGTCACGTTTACGTAAGCGTAAACGTCAGTGCAAGTGTGTCCGCAGCGCCATAACCAATAAAAACAAACAAGGTTAGAGGGCTCCACATGTCACCAGAGTTTGTCTTGGAAACCCGCGGCCTGACCAAGGAGTTTCGCGGTTTCACCGCCGTCGACTCGGTCGATCTGCGTGTTCAGAAGGGCCATATCCATGCCCTGATCGGTCCCAATGGGGCCGGTAAGACCACGGTTTTCAACCTGCTTACCAAGTTCCTCCCGCCCACCCGTGGCGAAATCCTCTACCAGGGCAAAACCATCACCCGTCTCAAGCCCAACGAGATTGCGCGCCTGGGCCTGGTGCGCTCGTTCCAGATCTCGGCGGTGTTCGGCCACATGAGCGTGGTGGAAAACGTGCGGGTGGCGCTGCAGCGCAAGCGCGGTGATTCCTACCATTTCTGGAAGCCCGAGAGCAGCCTCGATTCGCTCAACGAACGCGCCATGCAGATGCTCGAAGAGGTGGGCCTGGCCGACTACGCCCACACCCAGACCATCGAATTGCCGTACGGCCGCAAACGTGCGCTGGAACTGGCCACCACCCTGGCGCTGGACCCCAGCGTGCTGCTGCTCGACGAACCGACCCAGGGAATGGGGCACGAGGATGTGAACATGGTCATCGAATTGGTACGACGTGCGGCGGTGGGGCGCACGGTGTTGATGGTGGAGCACAACTTGAGCGTGGTCAGCGAGCTGTCCGACCGCATCACCGTGCTGGCGCGCGGGGCGATTCTGGCCGAGGGCGACTACGCCAGCGTGTCGGCCCATCCGCAGGTGCGCGAGGCATACCTGGGCAGTGAGGCGGCAGTGCAAGGGGCCCACGCATGAGCAGTCTGCACACCCCTGAATTCGAACAACTGCGCATCGCCGACCTGCACGCCTTCTATGGCGAGTCGCACATCCTTCACGGTATCGACATGCAGGTCCGCCGTGGCGAACTGGTGACCCTGCTGGGGCGCAATGGCTCCGGTCGCTCGACTACGCTGCGGGCGATCATGAACATGGTCGGTCGGCGCACCGGCTCGATCATGGTCAACGGCACCGAAACCATCGGCCTGTCGGCGCACCTGATCCCGCGTCTGGGCGTGGGTTTCTGCCCGGAGGAGCGGGGCATTTTCGCCAGCTTGAACGTCGAGGAAAACCTGCTGCTGCCGCCCAATGTGCGCAGCGATGGCATGAGCCTGGACGAAATCTACGAGATGTTCCCCAACCTCTACGAACGCCGCTTCAGCCAGGGCACGCGACTGTCCGGCGGTGAACAGCAAATGCTGGCGATGGCGCGAATCCTGCGGACCGGGGCCAACCTGCTGCTGCTCGACGAGATCACCGAAGGCCTGGCCCCGGTGATCGTGCAAAAGCTTGGTCAGGTGCTGATCAAGCTGAAAAACAAGGGCCTGACCATCGTCCTGGTGGAACAGAATTTCCGTTTTGCCGCGCCCCTGGCCGACCGTCATTACCTGATGGATCACGGCCAGATCGTGGAACAGATCAGCGCTGCTGAACTGGACGCCAAGCAGGAGCTGCTGCACAGCTGCCTGGGCGTCTGACACCCGTTTTACCCCGAGCATCATGCAGGTCGCCGAGGCTTTCACCTCGACGGCACGGGGCCGCTTTGCCTGGAACAATAAAAATAACGTCGGACAGTGGGGTGATCTACATGAAGGTTTTTCAGCAAACAGCAAGCGCCATCCTGGCTTCCAGCCTGATCGCCGGCGCGGCCCAGGCGCAGATCAGCGACGATGAAATTCGCATCGGTTACCTGGCGGACATGTCGGGCACTTACCGCGACCTGTCCGGCCCCGGTGGCCTGGACGCGTTGAACATGGCCATCGAGGATTTCGGCGGCCAGGTCAACGGCAAGAAAATAGTGGTGTTCAGCGCCGACGACCTGAACAAACCGGACGTCGGCGCCAACACCGTGCGCCAGTGGGTCGATGAGCGTAACGTCGACATGGTCACCGGCATGGTCGCCTCCTCGGTGGTGCTGGCCGCCAGCAAGGTGGTCGAGCAGTCCGGCAAACTGGCGCTGATTTCCGGTGCGGCGGCGTCGAGCCTGACCAACGAATTCTGCTCGCCCAACCATATTCACTGGACCTACGACTCCTACGCCCTGGCCAACGGTACGGCCAAGTCGGTGCTGGCCGACGGCGGCAAGAGCTGGTTCATCATCACCGCCGACTATGCCTTCGGCCATGCGATGGAAGCGGACATCACCAAAGTCGTCGAAGCCGATGGCGGCAAAGTCGTGGGCAAGGTTCGTCACCCGTTTCCCACCAACGACTTTTCCTCCTACATCCTCCAGGCCCAGGGCTCCGGTGCCGAGGTGATCGCCTTCGCCAACGCCGGTGCCGACACCGTCAATTCGCTGAAGACCGCCAACCAGTTTGGCGTCGCCCAATCCGGGCAGAAGCAGGCGGGCATGGTGGTGTTTCTCAACGACATCCACGCCATGGGCCTGGACGTGACCCAGGGCCTGATGCTGACCACCGGCTGGTACTGGGACATGAACGACGAGAGCCGCGCCTGGGCCCAGCGTTACCACAAACGCACCGGCAAGATGCCGGGCATGGTGCCGGCGGGGATCTACTCGGCGACCATGAACTACCTCAACGCGATCAAGGCCACCGGCAGTGATGAAGCACAAACCGTGCGCACGCAGATGATGGCGACGCCGGTCAACGACATGTTCGCCAAGAACGGCAAGATCCGCGCCGACGGACGCATGGTCCACGACATGTACCTGGTGCAGGTCAAGACCCCGGCCGAGTCCAAGGGCGAGTGGGACCTGTACAAGATCGTGCGCACCATCCCCGGCGACGAGGCCTACCGCCCGGTGGCCGAGAGCAAGTGCAAGTTGCTCAGCCAAAACTGACCGATGCATGACTGATAGCGCGTGCCCGGCGGCTGGGTTGCCGGGCATCAGGGTCTTTCTGTGGGTGATGAATCATGACTTTGATATTCGGTATTCCCCTGGCGGTGATGTCCGGGCAGTTGCTCCTGGGCCTGATCAACGGCGCATTCTATGCCTTGCTCAGCCTCGGCCTGGCGATCATTTTCGGGCTGTTGCGCATCATCAACTTTGCCCACGGCGCGCAGTACATGCTCGGCGCGTTCACCGCGGTGATGGCGCTGAACTGGCTGGGCGTCAACTACTGGATGGCGCTGGTGCTGGCGCCGCTGCTGGTGGGGGCGGTCGGCGTGCTGATCGAGCGTTACCTGCTGCGGCGTATCGCCGGTGAGGATCACCTCTACGGCCTGCTGCTGACCTTCGGCCTGGCGCTGATCCTTGAAGGCTCGTTCGTCAAGCTGTTCGGCGTGTCCGGCTCGGCCTACCCGATGCCTGAGCAACTGAAGGGCGGCTACAACCTCGGCTTCATGTTCCTGCCGACCTATCGCGCCTGGGTGATCGTTGCCGCGTTGGCGGTGTGCCTGGTCACCTGGTACATGATCGAACGCACCCGGCTTGGCTCCTACCTGCGCGCCGGCACCGAGAACCCGAAACTGATGCAGGCCTTCGGCATCAACGTGCCGCTGCTGATCACCCTGACCTATGGCTACGGCGCAGCCCTTGCGGCCTTTGCCGGCGTGCTGGCGGCACCGATCTATTCGGTGACCCCGACCATGGGCGCCAACCTGCTGATCGTGGTGTTTGCGGTGGTGGTGATCGGCGGCATGGGCTCGATCATGGGCGCCATCGTCACCGGCCTGGCCATGGGCCTGATCGAAGGGCTGACCAAGGTGTTTTATCCAGAAGCGGCCAACACCGTGGTGTTCCTGGTGATGGTCCTGGTGCTGCTGCTGCGTCCGGCAGGCCTGTTCGGAAAGGAGGCATAACATGACAAGTCTGCAGATCAAACCAGAGGCCGTACGCCAGCCACCGCAAGTGGTGCTGGAACGGCAAAAGGCGGCAACCCGGCGCAAGCGTGGCTTCTACCTGGCACTGTTCGCCGTGGCGCTGGTGGCGCCGGCGGCGATCTACCCGGTGTTCCTGATGAAGTTGCTGTGTTTCGCGCTGTTCGCCTGTGCCTTTAACCTGCTGCTGGGTTACGCCGGCTTGTTGTCCTTCGGGCACGCGGCGTTCCTCGCCACCGGTGGCTACGTCACCGGATTCCTGCTGACCCAGTACAGCGGTCTCGACACCGGCCTGGGGATCATCCTTGGCACCTTGAGCTCTGCGCTGATGGGGTTGGTGTTTGGCTTGCTGGCGATCCGGCGCCAGGGCATCTACTTCGCGATGATCACCCTGGCATTGGCGCAACTGGTGTTCTTTCTCTACGTCCAGGCGCCGTTCACCGGCGGCGAAAACGGCCTGCACGGGGTGCCGCGTGGTGAGTTGTTCGGGCTGCTGGACCTGAGCAACAACCTGACCATGTACTACTTCGTGCTGGCGGTGTTCGTGTTCGGCTTCGCGGTCATCCAGCGCACCATCCACTCGCCTTACGGCCAAGTGCTCAAGGCGATTCGCGAGAACGAGCCACGGGCCATTTCCCTCGGCTACAACGTCGACGCGCACAAGCTGCTGGCGTTCGTCATCTCGGCGGCGCTGACCGGCCTCGCCGGTTCGACCAAGACTGTGGTGTTCCAGCTGGCGTCGCTCACCGACGCGCACTGGCACATGTCCGGCGAGGTGATCCTGATGACCCTGCTCGGCGGTGTCGGCACCATCCTCGGTCCACTGGTGGGCGCCACTGTGGTGGTGACCTTGCAGAGCTACCTGTCCAACGGCCCGCTGGGGGAATGGGTGCACGTGATCCTGGGGATGATTTTCGTCCTCTGCGTGTTGCTGTTCCGGGTCGGCATTGTCGGCTGGGTGCTCAAGCTCAGCCGGCGCAATTTCTAGAACCTGATTTGCCGCTGTAGGGAGCCCACGCAGGGTGCGTGGGTGTGCTGCACCACAACAATAAAAAAGAGAGCCTTATGTACGTCAAACGATCTGTCCGCATTGCCCAGTTGTCCGGTATGGCCGGGGTCATCGGTGTCTGCGCCCCAGCGTCCGCCGACTTCATCAACGACAGCAAGGCCAGTGTGGAGATGCGTAACTTCTACATGAACCGCGACTTCCGCCAGGCCAACGCGCCGCAAAACAAGGGCGAGGAGTGGGCCCAGGGTTTCATCCTGAAGATGGAGTCGGGTTTCACCGAGGGCACGGTGGGTTTTGGTGTCGATGCCCAGGGCCTGCTCGGGATCAAGCTCGATTCAAGCCCGGATCGCGCCGGCGTTACCGGCTTGCTGCCCCAGGGACCGACGTCCAGGCGCGCCCCGGACAACTACAGCGAACTGGGTGTGACCGGCAAGGTGCGGGTGTCCAAGACTACCCTCAAGGTTGGTACGCTGATGCCCAAGCTGCCGGTGCTGGTGCCCAACGATACGCGCCTGTTGCCGCAGACCTTCGAGGGCGGCCAGTTGACCTCCATGGACCTGGACAACCTGACCTTCAACGGCGGGCGCCTGACCCAGGTCAGCCAGCGTAACTCCAGTAACCGCGAAGACATGACGGTGATGAAAGGGCCGCGCCGCAACATCGTCACCGGCGCCAATGCGACCACCGACCAGTTCGATTTCATCGGCGGTGACTACAAGTGGAGCAACGGCCTGACCACCGGTTATCACTACGCCCACCTGGAGGATCTGTACAAGCAGCACTTCCTGACCCTGAGCCACACCTTGCCAGTGACCGAGGGCCAGTCGCTGAAGTCCGACTTGCGCTGGTCGAGTGCCACCGATGACGGCAATAGCAACGTCGACAACCGCATGCTCGGTGCGATGTTCACCTACGCCCTGGGTGCTCATGCGTTTGGCCTGACCTACCAGAAAATGAGCGGTGACACCGGCTTCGCCAACGTCAATGGCGCCGACCCGTACCTGGTCAACCTGGTGCAGATCAACGACTTCGCCAACCAGGACGAACGCTCCTTCCAGGCCCGCTACGACTTCAACTTCGCCGGCGTCGGCATCCCGGGCCTGACCTTCATGACCCGTTACGTCAAGGGCGACCAGGTCAACCTCGGCGCCGCACCGGGGGACGGCAAAGAGTGGGAACGCAACACCGACATCGGTTACGTGATCCAGAGCGGTGCGCTGAAAAACGTCGGGATCAAATGGCGCAATGCCAGCTATCGCAGCAGCTTCGCCAGCGACATCGACGAGAACCGTTTGATTGTCAGCTACAGCTTGCCGCTGTGGTGACAGGGTAGGGTTTGGCCGGCGAATGTGTTGAATGCGCCGGCCCCATCCCGAGCAGCGGGACGCCGCCCGGGCTGGTCCTGCAGGAGATTTGTGGTGGATGCATGATCTGGGGCCGTCAAGGCGTGATTGCGGCAGCTTTGATGGCATTGGCCATCGCACAATGCTCGACAATCGTTGACTCATCGACGAAGTCGCTATTGATGATGGAACACCGACTGATCCAGGGCACGCTGGGGTGAAACCAGATGTCCAGGTAGTGCTTGATGTCGGCGGGGCCAAGCAGGGAATAGCAGGTTGCCGACAGCGACCAGGGAAAAGTGCTGGAGACCGGCTCCTTGTCCAGGGTGCGGGCAATATGCAGGTACAGGTCCTGGGGGCTGGTGAAGGTGCTGTCCTTCCATTTGTGGCTGATTCTCGGCCAGAACAGTGTGCGGTCCAGGTCCAGCGAGCCGCTGGCGGCGAGCATCACCCGGCTGCGTGTGCGGGTGCGCTTGAGTTCGCCGACCGACAGGTCGGCGAGGGAGTGGGCAATGGCGTGAGGCCCCAGACGATCGGCCATCAGGTCGCTGAACGTCTGGTAGGGGAAGGGGTGTTTACCATCGCCCAACTGGTGAAAGTCGAGCATCAGGAACTCCCCGGGATTTTCCGTGATAAACGCCAGTACGGCCTCCAGCAATTCATCGAGGAGTCGTCCGGAGCGGCCGCCGTTGTGATGAAAGTAAAAGCGCTCGCCCTCCGCTCGCAACTCGTAGCCAATCCGAATATCAAAGGCCCGAACCCCCTGCGCCAACTGGAACGCAAATGAATCGTTCTGACAGGTTGTCCAGTTGCCGACAATCGGGCCGAAGTAACGTGCTTTTTTGTCCATTCCGCAGTTATGCGCGCCAGGCCATATTATGTCCGTGAGCTTGAGCGTTTCAATGCCGATCACTTCACTCATCCAGGAAGACTTGTTGATGTAAGCAGCGGTTGGCTGTGCCATTGAATGTCCTTGGTTTTGCAATTGGTTAGAGCGCTGGATGTTAATTCAATGCTTGGGTGTTGGCCGTTCATGCCGTGCTCATTGGACGGTGGGAAGAGTCACTTCTTTTCGTAGTGCATTGATAGTAGTGCTGTTTCGATCTTGGAAGTTGTGCGGGTTGGGGTTAGTCTTGCCCTCGTTCCGCCAACTGACTGGCGGATGCACCTCAATGAATTAAAGGAATAATCCATGAGTGAACATAACGAGTTACCAGATTTTTCGTATGAGTCGCATTACAAACATACGACCCATGACTGGATGAGCAATGTAAATGCCATCGATAGTCTGACACTCGGCGAATTGGTCTTGCCGGGTGCGCACAACGCCGGCGTCGACAAAAAAGCCGACTACGTGGGCCCCGGCGTCGTCCACTGGGCTGCGTGCCAAAACAACGCCTTTCTCACCCAGTTGAATAATGGTGCGCGGGCCCTTGATCTCAGGTTGGAACAGGACGAAAAGGGCAACTTCTGGTGTCAGCACAATGGCTGGCGTTCATCGCGGGCCCTGGAAGACTTGATCATGGCTGTGGATCGCTTCCTGACGAACAATCCGGATGAATTTATCGTCCTCGACTTCCATGAAATGAGTACCCGCAGCCGACGTTTCGAACTCGCCGAATTTAGCCGATTGATGTTGACGCACTTGGGGACGCGCATGATTCCCACCCGCAACAGTTATTTGACATTGGGCCAGTTAAAAGAAATCAGCGGGCTGCAGAGGGTGATGGTGGCGACCCCGGATGGCCTTGACCGAGAGTATTTCAATTACAAAATCAGCCACCAATGGTCGGGCATCGGCAGTGCCAGTACCGATGATCTTCAGCGTTTCATCAGTCAGGTGATGCAAAGTCCCCCCAGGGAGTACTTGCCCTGGTCGCTGTCAGCCACGAGTTACTCCCTTGCTGAAGGTCCCAGAGATATAACGAGAACCCTGAATGAATGGTTCGACCCCGCACGTTCTGACTGGGCTTCCAAATGCAGCATTATCAACGTCGACTTTTTCGAGGAGTCGGATCTGGTGATGTTTTGCCGCTCGGCGAGTATTGCCAAGGCCAACGCCAAACGTGCTGATTTTTCGCCTGCGGACGGTGTTCCGAAGTAGTGCCTGTGTTGGCAAGGCAGGAATCAGTCTAATGAAACATGCCGCCGGAATGAGTTCGGCGGTTCATATATAAAAAAGGATTTGATAATGAGTGATGCACAACGGCCTGCAGACTTTGCCTATGCTTCCAGCGATCAATTTACGCACCGTAACTGGATGGGCAATGTTCCCATCATTGATGCATTGACCTTGGGCGAATTAGTGCTTCCCGGCGCGCATAATGCGGGGATGGACTTAGACGCCTGGTACCTTCCAGGGTTGGTTTCGAATTGGGTGGCTTGTCAGAATAATTCGTTTCTTGATCAATTGAATAATGGTGCCCGTGCGCTTGATCTAAGAATCGTGCAATTGCCGGGTGATAATTGTTTGTTTCAGCACAATTCGATCTTTTCCTCTCGGGCCCTGAGTTCATTGATCGAGGCGGTGAATGAATTCTTGAGTGCCAATCCGGACGAGTTCATTGTTCTGGATTTTCACGAAATGCGCGCGTCTGTTTCAGACTTCGATGCCGCTGAGTTTTCGAGGGTCATGAGCGCAGGACTGGGGGAACGTATGATTCCCGCCCGCAACAATCACCTGACATTGGGCCAACTGAAAAAAGCCAGCGCTGTGCAACGGTTGATGGTGTCGACTGAAGTGGATATTGATGGCGAAGGTTTCAATCCCAAAGTCCAGCATGAATGGTCGGGAATCGCGGTGACGACTCCCGACGAATTACACCGTTTCATTTCCGGGGTGATGCTGTCGCCACCCAGAAAGCGTTTGCCCTGGTCGCTATCCGCCACCTGCTACGCCGTACTTGGAGGTCCCGTCGACATTCAGGAAAAGTTGAACGAGTGGTTCGATCCTGCTCGAACGGATTGGGCATCGAAGTGCAGCATCATCAATGCCGACTTTTTCGAAGAGTCCAAACTGGTGCAGTACTGCCGGACGGCCAACGTGGTCAAGGCCTGGAGCAAGGTCAACACAACCACTCAATACGACCACTCAAATTAACCCGTGCCTCAGGCGTTATTGCGGTTCTTCTCTTCGATCCACTGGGACATGTACTGGGTGCTCTTGTGCTGATGATGGCGCAGCATGCCACCCATAAAGTTCGCTTGGCGCTGTTCAGTCAGGTGCTCGCGGCAGTGCTGCAAGCGGTTGATCAGCGCCGGCCCATGCACGTCCTGACGATAACGCCCGTTCAACACTTCGACGCCCGCGCTCTGCGCCTGCTGCCACAGGCTTTGGTCCTGGTACAGGCGCACCGCGGCGTCGGCCAGGCCTTGCGCGTTTTCGGCGATCGCGCCCGGCCAGGGCATGTCGCCAGCCATGGCTTCGGCACCGACCGGGGTGGTGACATTCGGTGTGCCACACAGCATGGCGTCGACAATCTTGCCCTTGATCCCGGCCCCGAAGCGCAGCGGCGCCAGGCAGATGCGCGCTGCCGACATCACCTGCAAGGCGTCCTCGGCCCAGTTCATGATGTGAAAACCCTGGGCAGCATTGTGCAGGGCCGTGGCCTTGGGCGGGGTGTAGGCGCCATAGATATGCAACTGGGCGCCGGGCAATTGCTGACGGATCAGCGGCCACACGGCGTTCTTCATCCATAGCACCGCATCCCAGTTTGGCGCGTGGCGGAAATTACCGATGCTCAGGAAGTGCGCGCGATCCTCAAAGGGTACGAAGTCTGCGCTCGGCGGATCGAGCATCAGCGGGCACCAGTGCAGGGCGCTGGCCGGCAGGCTGAAGTGTTCCAGCAGCAACTGAATCTCGACTTCCGAGATCATCAGGTTGAGGTCGCAGCGAAACAGCGCGGCGATTTCCCGGCGGGCCAGGTCGGTGTCCGCCATCAGTGCGAACTCTTGCGCCAGGGCCGGGGCGAACAGTGAACTGAAGTCGTCCTGGTCATCGCTGGCCTTGAGCCGGTCTTTCAAGCGCTGATGGCGGGCATGCCGCAGGCTTTGCAGGTCCGAGGTTTCCAGCACGCGCACGGCGTCCGGGCAATGTTTCTCCACGCGCCAGCCGAACTGCTCCTCCATCATGAACTGGTCGAACAGCACGATGTCCGGCGCCAGTTCGCTGACGAAGCGGTCGAAACTGCTGTTGTTGAGCTCGATGGCGCATTCGCGAATGCCCATCGCCTGCAGGTCGGCCTTGTGCTCGCCGGGTCCGGCGGGGCTGCTGAAGGTGATGTCCCAGCCGGCCTTGAGGAACGTCTCGAGTATCTGCATGACATGCCCGCTGGCGGCGGACGAGCGCGGCTCGGGCCAGACGTAACCAATGACCAGGACCCTGGTTGCGCGAGACTGACTCATGAGCGGTATTTCCTTGAAACGACGGGGGGCGGCGGGCGAAGCGCGCTATTAAACCACAGGCCGCGGCCGCTCGATCAAGGCGTTGCCAGGATGCTCCTGACCTTGTCGCGCAATTGATCGATGGAGAACGGCTTGCCAATCACGTGCATTCCGTCAGGTACATCGATGGTCTCGGCATAACCGCTGGCGAACAGGATTGGCAGGGCCGGGCGCAGTGCGCGGGCCTGGTTGGCGAGCTCTTTGCCATCGATGTCCGGCAGGCCGACATCGGTCATCATCAAGTCGATCGTTTTGTCGGGGTCGCGCAGTATCGCCAATGCCGCTTCACCGTCGTCGGCTTCCAGTGCCTGGAATTCAAGTTCTTCCAGCACATCGACGATCAGCATGCGCACGATGTCATCGTCTTCGACTACAAGGAGAGTGGGATTGGCGTTAGACATAATGTGAGATCTCGACATGGGTGAGCGCAGGCGGGCAAAAAAATGACCCTAATGCCGCCCCTGTAGGAGCAGCATTAAAAACACAGTCCTTTTCATCAGTAAGTTGCAGGTCCCGACAAGTTCCCCAGGCGGTAAAAAAAGACCTTTGATGCAGTTCCCGACAGGATACCCGTAGCGCTGCAGGAATGGAGGGTAATGTAGGAAAATGCTGGCTAAGCTGTCAGAAAATTGCATGTCGAGCGCAATTTTGCGGCAGACTCCTTCATTTATGCCCGTTCACCAAGGTCTGCAAATGAACCCTTCAGCATCCGTCGATGAGCAAAGCTTCCGCAAACTCCTGAGTCGCAACATTGGCTTACCCTTGGCGGTGGGCGCGCTCAGCGTGGTGTTTTTCGTGGCGCTGATCACCTATTTGATGTCGACCATCCAATGGGTCGAGCACACCGACCGGGTGATCAATAATGCTAATGAAGCGGTGAAACTGACCGTGGACCTGGAAACCGGCATGCGCGGCTATCTGCTGACCGGCGACGAGCATTTTCTCGACCCCTACGAAATTGCCCGCCCGCGCATCATCGTCTCGCTCAAGACCCTGCAGGAGCTGACTGCCGACAACCCGGTGCAGGTCGACCGCCTGCGCCGGCTCGAAGCCATGCAGGAGCAATGGAACAGCTACGCCCAGGAAATGATCGAGTTGCAGCGCAGCAGTGGCGATTACCGCTCCGAGGTGCGCAACGGCCGAGGCAAGCGCCTGACCGATGAAATCCGCAAGCAGTACGAAGATGTCATCGACATGGAGCAGCAGTTACGCACCGCGCGCAATGAAGAGGTGCGACGCACCACGCTCTGGAGCATTTCCCTGTACGTGCTGTTCATCATCGCGATCAGTGGTTTGCTGGCCTACATCGGTCGTCGCGACTTGCTCAGCCTGTCCGCCAGTTACGCTGCCAACCTGGCGGCCCAGCAAAAGAGCGCGCGACGCCTGGAGCAGCAAGCCTGGTTGCGCAGCGGCCAGACCCAACTGGCGGAGCAGGTGCTCGGCCAGCTGTCGCTGAATCTGTTGGGGCGCAATATCCTGCAGTTCTGCGGGCAATACATGGGCACTGCGGTCGCCGCGGTCTACGTGCGCGAAGACCACGGCGGCCTCAGTCGAGTGGCGACCTATGGCTTGTCGCACGAACAGGAAACGCATGAGCAGGCGCTCTACAACGGCGAAGGCATTGCCGGGCAAGCGGTCCAACAGGGACGAATCATTCGTCTGGACGAGCTGCCGCAGGACTACTTCAAAGTCAGTTCCGGGCTCGGAGACGGCCTGCCGCGCAGTGTGCTGGTGGTGCCCACCCGCGATGACGGGCGAGTCAACGGGGTGATCGAACTGGGGTTCCTGCGTCCCCTGGAAGAGCGCGACATCGAGTTGGTGGAGTTGATTGCCGGCAACATCGGCACCTCGATCGAGGCCGCGCGCTACCGCCAGCGCCTGCAGGAAGTGTTGGCCGAGACCCAGCAGCTCAACGAAGAGTTGCAGGTGCAACAGGAAGAGCTCAAGACCGCCAACGAAGAGCTGGAAGAGCAATCGCGGATTCTCAAGGAGTCCCAGGCCCATCTGGAAACCCAGCAGGTGGAGTTGGAGCAGACCAACGAACAACTCGCCGAGCAGGCCGAAACCCTGGCCGAGCAGCGCGACGCCATGGACCTGAAAAATACCGAGCTCAACCAGGCGCAGATTCAGCTTGAAGAGCGTGCGCAGGAGCTGCAGCGCTCCAGCAAGTACAAATCCGAATTCCTCGCCAACATGTCCCACGAACTGCGCACGCCGCTCAACAGTTCGCTGATCCTGGCCAAGTTGCTGGCCGAGAACCCCCAGGAAAACCTCAGCGCCGAACAAGTGAAGTTCGCCGAGTCGATCTACTCGGCCGGCAACGACTTGCTCAACCTGATCAACGACATTCTCGACATTTCCAAGGTCGAAGCCGGCAAGTTGGAGGTACGCCCGGAAAACACCAGCGTCGCGCGCCTTGTAGATGGTTTGCGCGGGATGTTCGAACCCCTGGCTGCCGACAAGCACCTGGCGTTCACCGTGCAGGTGCAGGCGGACGCACCGTCCTTCCTGTTCACTGATCGCCAACGCCTGGAGCAGGTCCTGAAAAACCTGCTGTCCAACGCCATCAAATTCACCGACCAGGGCACCGTCAGCCTGGTGGTCAGCGCCCAGCGTGGCGGCGGCATTGCCTTCGCTGTACGAGATTCGGGAATTGGCATTGCCCGCGATCAGCACGAAAGTATTTTCGAAGCCTTCCGCCAGGCCGATGGCACCACCAACCGTCGCTTCGGCGGCACCGGCCTGGGGCTGTCGATTTCCCGTGACCTGGCGACCTTGCTCGGGGGCACCATTACGGTCAGCAGCGAGCCGGGGCAGGGCAGTCTGTTCACCCTGGTGCTGCCTGAAGAGTTCGCTGAAAACGCCGAGGCGCCGGTGGCGCCGTTGATCAACGAGCCACTGCCCCTGCTGCCCGTGGCACGACCGCCCGCGCCGGCTGAAGTGAAGATTGCGCGTTTTGCCGATGACCGTGACCTGGCGCCGTTCAACAGCCGCTGCATCCTGGTGGTGGAGGACGAAGCCAATTTCGCGCACATCCTCTACGACCTGGCCCATGAACTGGGCTACCAATGCCTGGTGGCCCATGGCGCCGACGAAGGTTACGACCTGGCCAGCCAGTTCCTGCCCGACGCCATTCTGCTGGACATGCGCCTGCCGGACCACTCCGGACTGACCGTGCTGCAGCGCCTCAAGGAACATCCCGAGACCCGGCATATCCCGGTGCATGTAATCTCGGTCGAGGACCGTGTCGAAGCGGCCATGCACATGGGCGCCATCGGTTATGCCGTGAAGCCGACCACCCGCGAGGAACTCAAGGATGTGTTTGCGCGCCTGGAAGCCAAGCTGACGCAGAAGGTCAAGCGTGTGTTGCTGGTCGAGGATGATGACCTGCAACGCGACAGCATTGCCCGGCTGATTGGCGACGATGACATCGAAATCACTGCCGTCGGCCTGGCCCAGGAGGCCCTGGAGCTGCTGCGCGAGAACATTTACGACTGCATGATTATCGACCTCAAGCTGCCGGACATGCTCGGCAACGACCTGCTCAAGCGCATGTCCTGCGAGGAAATCTGCTCGTTCCCGCCGGTGATCGTCTACACCGGACGCAACCTGACCCGGGATGAGGAGGCGGAGCTGCGCAAGTATTCGCGCTCGATCATCATCAAGGGCGCACGTTCGCCGGAGCGATTGCTCGATGAAGTGACATTATTTCTGCACAAAGTCGAATCGCGGTTGTCCCATGAGCGCCAACGCATGCTCAAGACCGCTCGCAGCCGCGACAAAGTCTTTGAGGGGCGCAAGGTGCTGCTGGTGGACGACGATGTGCGCAACATCTTCGCCCTCACCAGCGCCCTGGAGCACAAGGGCGCGATCGTGGTCATTGGGCGTAACGGTCATGAGGCGATCGACAGACTTAATGAGGTCGAGGACATCGACCTGGTACTGATGGACGTGATGATGCCGGAGATGGACGGTTTTGAAGCGACGGTGGAGATCCGCAAGGATCCGCGCTGGCGCAAACTGCCGATCATCGCCGTGACCGCCAAGGCCATGAAGGACGATCAGGAGCGCTGCTTGCAGGCCGGAGCCAACGATTACCTGGCCAAGCCGATTGACCTGGACCGGTTGTTCTCGCTGATTCGCGTGTGGCTGCCGAAGATGGAAAGAATTTAGTGGAACGCGATACCGACATTGAACTGCGGCTGTTGATCGAGGCGATTTACCTCAAGTACAGCTATGACTTTCGCGATTACTCTGGCGCTTCGATCAAGCGCCGGGTCAATCACGCCTTGAATCAGTTCGAGTGCAAGACCATCTCCGCGTTGCAGGAACGGGTGTTGCACGACCCCCGGGCGTTCATGCAGCTGCTGCAGTTGCTGACGATTCCGGTCAGCGAGATGTTTCGCGATCCCTCGCACTTCCTCGCGATTCGCCAGGAAGTGGTGCCGTTGCTCAGGACCTGGCCCTCGATCAAGATCTGGATCGCTGGCTGCAGCACGGGCGAGGAGGTGTATTCGATGGCGATTCTGTTGCGCGAGGAAGGCCTGCTCGAACGCACTATCATCTATGCCACCGACATCAACCCGCGCTCGCTGGAAAAGGCCAAGCAGGGGATCTTCTCCCTGGAGAATATTCGCGCTTATACCCGTAACTATCAGCAGGCCGGTGGGCAGTGCTCATTCTCCGACTACTACACGGCGGCCTACGACTACGCGATTTTTGACAAGAGCCTGCGCGACAACGTGACCTTTGCCGATCACAGCCTGGCGACGGACAGCGTATTCTCAGAAACTCAATTAATCTCATGCCGTAATGTGTTGATTTATTTCAATAAAAAATTACAGGATCGAGCCTTTGGGCTGTTCCATGAGTCGCTCTGCCACCGCGGCTTCCTGGTCCTGGGCAGCAAGGAAACACCGGACTTCTCGGCCTACGGCAAGCGGTTCGAGCCCTTGGTCAAACACGAACGGATCTACCGCAAATCATGACGACACAGCCGCCAGGCCCGCGCATCGAGGCCATTGTGATCGGCGCCTCCGCCGGTGGCGTGGAAGCCTTGCTGAGTATTTTCAGCGCCCTGCGGGCGGGTTTTCGCTTGCCGATCATTGTGGTCCTGCACCTGCCGGAGCAGCGCAACAGCCAATTGGCGGACGTCATGGCCAGGCGCGTACCGATGCCGGTGATCGAGGCGGGCGACAAGATGCCGATCGAGGCGGGCACCCTGTATCTGGCGACTCCGGGCTATCACCTGTCGGTGGAGTTGGACCGCAGCCTGTCGTTGAGCCTGGAAGAGCGCCTGCACTATTCGCGGCCGGCCATCGATTACCTCTTCGAATCGGCGGCCGATGCCTATGGCGCCGGGTTGCTGGCGGTGCTGCTGACCGGGGCCAACCACGATGGCGCCCGGGGGTTGGCACAGATCAAGCACCTGGGCGGCATCACTGTGGTCCAGGACCCGGACGAAGCCCAGGTCTCGACCATGCCTGACGCGGCGCTGGCCTTGCACGATCCCGATCATATTCTCCCTTTGCACGGCATTGGCCGTCTGCTTGTCGAGCTGGAACGAACCTCATGCTAAGTACTGTCCAGGCCAAACTACTGATTGTCGACGACCTGCCGGAAAACCTGCTGGCCCTCGAGGCGTTGATCAAGCGTGAGGATCGTGAGGTTCACAAGGCTTTATCCGCCGACCAGGCCCTGTCGTTATTGCTGCAACACGAGTTCGCCCTGGCGATCCTCGATGTGCAGATGCCGGGCATGAACGGCTTCGAGCTGGCCGAGTTGATGCGCGGCACGGAAAAGACCAAGAACATTCCCATCGTCTTCGTCAGCGCCGCCGGCCGCGAAATGAATTACGCCTTCAAGGGGTATGAGAGCGGGGCCGTGGACTTCCTGCACAAACCCCTGGATATCCACGCGGTGAAGAGCAAGGTCAACGTGTTCGTCGACCTGTATCGCCAGCGCACCGCGATCAAACTGCAGGTCGAAGCCCTCGAGCACAGCCGCCGTGAGCAGGAGGCCTTGCTCAAGCAGTTGCAGGCCACCCAGGGCGAACTGGAGCAGGCAGTACGGATGCGCGATGACTTCATGTCGATTGTCGCCCATGAGCTGCGTACGCCCTTGAACGGGCTGATCCTGGAAACCCAGCTGCGCAAGATGCACCTGGCCCGGGACAATGCCGCGGCCTTCACCCTGGACAAGATGCACGCGATGGTCGATCGCGATGAACGGCAGATCAAGAGCCTGATCCGCCTGATCGAAGACATGCTCGACGTGTCGCGGATCCGCACCGGCAAGCTGTCGATCCGCACCAGCCATTTCGACCTGGTGAAGCTGGTGGGCGATCTGTTGCACAACTTCGCCGCTCAGGTCGGAGCGGCCGAGGCGTCCGTGAGTTTCACGGGTGAGCAGCCGGTGGAGGGCGACTGGGACGAGTTCCGTATCGAGCAGGTGGTGTCCAACCTGTTGACCAATGCGCTGCGCTATGGCGGCAAGAGCTTGATCGAGGTGCGGGTCTATGCCCGGGACGGCCAAGCCTTTATCGAGGTTCAGGACCGTGGCATCGGCATCAGCGAGGAGAACCAGCAGCGCATTTTCCAGCAGTTCGAACGCGTCAGCGCCAAGACCGTGGTCGCCGGCCTTGGCCTGGGGTTGTTCATTTCCGAGCAGATTGTCGCCGCCCATGGCGGCGCAATCAGCGTCGAAAGTGCAATCAACCAGGGCGCATTATTCCGCGTGCGCCTGCCCCTGCAGGACTGTACGGAAAATTAAACGCAACCTCTGCATGACCGCATGGTCGTAATATCAGCTATTGACCGAACAAAGGCTTCCCATGAGTGATGATGCACGAGATGTCGTATTGATCGTCGAGGATGATCCATCGATCCTGATGGTCCTCAGCGCCTATCTGAGCGGCGAGGGTTACCGCGTCCTGGAGGCGGAGAACGCCGAGCAGGCGTTTGCGATTCTCGCCACCAAACCCAATCTGGACATGATGATCACCGACTTCCGCCTGCCCGGTGGAGTCAACGGAGTGCAGATTGCCGAGCCGGCGGTGAAGTTGCGCCCGGAACTGAAGGTGATCTTCATCAGCGGCTATGCCCAGGAAGTGCGCGAGACCGACAGTCCGATCACCCGCAAGGCGCCGATTCTCGACAAGCCGTTCGACCTCGACGAACTGCAGGATCTGATGCAGGACATGCTCTCCTGAGCCTCACGCGCTGATCATCTCGCGCACCTTGGCCGTCAGCAGGTCGAAGGTGAACGGCTTGGTGATCAGTTGCATCCCCGGATCGAGAAACCCGCCGCGTACTGCGGCGTGTTCGGCATAGCCGGTGATAAACAGGACTTTCAGATCAGGCCGGTACTGGCGGCCAATTTCCGCCAGTTGCCGGCCGTTCATGCCGGGCAGGCCGACATCGCTGATCAGCAGGTCGATGCGTTGTTCGGAGTCGAGGATCGGCAGCGCGCTGTCGGCATCCCCGGCCTCGACAAAGGCATAACCCAGTTCGCTCAAGACCGCACTGACCAGCACCCGCACCGCCGGATCGTCTTCGACAATCAACACGGTTTCGCCCGCTTCGGCGTTTGGCGCGTGCAGGGCCGTGGGCTGCGGCGGCTGGTCCAGATCGCCGCTGTAACGCGGCAGGTAGAGGTTGACCGTGGTGCCGACGCCGACCTCGCTGTCGATGGTCACATGTCCGCCGGACTGCTTGCTGAAGCCGTAGATCATTGAGAGTCCCAGGCCGGTGCCCTGGCCAATCGGCTTGGTGGTGAAGAACGGGTCGAAGGCCCGGCTGATGGTGCCCGCCGGCATGCCGCAGCCGTCGTCAACCACGCTCAGGACCACGTAGTCACCCGGTTGCAGATTGCCGTGGGCTTCGCTGAAGGCGTTGTCCAGGTATCGATTGAGCGTTCGCACGGTCAAGGTGCCGCCGTCGGGCATGGCGTCACGGGCATTGAGCACCAGGTTGAGCAGTGCGCTTTCCAGTTGATTGGCATCGGCCTCGGCCACCCATAGCGCCTCGCTCAGTTGCATATTGAGTCGGATGCGCTCATCGATGCTGCGCGTCAACAATTCGGACATCGACTGCACAAGGCTGTTGATGATCACGGGCCTGGAGTCCAATGACTGGCGCCGGGAGAACGCCAGCAGGCGATGGGTGAGGGCGGCGGCACGGTTGGCGGAGGTCACGCCGAGGTCGATCAGCCCGTCGAGATCCTCGGTACGCCCCCGGGCCAGGCGCCGGCGCAGCAGCTCCAGACTGCCGATGATACCGGTGAGCATGTTGTTGAAGTCGTGGGCGATACCGCCGGTGAGTTGGCCGACCGCTTCCATCTTCTGCGACTGGCGCAGGGCTTCTTCATTGTGCCGCAGCTGCGCGGTGCGCTCCTCG
Source organism: Pseudomonas sp. Pse1 (assembly GCF_024519635.1). Lineage (NCBI taxonomy): Bacteria > Pseudomonadati > Pseudomonadota > Gammaproteobacteria > Pseudomonadales > Pseudomonadaceae > Pseudomonas > Pseudomonas sp. Pse1. The sequence continues at coordinate 66,801 of NZ_JALJRO010000007.1, forward strand.
ACTTGCTGTTCGAGGGTATCGAGGGCCTCCTTGAGGCGCAGTTCACTCTGGTACAGGTCGATCAGCCGGTCTCGGGCCTCGTATTGGCGGCGGCGGCCACGCAGGGCGGTGGTCACCAGGCTGATCAGGGTCACCGGATGAAACGGCCGTTCGAGGAAGGTGATGTTGCCCAGTTGCGGGCCGAAGCGCGAGATGGGATTGTGCTCGCTGCCGCCGTGGTGCGTCAGCAGCACGATCGGCAGGTCGGACCAGGTCGGTTGTTGGTCGATCAGGTCAAGCAAGGGACTGATGTCGACATTGAGCAGGGCCTCGGAAGCGATCAGCAACAGGCCGGCGCCTTTTTCCAGTTCATCGCACAGCGCGCTCAAGCCCGGAGTGATCAGGCCGTCATAGCCGGCCTGGTTGAGCAGGCGCAGGGCAATCTGGCTGTCCCGCCCCAGTGGCGCGAGGATCAGGGCACGCTCGGCCAGCACCTTGGACGCACTCAATGATCGATATCCATCAGTAGCGGGGCGTTGGCGCCAAGGTAGGTCGGCACGCCACGCAGCACGCCCTGGAACGCATCCAGCGGTTCGCCGATGGTCATGCCGCTACGGCTGATGCGGTATTCACGAATGGTCGACTCATGGGCGCCGGTGCGTTTCTTGATGATCGAGATCGCCCGGCGTACCTTGCCCAGGGCTTCGAAGTAGCGCAGCAGGATCACTGTGTCGGCCAGGTAAGTGATGTCCACCGGGGCCTGCATGTCGCCAACCAGGCCGTGTTGGGCCACGGTCATGTAGGTCGCTGCGCCCTTGCGGTTGAGATACAGCAACAATTCATGCATGTGCAGCACCAGAGCGTTTTCCTCGGGCATCGCCGCCTGGTAGCCGTTGAGGCTGTCAATGACTACGGTCTCGATTCCATGCTCGTCGACGCAGCGTCGGACCCGGTGGGAGAACTCGCCGGGAGTCAGTTCTGCGGCGTCGACCTGTTCGATGATCAGGTCGCCGGTGTCCTGCAACGCCTGCAAATCGATGCCCAGGTGGCGCATGCGCTCGTACAGCAGGCCCAGTTCTTCATCGAAAATAAACAGTGCGGCCTTTTCGCCCCGGGCAACCGCGGCGCTGGCGAAAATCATCGAAATCAGCGATTTGCCGGTGCCGGCCGGCCCCAGGATCAGGCTGCTGGAACCGGTCTCGATACCGCCACCCAGCAGCGCGTCCATTTGCGCAATACCGCTGCTCAACTGCCGGCGGGTATAGGTGCCGCGATGCTCGGCGGCCACCAGGCGCGGGAATACCTTGACTCCGCCTTCGACGATGGTGAAGTCATGGAAGCCGCCACGGTACTTCTGACCCCGGTACTTGACTATCCGCACCCGTCGGCGTTCGGCGCCGTAGCTGGGGGTCAGTTCCTCCAGACGAATGACGCCGTGGGCGACGCTGTGCACGGTCTTATCGTTCGACTCGGTGGTCAGGTCATCCAGCAGCAGGACGGTGGCGTCGTAGCGCACAAAGTAGTGCTTGATCGCCAGGATCTGCCGGCGATAGCGCAGGGAACTCTGGGCCAGCAGACGGATTTCCGAGAGGCTGTCGAGCACCACTCGGGTCGGTTTGATCCGTTCCACCTCTTCGAAAATCTGCTTGGTCGATTCACCCAACTCCAGGTCGGAGGAGTGCAGCAACGATTGATGCTGCTCGGTGTCGAGCAGGTTTTCCGGCGGCGTCAGCTCGAACACATGGATGTTTTCATCCAGATCCCAGCCATGTGATTTCGCACCCTGGCGCAACTCACGCTCGGTTTCCGACAGGGTGATGTACAACGTGCGTTCACCGGCGCGGGCGCCAGCCATCAGGAACTGCAAGGCCACCGTGGTTTTACCGGTACCGGGTTCGCCTTCGAGCAGGAACATGTGCCCTCGGGACAGGCCGCCAGCGAGGATATCGTCGAGGCCCTCGATACCGATTTCGGCTTTGACACTCAGCAACTCATTGGATGTAGACAAAAAACGCCCTCTCATGGCTAGGGAAGTGCTACAGCCTGACAAACAGGCTGACATTTCACTGGACCTCGGGGCGCGGCAAACAGTTCAACTCGGCCGAGCATTCGCCGCAGGCCCCGACCTGATGATCATAGACCCTGCTGTAATGCCGGGTCGTCGGGGTTCATCTGTTCCAACTGAGCCAGCAGCACCTGGACGTTCTGCAGTTGCCCGCTCTCTTTCCAGTAGTTGATCAGCAGCACTCGGGCCTTGCGGTCGGCGGGATGGCGCTGGACGATCTCCTGCAACTGTTTTTGGGCCGCTTCCAGTTCCTCGGCGGCGTGCAGGGTGGTTGCCAGGTCGTAGCGGTAGACCCGATTGTCCGGTTCGAGCTCCACCGCCTTGGACAGGCCGAGCAGGGCGAATTCTTCCTGGTCGTGATGCAGCAGCCAGAGGCCGAGGGCGTGTTGCAGGTAGGCGGAATTCGGTTGCTCTTGCAGTTGTTTGGCGAGCAATTGCTGGGCGGCATCGGTTTGCCCGAGCTTGTCCAGCACCTCGATCTGCATCACCAACGCCGGCAGGTTGCCCGGATCCAGTTGCAGGGTCGCATCGAGCGCCGCCTGGGCTTCCTTGAGCTGGGCATTGTGCAGGTGCAGGCGCGCCAGCTGGTATTGGTTGTGGGCCGTGGCGGGCTGCGCTTGCAAGGTTTTTTCGTATTCATCGATAACCTGTTCCAGCGGGCCGAAGTACAGGCCCAGGTCATCCGGCGACAGGCCGAGCAGGGCCTCGGAAGCGCTGAAGCGCACGGCTTGCTCGTCGTCGTCGAGCAACGGGCCGAGCAGCAGGCTGCGCTGGCCGCTGGGGACCAGGCCGACGATGCTGTGGATGGCGGCCTGGCGTACTGCGACCGAGGGGTGATGCAAGTCGGCGTCCGCCAGTTTCAGTGCCTGCGGGCTCGGGTAGTTGGGCAGTTCGGCGTGCAGCCAGAGGCGGCGTTTGTCGGAGATGTCCGGGCGCGCCAATTGCTGGTAGAGCACCCGCGCCGCGCCAGGCTTGCCATTGCGCGCCTGCTCCAAGGCTTCGCTGTAGCCGCGCTTGATCGCTTCCGGGATCTGCGGTGTGGCGCTGCGTAGGGAATACCACGCGATGGCGATGGCCAGCACGGTGAGCAGGCTGATAAACAGGTAGCGGCGCGGCTTGGACATTCGAAGGATCCGGGAACGGGCGGGCCAGACAGGGTTGCCAGCTTCGGTCAGTGTGGGGGTTGAGTCAAATTTCGATAGGGCTGCTTCAGGGTGCAACTATCCATTCCTGCAGTAGGGCGAGCCTGACTGTGGGAATGGATAGGTCCACCGTGAAAATGCCATCGCTGCCAGCCCACCTACAATCCCAACTCCGACAAGCCCGGATGATCATCCGGACGCCGGCCCAGGGGCCAGTGGTATTTGCGCTCGCTCTCCTTGATTGGCATGTCGTTGATGCAAGCGAAGCGGCGAGCCATCAGGCCGTTTTCGTCGAATTCCCAGTTCTCGTTGCCGTAGGAGCGGAACCAGTTGCCCGAGTCGTCGTGCCATTCGTAGGCGTAGCGCACGGCGATGCGGTTGTCGGTGAAAGCCCAGAGTTCCTTGATCAGCCGATAATCCAGTTCCCTGGCCCATTTGCGTGTCAGGAAGGCCTTGGCTTCTTCGCGGTTGTGGGCGAATTCGGCGCGGTTGCGCCACTGGGTGTCGAGGGTATAGGCCAGCGATACCCGCTGCGGATCGCGGGAGTTCCAGCCGTCTTCGGCCAGGCGGATTTTTTCGATGGCCGACTCACGGGTGAACGGCGGCAGGGGTGGACGAACTTCGGCAGATGACATGTGATATCTCCCAGTGACAGTGAGTGTTGCTACGACAAGCAGGGGGTTACAGATCCAACAACGTACGCGCCACCGATTGCGCATCGTCGGCGGCGTCAGGGTTACCCGTTATCAGGGCAACGGTAATCGCGCCATCGATCAGGATCAGCAACTGGCGAGCCAGTGCCTGCGGGTCCTGTACGCCATGTTCGGTGCAAAGCTTGAGCACAAAGTCGAACAGTTTCTGTTTATGTTGCCTGGCCACCTGGCGCACGGGATCCTCGGGATCACCGGTCTCGCCGCTGGTGTTGATAAAGGCGCAGCCGCGAAAGCCGTCGCTGGCAAACCAGTCCTTGAGTACTTCGAACAGGCCGAGCAAGCGCTCGCCCGAGGTCGGCGCCAGTTCCACCTGGCTGGTAAACCAGTTCATCCAGCGCAGGTCGCGGCGTTGCAGGGCGGCGACGATCAACTCGTCCTTGTTGGCGAAGTAGCGGTAGATGCTTTTTCTGGAGACGCCGGCGGTTTTCACCAGAAGATCCATGCCCGTGGCGGCGATGCCACTCTTGTAGATCAACTTTTCGGTGACATCCAGAATAATGTCGCGTGTGTCAGTGCTGGTTATCTGATTCATGTTTTCTACAGTAGAACGATCGTTCTCCTTGGTCAAGCGTGGATTCGAAATGTCCATTTGCGCGGACATGGTGTAAGCTCCGGGGCTCTTCGGATTCGACCCATTTGCGAGCCCTATGCCGTTGCTTTTCAAACGTTCCCTGCTGCCAAAACTGCGCAGTTTCCCGCTGTCTGCCGATGGCGTGAGCATTCTGTCCGGCGCCGCCGAGTTCCGTCGCTGCCTGCTGGAGAAGATCGCCCAGGCGACCCGGCGCATCTATATCGTCGCGCTGTACCTGCAGCAGGACGAAGCCGGCCAGGAAATCCTCGATGCCCTGCACGCCGCCAAGGCCGCGCGTCCCGAGTTGGACATCGTGGTGGTGGTCGACTGGTTGCGCGCCCAGCGCGGCCTGATCGGTGCCGGCAAGCAGCCGGGCAACTCGGCCTGGTATCAGCAAATGACCCGCGACCACGCCAGCGAAGTGCCGATCTACGGTGTGCCGGTGCAGACCCGCGAACTGTTCGGCGTGTTGCACCTCAAGGGTTTCGTGATCGATGACAGCGTGCTCTACAGCGGCGCCAGCCTGAACAACGTGTACCTGCACAAGTTCGACAAGTACCGCTTCGACCGCTATCACTTGCTGCACAACGAGGCGCTGGCCGACTCCATGCAGCACCTGGTGCAGCACGGCCTGGTCGCCTCCAAGGCGGTGCATCGCCTCGACCTGCCGAACCTGCCGACCACCCGCAGCCTGCGCAACGACATCGGCGATTTGCGCAGCCGCCTCAAGTACGCGGCCTACGACACCAGCCAGGGCCGGGTCGACAAGACTGGATTGTCGGTCAGCCCGCTGCTCGGTGTCGGCAAGAACAACCCGTTGAACCGAGTGATCTGCGAACTGATTGCCAGTGCCCAGAAGCAACTGACGATCTGCACCCCGTACTTCAACCTGCCATTGCCGATCACCCGCGAAATCAACCGCGCGCTGGCCCGTGGGGTCAAGGTCGATATCGTGGTCGGCGACAAGACCGCCAACGACTTCTACATTCCGCCGAGCGAGCCGTTTCGGGTCATCGCGGCGTTGCCGTACCTTTATGAGATCAGCCTGCGGCGCTTCGCCAAGCGCCATCAGAAGGTAATCGACAGCGGCCTGCTGAACCTGCATCTGTGGCGCGACGGCGACAACACCTATCACCTCAAGGGCATGTGGGTCGATGCGCGCTACACCCTGTTGACTGGCAACAATCTCAATCCGCGAGCGTTCCGCCTGGACCTGGAAAACGCCTTGCTGATCGACGATCCAAAAGGCGAATTACTGACGCCGCGCAGCGCCGAGTTGACGGAGATTTTCCGCCATACCAACCGCATCGAACGTTACCAGCAACTGGAAAGCCTGGTGGATTACCCGCCGGCCGTGGGCAAGTTTCTGCGTCGGGTCAGTCGGGTACGGATCGAGCGTCTGCTCTATCGCATCCTCTAGGGTTCAGCGCGCTGCCCGGCTCGGCCACAGCGCCACCAGTACCAGCAGGACGGCCGCGCACAGGTAGGGCAGGCGCGGCTCGATGGCGTAGACCAAAGTCCCGGCCAGCGGCCCGATGACCACGCCAAAACCCTGAGCGGCGCCGATGCTGCCGGCCGTGGCGCCTTGCTCGGAGGCCTCCACGGCATTCGCGGCAAGCGCGGCGAAAGACGGGAAGACCCAGCCCATACCCGCTGCCGAGACAAAAAAGCACAACCACAATCCCCAGGCGGTGTCGGCCAGCATGCTGCCGGCATAACCGCAGGCGGCGATCAGCGCACCGATGCGGATCAGCCGCTGCGGCGTCCAGTCCAGTCGGCGCACCAGCAATTGCGCGCAGATCAGCGCCACCCCGACCATGGTCAAGGCGATGCCGGCGGTTTGCGCCGCTTCTGCCGGAGCCATGCCCAGGCGATCGATGGCGTAGAAGCCGACGGTGATCTGCGCAATCGACACACAAAGCATGGCGACAAAGGCTACTGCCATCGGCCGGCGCAGGCGCGGATCGCTCAGCCGAACGCTGCGCGGTGTCTGCTTGAGGTGCAGTTCCTGTCCCTTGAGTTTGAAGCGCAGCACCAGGAACGCCAGCAACGGCAAAATCGCCATGGCATAGAACGGCAGGCTCAGGCTGTAACGGGAGAGCAGGGCAGCGATGGCCGGGCCGATCACCAGGCCGCAGGCGTTGGCCGCCCCTAGCGCCGCCATGGCGGAGGCGCGGCGCTGCGGTTCGATGTTGTCGGCGATCAACGCATTGCAGCCCACCGGAATCGCGGCGTAGAACACCCCGATAATCCCGCGTCCGAGCATGATCCCGATAAACCCCAGCAACGCCGACGGCAGTACCTGCAATGAGACGTCGATGAACAGACAGAGGGCCCAGTAAGCGAGGGTGAAGCCTGCGGTGCCGAGCAGCAGGATATGCCGGCGTCCACGGCGATCACTGGCCTGGCCCCAGGGCCGAGCAAGGAGCATCCACAACACCCCGGACACCGTCACTGCAGCCCCGGCCTGCCAGGTCGGCATGCCCAGGATCCGGGAGATCGGGCCGATCATCGAGACAAACGCCATCATCGCCATGGTGCAGGCCATGTTGGCGATGAGGAGCGGGCGCAGGTCGAAGGTGTGGAGGGTGGTGGCGGGTGTCGTCATGACAAAAATCTTCCTTGGAGCTCAAACAAGCCCCTGTGGGCAGCGCTTGTGGGCGCAATTAGATGCCTCGGAGCTTGCAGGGCCCTGTGGGAGCCAGCCTGCTGGCGATGAAGCTGATGGCCTCATCGCGAGCAAGCTCGCGCCGACAAGGGGGAGTGGCGTTCAGCTCTTAGATCACCACACCCTGGCTACGCAGGTAATCATCATAGGTGCCGCTGAAGTCGGTCACGCCGCTAGGGGTCAACTCGATGATTCGAGTGGCCAGGGACGATACGAACTCGCGGTCGTGGCTGACGAAGATCAGCGTGCCCGGGTAGTTTTCCAGCGCCAGGTTCAGCGCTTCGATGGATTCCATGTCCAGGTGGTTGGTGGGTTCGTCCATCACCAGCACGTTCGGCTTTTGCAGGATCAGCTTGCCGAACAGCATGCGACCTTGCTCACCACCGGAGATGACTTTGACCGACTTGAGGATCTCGTCGTTGGAGAACAGCATCCGGCCGAGGGTGCCGCGCACCAGTTGCTCGCCGCCCTGGGTCCAGCGACCCATCCAGTCGAACAGGCTCGATTCGTCTTCGAAGTCCGAGGCGTGGTCCTGGGCGTAGTAGCCGATTTCCGCAGCGTCGGTCCACTTCACGGTGCCAGCGTCCGGGCTCAGCTCGTTGACCAGGGTGCGCAGCAGGGTGGTCTTGCCGATACCGTTCGGGCCGATGATCGCCACGCGCTCGCCGGCTTCAACTTGGAAGCTGAAGTCCTTGAACAGCGTCTTGCCATCGAAACCTTTGGCCATGTTCTCGACCATCACGGCCTGGCGGTGCAGCTTCTTGGTTTGTTCGAAACGGATGAACGGGCTCACGCGGCTCGACGGCTTGACTTCGGCCAGTTGGATCTTGTCGATCGCCTTGGCGCGGGAGGTCGCTTGCTTGGCTTTCGAGGCGTTGGCCGAGAAGCGGCTGACGAACGATTGCAGTTCGGAGATCTGTGCCTTCTTCTTGGCGTTGTCCGACAGCAGTTGCTCGCGGGACTGGGTCGCGACGGTCATGTACTCGTCGTAGTTGCCCGGGAACAGGCGCAGCTCGCCGTAGTCCAGGTCGGCCATGTGGGTGCAGACGCTGTTCAGGAAGTGACGGTCGTGAGAGATGATGATCATCAGGCTCGAACGCTGGGTCAGCACGTTTTCCAGCCAGCGGATGGTGTTGATGTCCAGGTGGTTGGTCGGTTCGTCGAGCAGCAGCACTTCCGGATCGGAGAACAGCGCCTGGGCCAGCAGCACCCGCAGTTTCCAGCCTGGCGAAACTTCGCTCATCGGGCCGAAGTGTTGCTCGATACCGATACCCAGGCCCAGCAACAGCTCACCGGCACGGGATTCGGCGGTGTAGCCGTCCATTTCGGCGAACTCGGTTTCCAGCTCGGCCACGGCCATGCCGTCGTCTTCGGTCATTTCCGGCAGCGAGTAGATACGGTCGCGCTCGGCCTTGACCTTCCACAGCTCTTCGTGACCCATGATCACGGTGTCGATCACGCTGAATTCTTCGTAGGCGAACTGGTCCTGGCGCAATTTACCCAGGCGCACGTTCGGCTCGAGCATCACCTGGCCGCCGGAGGGATCGAGGTCGCCGCCGAGGATTTTCATGAAGGTCGACTTGCCGCAACCGTTGGCGCCGATCAGGCCGTAGCGGTTACCTGCGCCAAACTTGACCGAAACGTTCTCGAACAACGGCTTGGCGCCGAACTGCATGGTGATATTTGCTGTGGAGATCAATTACTTTACCTATCAATAGCTTAGGGTGCGCTTGGCTGGAGCCGGAACCGGGCTCGGGTCGTTCCAGCGCGCATGAGACGACAGCCGCATCGGCACGCCTTGGCCGTGAAGCTGGGAAATGAATGCGGGGTTGATGCCGGACATGAGGACTATTGTCGCATAGGTGTGACAACAGTTGTATGGCGGTCTGCAGCCCAACCCATGATTGAGCCCGCAAAACCCCACGAATGAGCTATACCCAAGGTCCCCCAACGCACTTCTTCCAATTCTGGAGGTCGGCAATGAAACCCTGTATCCCTCTCGCAACACTGTTGATCGCGGCAACTCTGGTTGGCTGCAGTAGTTCATCGAAACAATCCATGAGTCTGCCGCTGGCAGCCACCCACAACAATCCCGGACATATCGCCAATACCACCTTGACCGGCGTCGGCAATCAAACCAACTTCGACTTTTACATCACCGGCGTACCCGAGGGCACGCTGTTGCCCCCGCGCATTTATACCTTCATCAATAAAGGCGGCTGCCAGCAACCCGGGGCGACGGCCTTTGCCATGAACGACAAGGTCAATACCCAAAGTGCTGCCGGTACTAACGGCTGGACTTTTTATCGCAGTGCGCCTATTGCGCTGTCGGAGTTGATCTCCGGCAAGTATGCGGTGGTGGTGCGTACAGCCCCTGAAGACGGCAATCTGGATATTTTCTGCGGCGATGTGGCACACGCCACGCGATGACGCTGCCGTAGTCGCCGGCGATTGATTGCATGCAAATCTGTAATGACAACGTGCGACCAATCATCGCAATCGTCATTGGATTTTCAGCTCGGCACTAGACTCCTTCTGCGCCTGACCAGTACAGGGTCTTATCTGTACGCAGTACTTGGGCTATCGACTCGGTGGTCATTGCATCAAGGGTTGTGCCGTTGTGCACTCATCACCCGGTTGCCAACACCATGAAACACTGAGGAATCCTGGTATGGAACAGCTATCGGATCGTTTCAGGTTGTCTGTTGTATTCGCGGCACTGATGACACTCAGCGGACTGTCCCACGGGGCACAAACCGCCAAACCCAATATTCTGTTTATTGTCTCCGACGACACCGGCTATGGCGATCTCGGCCCCTATGGCGGCGGGGTCGGACGCGGCATGCCAACCCCGAGCATCGACGAACTGGCGGCAGAAGGGGTGACCTTCTTTTCGTTCTACGCCCAGCCCAGCTGTACCCCCGGCCGGGCAGCCATGCAAACCGGGCGGATACCCAATCGCAGCGGCATGACCACCGTGGCCTTCCAGGGCCAGGGCGGTGGTTTGCCGGCCGCCGAGTGGACCCTGGCTTCGGTGCTCAAGACCGGTGGCTACGAGACCTATTTCACCGGCAAGTGGCACCTGGGTGAAGCCGACTACGCGTTGCCCAATGCCCAGGGTTACGACGTGATGAAGTACGTCGGTCTGTATCACCTCAACGCCTACACCTACGCCGACCCGACCTGGTTCCCCGACATGGACCCGGAGACCCGGGCGATGTTCCAGCGGGTGACCCAGGGCGCGTTGTCCGGCAAAGCGGGGGAGAAGGCGGTCGAAGAGTTCAAGGTCAACGGCCAGTATGTCGACACGCCAGTGGTCGACGGCAAGCCCGGGGTGGTGGGGATTCCGTTCTTTGACAACTATGTCGAAAAAGCCGCACTGGAATTTCTCGACACGGCGGCCAAGTCAGACAAACCGTTCTTCATCAACGTCAACTTCATGAAAGTCCACCAACCGAACATGCCCGCTCCGGAGTTCGTCCACAAGTCGATGTCCAAATCCAAATACGCCGACTCGGTGGTGGAACTGGATACCCACATCGGCCGGATCATGGCCAAGCTCAAGGCACTGGGCCTGGATAAAAACACCCTGGTGGTCTACACCACCGACAACGGCGCCTGGCAGGACGTTTACCCGGACGCCGGCTACACCCCGTTCCGCGGCACCAAGGGCACGGTGCGCGAGGGCGGCAACCGGGTGCCGGCGATTGCCGTGTGGCCGGACAAGATCAAGCCGGACACGAAAAACCACGAGATCCTCGGTGGCCTGGACCTGATGGCAACCTTCGCCTCGGTGGCCGGGGTGAAACTGCCGGAGAAGGATCGCGAGGGGCAGCCGATCATCTTCGACAGCTATGACATGACTCCCGTGCTGACGGGCAGCGGTCCGTCGCCGCGCAAGGAGTGGTTCTACTTCACCGAGAACGAGTTGACGCCAGGGGCGGCGCGGGTGGGCAACTACAAGGCGGTGTTCAACCTGCGCGGTGACGACGGCGCGCAAACCGGTGGCCTGGCGGTGGATTCGAACCTCGGCTGGAAAGGCGCGGCAAAATACGTCGCCACCGTGCCGCAAGTCTTCGACCTGTGGCAGGACCCGCAAGAGCGCTACGACCTGTTCATGAACAACTTCACCGAGCGCACCTGGACCATGGTGCCGATCAGCCAGGCGATCGGCAAACTGATGCAGACCTACCTCAAGTACCCGCCGCGCAAACTGCAGAGCATGGGGTATGACGGGCCGATCGAACTGTCGCAGTACCAGAAATTCCAATGGGTACGCGAAGTGCTGCAAAAAGAAGGGGTCAACCTGCCGCTGCCGGTCGGCAACTGAGTCCAGCCACTGAACAGGGCGGCCCGGACAGGGGCCGCCGTTTCAGTAGGGGGTGCGTGGTCGCAGTTCGTGATGATCAGCGGCTCAAGATTGGCTTGGAATCGACAACGTCGCCCGCAAGCCACCTTCGGCACGATTGACCAAGGTAATGCGCCCGCCCAACTGCGTCGCGATGGTGTTGACGATGGTCAGTCCCAGTCCTGCTCCCTGGGCATTACCACGGCTGTAAAAGCGCTCGAACAATCGCTCGCGATCCGCTTCGTCAATGCCTGGCCCCTGGTCTTCGACACTCAGATGACAAAAGCCCTCGGCCTGTTCCAGCTTCACGGTGATGACGCCGTTGTCCGGGGAGAAGTTGGCGGCATTGGTGATCAGGTTGCCCAGGGCGATCTCGATGGCGGCGCGGCTGGATGACACCTGAATTGAGTGCTCGGTTTCCTCGAACGCCAGTTCCAGGTTTTTACTCAATAGCCACGGCGCCAGTTGCACCAGGCTGTTGCGCACGGTTTCGCCGAGGTCGATGCTGGGCATGGCGCTGGCGCCGGGCTTGGGCTCGAGACGGGCCATGGTCAGCAATTGATTGACCAGGCGACTGGTGCGGTCGACCCCGGCGATCAGAAACGCCAGCGACTCAAGGCGCTGCGCTTCGGTGCCGGCCTCCTGCAGGTTTTGTGCGTGGACCCGCAGCACCGCCAGCGGCGTGCGCATTTCATGGGCGGCATCGGCGATGAAGCGGCGCTCGCGACCGAGCACCTCCTGAATCTGCGCGAGCATGCGGTTGAGGGCCGCCTGCATCGGTTCCAGTTCGCTGGGTAGCGGGACCAGTTGCAGCGGTTCGAGCGAGCCACTGTGTCGGGCGCGCAGGGTCGCGGCCATGTCGGCCAGCGGCTTGAGGCCCCAGCCAATGGCAAACCAGACCATGGCCGCCAACAGCAGACTGCCTATCACGTTGGGCCACAGGGTGTGGCGGACGATGCGGTCCACCAGATCGGCCCGCACGTCATCGCGCTCGCCGACCCAGATGCGCAAGCCATTGTCCTGGTCCTGGAGCATAAAGGCGCGCCAATGCCGGTTGTTCAGGTCCACCACGTCGCTGAACCCCGGGATGCCCGGCGGTGTAGCGAAGGACGGCGCGCTGGCGGTATGGACCAATACGTTGCCTGCCGGGTCCCAGACCTGAAAGGCAATCTTGCGCTCGTAAGGATGGCCGTCGCCGTGCGGTACCGCTTCCCCCAGGGCCGCGTTGAAGGCTCGGTACAGGTCGGCGTGTTGTTGGCCCGCCAACGGCATGCGCATCACCCCTTGCAGCAATCGGGCGTTCTGCGCCAGTTGGGCGTCGTAGACTTCGGCGATCTCGTGATTGCTGTCGTGGACGTTGAACACGCTGAGCACCGCCAGCCCGGCCAGCAGCAAGCCGATGATCAGGGTCAGCGTACGTCGGCGGATCGAGGTCATTGGCGTTCCTCCACCAGATAACCCACACCGCGAATGGTGCGGATCAGATCGGTGGAGAATTTCTTGCGCAGGTGATGGATATGCACTTCCAGCGTGTTGCTTTCGGCTTCTTCGCTCCAGCCGTAGAGCAGTTGCATCAGCTGATCGCGAGTCATCACCCGCCCGGGTGGCGACAGCAGTTCGTGCAGCAGTTGATATTCCTTGGGGGTCAGCGCCACGGGCTGGCCGCGATAGCTGACCTGTTGGGTGCCGGGATTCAAACAGATGCCCGCGTGCTCGATCACGCTTTGCGCACGTCCGGCACTGCGCCGTAGCAGTGCCCGCAAACGCGCCTTGAGTTCCGCCAGATCAAAGGGTTTGACCAGGTAATCGTCCGCTCCGGCATCGAGCCCGGCGATGCGGTCCTCCGTGGCATCGCGGGCGGTGAGGATCAGCACCGGCAGAGTGGCGCCGCTGTCACGCAGGCGGCGCAGGACTTCAAGTCCATCCATGCGTGGCAGGCCCAGATCCAGTACCGCCAGATCGAAGGTTTCGCTGAGCAATGCATGCAACGCGCTGCTGCCGTCCTTCAGCCAGTCGACGGTATAACCCTCGCGGCCCAGCGCCTGGTGAATGCCTTCACCCAGCGCGAGATCATCCTCAATCAGTAGTAAACGCACGGAGACTCCTGTCATTCGAGTTTCTTGTTCACGTCCACCAGCAAGCTGGCAATTTCTTTGCGCCGCCCGGCGTCAGCACTTTCCCGGCCCGGTCTGGGCGCAGCTTGCAGGGCTTTGGTCAGCGCGGCCTTGGCTTCAGCGTAGCGTTTCTGACGAAACAGGTGATCGCCCCAGAAGTACAGGCTGTCGATGCCATCGGGATTGAGTTGCAGCGCCTGTTTCAGCAGTTGCTCGGCCTTGTCGCTGTCACCGAAGCCGATCGGCCAGCCTGGCACCCGATCATACAGCGCGGCGAGGCTGGTATAGGCTGAGCCTTGCAGGGCCTTGGGGTCGAGGGTCAGGGATTTTTCCAGATCGGCCTTGGCCTGCTTGGCCTTGCCCAGCGCGCCGAGACCGCCTTCGGCACCGGCCCAGCTGCTGGTGACGATGCCTTTCCAGATCCAGGCCTCGGCCACGGACGGACGCTCGGTGGTGAAGGTCGAGGCTTGGCTCGCCAGTTGCTCGAAGGCTGCGGCGCGCTGTTTTTCCGGGGTTTCATACTGGATGTGCGCCCAACTCTGCTGGATGCTGCCCAAGCGTTGTTGATCGGCGCTGTCCAGGGCCCAGCCACTTTGGCTGATAGCACCCAGCAGCAGGCATGCGAGGATTTTTTTCATGATTTTGGCCGCTCGTTTTCGGGTTTTTCACTCAGGCGACGGATCAACGGCAATTGCTTGCGCAGGCCGCGATCCACCAGGTTGGGCAACAGGCTGTTGAGGCGCACGAAAAATCGTTCCGGCCAGCCCAGGTAAAGCTCGCGTCGATCGCCAGCAATGGCATGTACCACCGCCTGCGCGACGGCTTGCGGATCGTCGACGTTGGCTTTGAGCGCCTCATTGAGGGCTTGTGCGGCGGCGCTGTTCATCGAGGTGCGCGTCGCGCGCGGGGCGACGTACAGGACGCTGACGCGAGTGTCCGCCAGCTCCCGGCGCAAGGCTTCGGAAAACCCGCGCAAGGCAAATTTGCTGGCGCAATAGCTGGCATAACCGGGGTAGCCGATCGAGCCATAGGTGGAGCCGACATTGACCACCATCGCGCTGTCGGCCTGCTTGAGCAGTGGCAGCAGCAGCCGGGTCAGGCAGATCGGGGCGCTGATGTTGACCGCCAGCATGGCGTTGATCTCGCTGTCATCGAGCTGTTCGAGCATGGCGAAGTGATTGACTCCGGCGGCGTTGATCAGCAGGTTGATGCCGCCGACAGCTTGCGCGGCGGCCAGCACGTTGCGCCGATCGTTTTCGACGGTCAGGTCGGCGGCGACCCAGCGCAGATGCTGCGGGTAACGCTTGAGCATCGGCAGCAGCGCTTGCGGATGTCGGGCGACGGCCAGCACCTGCGCACCTGCCGCGCACAGGGCGTGGGCGATGGCCAGGCCGATGCCGCCACTGGCGCCGGTCAATACCACGCGGGCGTCATGCAGCTGCATGCTGAGTCTCCACGTCGCGCGGCAGGCCACGGAACATATCGCTGTAGAGGCGATAGACGACTTTCGAGGCGTGGATCACCGCCGCCTGGTCGTCCGGATCCTGCAGTGTGTTCATCAGACGGCGGTAGGTGTGCATGTGTTCGATGTCCAGCGAACCGTGGGAATTGAGGTAGCTGAAGGCGCTTTCCGGCAGCGCCAGGCGTTCGCGAATGCTGCCCGCCGCGTGGGTCGCCAGGGCGATACTGGTGCCCTCGAGCACGTTGACCATGCCGAACAGTCCCACCGGGTTACCCCGGGCGATCTGGTCGTATAGAAAACTGACCATCAGTTCGATCGGCAGCGACGGCTGGCCGTCCCGAACGGCGTCGCGATCACCGCCACAGGCGGCGATATCATTGAGTACCCACTGTTCATGGCCATACTCGTCCTCGATGTACTCGCACACCGCCTTGCGCAGCCACTCCAGGCGAGTCGGCAGGCGTGCGCCACAGGCCATCATCAGGGGCACGGTGTGGCGCACGTGGTAGTAGGCCTGAGCGAGAAATGCCCGATAACTCTCCAGGCTGACCTCGCCTTGCAGGGCATCGCGGATGATCGGCAGATTGAACAACTCATGGCGTTCCTGCTGGGTGGATTCTTGCAGGGTGTCGAAAAAACTCATGATGGGGATTCCTCGTAAAGGGCGGATTCGGTCAGATGCTCGCGGTACAACGCGAGAATGGCCTCGCGACGCGGGCGTCCGTTGGCAGTCAGCAAACCGTTGGCGGCGCTGAAGGGGTGTGGCAGACGTGTCCAGTGATGGACCTGGGCGTAATCGGGCAAGGCTGCATTGGCCTCGGCCACGGCGGCTGCCAGTTCGGCATCGGTGCACTCCGCACGATGCGGCCAAAGCAGGGCGTGGTTGCGCGGCAGGGCTTCGCCATGGACGAACGCCTGGGCGATGAGGCTGCGCTGGGTCAGCTCCGACTCGACCCATTCCGGGTTGACGTTGCGCCCGTAACTGGTGACGAACTGATGTTTCTTGCGGCCCTTGAGGTAGAGAAAGCCGTCGGCATCGAACTCGCCCAGATCACCGCTCGGCCACCAGTCTTCGCCGGCCAGCGGCTCACCCAGATAACCGAGCAGCAGCGAGCCCTTGATCAGCACTTCGCCGTCCTCGGCCAGGCGCACTTCGACATGGGGCAGCGGTCGGCCGACGCTGCCCGGACGTTCGGCGTCGGGGCGGTTGAGGCAGACCACCGACGCGCACTCGGACAAGCCATAGCCTTCATAAACCGCAATGCCGACCCGTTGCGCGCGGCGCAGCAAGTCCTCGGCCACCCGCGCACCACCCACGGCGGCAAAACGCAGGGTGTGCGGATTGAAGGCGCGCTGTTCGGCGGCACTGACCAGCAGCAACAGCAACTGCGGCACCAGAATCAGGCTTTCGGGCTGACGGCTGGCCAGATAGCCAAGCAAGCGCGGCGCATCGACGCCACTGGCGCCCTGCAGGCCAAGGGTTTTCTGACTCGGCAGGCTCAGTGTCGCCGCAGCGTACAGCGCCGCGTAACAGCCAAGATTCTCCAGCAAAATCGCCAGCGGCAGCAGCGCCACATGGTGCTGTGGAGCCTTGGCGTGACTGGCTTGCTCCAGCTCCCGCGCGACCCGTAGCAGGCTGTCGGCGCTCAGGCACACGCCTTTGGGGGTGCCGGTGGTGCCGGAGGTGAAGGTCAGTTTGGCGGTGCCGGCGGGCAGGAGGCTGGCTCCGGTGAAGGCGCGACACCAGAATTCCCCCCGTGCCTCGTAGCCGGCAGCCGACAGTTCGGCGTGCAGGTGCGGCTCGGCAATCACCCGTTCGGCCTGGCTCTGCTCAAGGCAATGGGCCCGCTGCGCCGCACTGAAAAACGGTGGCAGGCTGACGCAGGTCAGGCCCTCGAACAGGATCGCCAGGTCCCAGAGCATCGCTTCGACGCCGTTATCCAGCGCGAGGGCGATGACCTGCACCTGCTCATCGCGCAAACGCTCCTGGCGATAGAGCAATTCGGCGTAGAGCGTGGTGTAGTCGATTTTCAGTGTGTCGCCCCAAAGGGCGACACGGCCGTCGTTGCGCCCGGCGTGGTCGCGCAAGGTTTCCTGGAAGCGTTGCAGTTCAAGCGACATGGAAGGCCCCTTCAAGCGAAGTTGGCAATCCCAGCCGGGTGAACAGTCCAATGTTGCGTAAATGGATGAAACCGGCGCGGATGTTGCCGACGTGTACCCAGGGTTTGCTCTCGTAGTAACTGCCCCAGTGGTGGCGATCTTCACCAAGGCGCTCCGGGTCGGCGGCGCACAGCGTGACCGGCTTCAGGCCCAGGCGATGAAAGCTGTTGACCAGACCGATGTTGCCGGTAAACGTCACCCATTCCAGGCCGCCCATGGCGAGCAGGTAGGTGATGGCGATGATGCTCAGGCGTGCGCTGCCGGTGTCGCTGGCGGCGAGGTTGCCGACTTCGACGATGTCCTGTCGTGGCACGGGACGTTCGGCGGTGGCACTGATCAGAGGTTCGATGGGATCGTCCAGGTAGCGCTCGAGAAACAGCGATTCAAGATGCGCCCGACGTACGCCGGCCACCGCGCACAGCTGGCCGCTGCTGTTTTGCACGCCGAACAACTCAGGCATGAACTGCCGGATATCGGCACCATGCGCCTTGCGAAAGCGCTGTTGGATGAAGGCCTCGAACAGCGCTCGCTGCGGATCGCCGGCCACAGCACCGGATAGGCTCATCTGCGGTGTTTCGGCCTCGCCGAAGTGCAGGGGCAGGGATAGGTTCCAGTCAGGATCGGGCATGGGCAGGACGCCTCCCTCAATAGGTTTGAGCGGAGTATCCGGTCCCTTTCTTAACGAAGTCTGAAGGTGAAAAAAGGTTAATGATTTGACCGTCTTCAGATTGGCTTAAGGCAGTCAGGGCAGGGTGGCACCGTCGGGTTGTCCTGCAACCGATTCGAGACGGCCGAATCACGAGGCCGTCGCTCACCCCATCACGAGGCGCTTATGACCCGCAACGTCGCCGTCACCCGTTATGCAAACCTGTCGATCATCCTGCACTGGCTGATGCTCGCGCTGTTCGTCGGCGTCTATGCCAGCGTCGAGCTCAAAGGCATGCTGCCCAGAGGCAGCAGCGCACGGAGTTTGCTGATGGGTTTTCATGGCTTGTTCGGCCTGAGTATCTTTGCCCTGGTGTGGCTGCGTTTGCTCGGCCGCCTGACCCCGCGCCCGCCGATCATCCCGAAGCCGCCCGCCTGGCAAACCGGTCTCTCCCATCTGATGCACCTGGCGCTGTACGGGCTGATGATCGCCACGCCAATCCTTGCATGGCTGATGCTGGCCGCTGGCGACAAAGGGTTTCCCTACTTCGGCTTCCACCTGCCAGCGCCGGTGGCCGTCGATCCGGACCTGGCCAAGCGCCTCAAGTACTGGCATGAACTGCTCGGCAGCAGCGGTTATTGGCTGATCGGCCTGCACGCAGCGGCGGGCCTGTTTCATCACTATTGGGTGCGTGACAACACCTTGAATCGGATGCTGCTTCAGCGTCACCGCTATTGAACCGAGCGGTTACGCCGGGATCCCCCAGCCGCGAGTCAGCCCTCGGCTCGATCAGCACCGGCACTGCGGGCCTCAGCGAGGGCGTCGCGGACCTTGACCAGCCGTTCGCTGATCTGGAACGGCTTGACCAGCATCTGCATGCCATCGTCAAGGGAGGGTTGGCGGTTGAGGGCATGGGCGATGCCGCCGGTGAGCTTGCCCAGGGCGTCGATTTTCTGCACCTGTAGGAGCGAGCCTGCTCGCGAAGAGCCTGAGACCGCCGCGCGTATTCAGGACAACTGCGTCATCGTTAACGACCATCGCCAGCAGGCTAGCGCCTCCAGTAGAGCGTTACTGCAGGGATTGAATATGTACACCGGAAAAATGCCATCGCGAGCAACGGAACGCCGCCCGGGCAACACCTACAGTTCAAAAATGCACCCACCACACGAAAAAAAAGGCCACCGCAACCCGACGTTGCGATGACCCGAGGGTGACACTTGGCTAACGCTCAGCCAGCAAACAATCAATGCGCCCCAGCGGCCTTGTTCAAATCGCTTTCCGCCCATTCGGTGTACACACAGGCATCCGCCGTGGCCCAGCGCACCCGCACCGGATCTCCGGCCTTGAGCGGCATGCCGGCAGCGGACAGCGCCTTGACGGTCATCGAGGTGCCGCCGGACGTCACCACGCTGCAGGTCTGGCTTTCACCGAGGAACAACACTTCCACCACTTTCGCCGAGACTTCGTTCCAGCCGGCGGCCAGCGGTTCTTCGGCGGCCTGGGCGACGCTCAGGGCCAGGGCTTTTTCCGGGCGGACCATCAGCAGGACATCCTGCTCGGTCTGCAGGCCGGCGGTCAGGCGGATCGACAGCGGTTGGCCTTCGAAGGAGGCCGCCGCGTTGCCCTGGGCCTTGAGCCGGAGGAAGTTGGAGTTGCCGAGGAACGAGGCGACAAAGGCGTTCGGTGGGTTCTGGTACAGGTCGTAGCCGCTGCCCAGGCCGACGATTTTGCCGTGGCTGAAGATTGCGATGCGTTGCGACAGGCGCATGGCTTCTTCCTGGTCGTGGGTCACGTAGACGATGGTGATGCCCAGGCGCCGGTGCAGCTGGCGCAGTTCGTCCTGCAGGTCTTCGCGAAGTTTCTTGTCCAGCGCGCCGAGGGGTTCGTCCATCAGCAGGATGCGTGGTTCGTAGACCAGTGCACGGGCGATGGCCACCCGCTGTTGCTGACCGCCGGACAGTTGCGAAGGGCGGCGATGGGCAAATTTGTCCAGTTGCACCAGCTTGAGCATCGCGTCGACCCGGCGCTCGCGTTCAGCGGCCGCCAGTTTGCGAATCTGCAAAGGGAAGGCGATGTTGTCGCGCACCGACAGATGGGGGAACAGCGAGTAACGCTGGAACACCATGCCGATGTCGCGTTTGTGCGGTGGCACGTTGACCAGCGACTGGCCGTTGACCAGGATCTCGCCGCTGCTCGGCGTTTCAAAGCCGGCGAGCATCGACAGGGTGGTGCTTTTGCCCGAGCCACTGGAGCCGAGGAAGGTCAGGAACTCACCGTCCTTGATGTCCAGCGAGATATTGTCCACGGCGGCAAAGTCGCCGTAGTGCTTGTTCAGGTTACGCAGGCTGACCAGTGGCTGGTCGTTGTGCCGGGCGCTGTCTTTGATCACTGCACTCATGTCGTACTCCTCTGCGCTCAGGCGCTGATTTCGTTGCGCCGGCGAAGGGCGGCGGCGATCACCATGACCAATACCGAAAGGCCGATCAGCAGCGTCGAAGCGACGGCGATCACCGGGGTCAGGTCCTGGCGCAGGGTGGTCCACATTTTCACGGGAAGGGTTTGCAGGGTCGGGCTGGCCATCATTACGCTGAGCACCACTTCATCCCAGGACACGAGGAAGGCGAAGAGGGCGCCGGCGACCATGCCCGGGCGGATCGCCGGAAAGGTCACCTTGAACACCGCCTGCAACCGCGAGGCGCCGCAGATGACGGCGGCGTCTTCGATCGACTGGTCGAACAGCTTCAGCGAGTTGATGATCGAGATAATGGTGAATGGCAACGCGACGATCACGTGGCTGACCACAAAGGCGAACATGGTCCCGGTGTACCCCAGTTTCAGGAATAGCGCGTAAACCGCCACGGCGATGATCACCAGCGGCACAATCATCGGCAGGGTGAACAGGCCGTAGAGCATTTCCCGGCCGGGAAAGCGCCCGCGCACCAGGGCGAAGGCGGTCGGCAGGCCGAGGGCGACCGCAAAGAAGGTGGTCAGCAGCGCCACCTTGAGGCTCGCCATGGCGGCGTTCATCCAGTCGGCATTGGAGAAGAACTGGCCGTACCATTTCAGGGTCCAGCCCGGAGGCGGGAACACCAGCCATTGCGAGGAACCGAACGACAGCAGGACGATAAACACGATCGGCAGCAGCAGGAACAGGCCGATCAAACCGGTGGTGGCGTATAGGCCGAAGCGCATCCGCCGGCTCATCGCATTGGGAGTCAGGAGCATGACGGCTTACCTCGCGTTACTGGCGCCAACCGGGGATTCCGGTTGCAGCTTCAGGTAGAAGTAAAACAGCACCAGGGTGATCACGATCAGCAACGCGGCGCCGGCGCTGGCCAGGCCCCAGTTGAGGAACGACTGCA
Organism: Pseudomonas sp. Pse1; assembly: GCF_024519635.1. Lineage (NCBI taxonomy): Bacteria > Pseudomonadati > Pseudomonadota > Gammaproteobacteria > Pseudomonadales > Pseudomonadaceae > Pseudomonas > Pseudomonas sp. Pse1. Next base: position 88,031 of record NZ_JALJRO010000007.1, read on the forward strand.
CCTGCTGAATGATGAACTCGGGCAGCATCATGTTCTGCGCGCCGCCGAGCAGGGCCGGGGTCACGTAGTAACCGAGGGACATCACGAACACCATCAGCCCGCCGGAAAATAGCCCCGGCCGGCACAGCGGCAGGAACACCCGGAAGAAGTTGGTCCAGGGGCTGGCACCGCAGATGGAACCGGCCTGCAGGATCATCGGGTCGATGGCCTGCATGGTCGCCTGCAACGGCAGCACGATGAACGGGATCATGATGTAGCTCATGCCGATCACCACGCCGGTCAGGTTATGCACCATTTCCAGCGGCTGATCGATGATGCCCAGGGCCATCAGGGTCTTGTTGATCACTCCCGAGGCTTGCAGCAGCACCAGCCAGGAATAGGTGCGGGCCAGCAGGCTGGTCCACATCGACAGCAGCACGATGTTGAGGATCCAGCGTCCCCAGCCCCGGGGCACCAGGGTGATTGCCCAGGCCAGCGGAAAGCCCAGCAACAGGCTGAAAATGGTCACCAGGCCGGCCACCGAAAAGGTGTTGAGCAGGACCCGGGCATAGGCCGAGTTGGCGAACAGTTGCTCGTAGTTGCCCAGCCCCGGCACCGGCTCCAGCACGCCACGCAGCAGCAGGCCGATCAGTGGCGCGAGAAAGAACAGGCCGAGGAACAGCAGCGCCGGGAGCAGGTTGCTAGAACCGCGCCAGCGCTGGGCCAGGGTCGGTGATTGATTCATCGCAGAGGCCTGGCCGGCAGCGCCAGCGGCGCTCCCGGCAGACGTGGATGGACGGGATGCAGGAACCGTCATTTTCATTTGACCAGCCATTCGTTCCACCGTGTCGCGATGGCCTGGCCGTTTTTGGCCCAGTACGCGAAATCAAGAGTGATCTGGTCCTTGGCGTAGGCCGTTGGCAGGTTGGGCGCCAGTACCGAATCCAGGCGCGCCACGCTGTCGACGTTGACCGGCGCATAGGCGGTGAGGTTGGAGAAGTCGGCCTGACCCTTGGCGCTGCTGGCGTTGGCCAGGAACTTCATGGCCGCGTCCTTGTTTTTCGAGCCCTTGGGGATGACCAGGATATCGGCCATGACCAGGTTCTGTTTCCAGCTCACGCCAACCGGCGCGCCGTCTTCTTGCAGGGCGTGGATGCGGCCGTTCCAGAACTGGCCCATGCTCGCTTCGCCCGAGGCCAGCAGCTGTTGCGACTGCGCGCCGCCGCCCCACCAGACGATGTCTTTTTTGATGGTGTCGAGTTTCTTGAAGGCGCGATCCAGATCCAGCGGATACAGCTTGTCGGCCGCTACGCCGTCGGCCAGCAGCGCCAACTCGAGCACGCCGGGGCTGGGCCATTTGTAGAGAGCGCGTTTGCCGGGGTAGGTCTTGGTGTCGAACAGCGCAGTCCAGTCCTGGGGCTTTTTGGCGCCCAGCTTGCCTTCGTTGTAGCCGAGGACGAAGGAAAAGAAGAACGAGCCGACGCCGTGATCGGAGACGAAACGCGGGTCGATCTTGCTGCGGTCGATGACGTTGAAGTCGAGGGGTTCGAGCAGGCCTTCGGCGGCGGCGCGCAGGGCGAAGTCGGCCTCAACGTCGACCACGTCCCACTGCACGTTGCCGCTCTCGACCATGGCCTTGAGTTTGCCGTAGTCGGTCGGGCCGTCCTGGACCACGGTGATGCCGCTGGCCTTGCTGAACGGGTCGGCCCAGGCCTGCTTCTGCGCATCCTGGGTACTCCCGCCCCAGCTGACGAAGTTGACGCTTTCAGCGGCCATCAACGCTTGGCTGGTCGCGCTCAGCAGGCCGGCGAACAGCACTGCGGTGACACGTTTGTTCAACACCATTTTTACGCCCTCATTGTTGTGTTTATGAGCGGGGCTTTGAGTGCCCGCCTATCGGGAGCAGAAGGTCCGTCGAGTCGCTGCGACTGTTCGGCCTATGGAATGACATATTATGGTATACCAAACTTTTTGCAAGCGTTTTGCCGTACCGGCTATCTGCTGGGATGGGTTTTTTCGCTACCTGGGCTGGCTGGATACGTGCGGCGCCCTCAGGTTTTTCGTCGCAACGCCGCCCGTAGCAAGCTCGCTCCTACACGGGCGCTATCGGCAACAACAAATGCAGGGTAGCGCTCAGGCCTTGTTCCGGCAGATGGGTGACCTGCAGTTCGGCGCCCAGTTGGCTGGCCAGGTGGCGGGCGAGGTTGAGGTCGAGGCGATTGCGGGGTTGCTCGGCCGTGCTTGCCTCGCGGGTGAGTTCCGTCAGGGAATAGGCGCGCTGCGGCTCGGTGCTGGGTTCGGGGCTGCCGCGAAAGGTCATGCGCACGCCGAGGTGAGTCTGCTTCGCGGTGCAGGCGAGGCTCAGCCGCACTTCGCCGGCCGGGCTCAGGTCGATGGCATAGCGGCCAAGGTGGCACAACAGTTCATGCAGGCGTGCGCGGTCGGCCATGACACTGGAGCGGGACAGGTTGTCGCTGTCGAGGAACAGGCTGATGTGCTTTTGCTCCGCCCGCCCGCGCAAGTCGCGCAACACCTGCACGGTCAGTTCCACGAGGTCTGTCCTGATCGTCGCCTGATCAGCAGGCTCCGGTGTGTGCAGTGCACGCTGCAACTGCTGCAGATGGCCCTGCAAATCTCGCAGCTGTTCGCTGGCTTGGGAGGGCAGTTGGCTGCCGTCAGCCGCAAGGGCCGCCCCGAGTTCCGCCAGTCCCGCGGTCATTTGCTGGCTGACACTGTCGAGCAATTCCAGCAGTTGCCGCTGGGCCAGTTCCGCGCTTTCGGCTCGGGCGCGCAGGGCGTCGAGTTGTTCGTAGCGCCGGGTGATATCGGTGCTGCAGCAGATCATCCCGAGCATCTGGCCTTGCGCGTCGCGGTACGGCGTGCCCCAGTGGTGCAGGACCCGGCGCTGGCCGTGGATGCTCAGCTCGATGTCTTTGTCGAAGGCGCGCTCCTCGGCGATGGCGCGCTGCAGGAACAGCAGCATGTTGCGCGCGTCGCCAGGCTTGTACCAATCGACTTCGGTGGTCAGGGTGCCGAGGATCTGTTCCAGTTGCGCGTGGTACATCGCAAGGTGCGCCGGATTGGCGTAAACCAGGCGCGCCTCGGTATCCCGTACGTAGAAGGCGGCAGGCAGGCTCTGCACCATGGAGCGCCACATCTCGGTGTCTTCGCTGTGTTCGGCAACGGGCGCGTGCAACTGACTGGCGGGCGCGGCAAGGCGGTTGCGCCGGGCAAAATCGAACAGGTCGAGCATGTTGTGCAAGTTGAGCTTGGCCCGCAATCGTGCGCGATAGGTGCTGACCGATTTCTCGCCAATGGTCAGTTCGTTGGCAATCTGCTGGTTGCTGTACCCACTGGCGAGCAGACTGAGCACGCTCAATTCGCGATTGGAAAGGGTGGCGATGCGCTCGGCATCATTCTCTTGCAGGCTGTTGCGGTGGACGCTGCCCAGCAGTTCGCTGGAGAAGTAAGTCTGGCCACGCAGCAGCACGGTGATGGCTTCCTTGAGCACATCGGGTTCCTGGTGCTTGCTGACGAAACCGGAAGCGCCGGCCTGTAGGAAACGGCTGACGAAATGCCGCGAGTCCTGGGTGCTGAACCCCAGGATGGGCTGTTGCACACCGCGCGCACGCAGGTGGCTGATGACGTCCAGGCCGGTAATGCGGGACAGATCGAGATCGATGATCAGTAAGTCAGGCCTCAGGCTGGTGGCCAGACTCAAGGCTTCAAGGCCGTCGCGTGCCTCGCCGACGATGCTGTGCAGTTGTTCCTGCAGCAGCAGGCGAAGCGCGAGCCGGGTCATCGGGTGTTCGTCTGCGATGAGAATCCGTGCCATCAGTCAACTCCAAGACGTTGCCCATCACTTTTAGCATGGCAGCTTGATCCGTGTAGTCATTTTCCTACAAGCACTGACTGATTTTTCCCTCGTCAGGGCGCAGGCGGTTGCGAAAAATACAACACGCAGAACTTCAACTAGTGCTCATCCAATGGAATCGACCTCATGAAACCTGCACGCTTGCTTTCCCTGGTCCTCGCGGCGTCCGTCTCCAGACTGGTGCTCGCCGGGGACAACGTCACCACGGTCCCGGTGAACTTCGCCAAGGGCGCCTCCAGTGCCGTACTCAAGGGCACCTTCAGCGGCTACGACAGCGTGCGCTATACCCTCGGCGCCAAGGCCGGGCAGCACATGAGCGTGCGCATCAGCGGCAGCAACAACGCCAATTTCAATGTCTTTGCCCCGGGCAGTGAGCCAGGTGCCGCGACGGCGCTGGGCAGCGGTTATGTGGGCGGCGACTGGAGTGCCGAACTGCCGGCCTCCGGGCAGTACAGCGTGCAGGTGTATCAGCCTCGCGCCACCGCGCGCCGAGGTACGACGGTGCCCTACAGCATCGAATTCCAGGTCAAGTAGACCGGCAATCCCGCGGTCCAGGAAGGTCCCATGAAACGCTCCAGAGTCAAACTGCGCGGCATGTTCCTCAGTGTGCTGGCCGTGCTGGTGCCGCTGGCAATCAGCGCCATGATCGGTTGGTGGTTGACGGTTTTCGCGGCCCAGGAACGCCTGGTGACGCTGGCGCAGATTGCTTCGCAGCGCGCCAGCCAGACCCTGGACCTGGCCTCCCGGGCCCTGAAGGACGTCGCCCTGACTGACCTGCAGCCCTGTTCACCGGAGGGTATCGAGCAGATGCGCATCGTCGCGATGAACAGCTTTTCGGTCGAATCGGTGGGCTACGAGGAAGATGTGTTTGCCTGTACCTCGTGGGGCGCCACGCCCCCCAGGTCGCAGGTGTTGCCCCACGATTTCATCACCGAGGACGGCGTCAGGGTGTCCATCGATGCCCCGCCCGAGAGCGAGGGCCTGAAACCGATGCTGGCCCTGCAGTACGCCGCGTTCAATGTGCTGGTGGATCCCGAGCAGTTTCGCGAGGTGACACTCGATGATGGAATCCGTGTCGCCATCGCCAGCAAACAGGGGCGCCTGCTGGGGCCAACCGATTCGACGACCGCGCACTTTCTGGCGTTGGTGCACCAAGGCCCGACTCACGGCCTCAAGGACGGATTCCTCTACACCCTGGTCCCGCAGCCTAACCTCAGCGTACTGGCGGCCATCCCTCGGGAATTCCTGCTACGCAGCTTCTGGAGGAACCAGTTGTACCTGCTGCCCCTGGGCTTGCTCGGCGCGGCGGGGCTGCTGACCCTGGTGATACGCGCCTGGCGCCGTGGCCTGTCGCCCCTGGCTGCGCTGGAGCGGGCGGTGCGTCGCCAGGAGTTTATCGTCTATTACCAACCGATTTTCGACATCGCCAGCCGCCGCTGCATTGGCGCCGAAGCGCTGATTCGCTGGCGCAAACCGGGCGGCGAGATCGTCGCGCCGGACCTGTTCATCCCCTTGGCCGAGGCCAGCGGGCTGATCCAGCCGATCACCGATCAACTGATTCACGCCATCATCGATGACCTGGGGCCGTTGCTGGTGCGTGACCGAGCCCTGCATGTCGCAATAAACCTGGCTGCCTCGGATGTCTGCTCCGGACGCTTCCTGCCAATCCTGCAGCGGCAGATCCAGCACGCCAACGTGCTGCCCGCGCAGATCTGGCTGGAGGTCACGGAGCGCAGCTTCATCGATCCGGCGGCGGCCAGCAGAACCATCGAACAGGCCCGCGAGGCCGGCTTCGTCGTGGCGCTGGACGACTTCGGCACCGGTTATTCGAGCCTGCAATACCTGCAGCAATTGCCGCTCGATGTGCTGAAGATCGACCGCTCCTTTATCGACCGCATCAGCCAGGCGCAACAGTCGGCGCCACTGGTCACCCACGTCATCGAAATGGGCCGTGCCCTGCATCTGGACCTGGTGGCCGAGGGCGTCGAGACCGTGCAGCAACTCGACTACCTGCGGGCCAACCACGTCAAGTATGCCCAGGGCTGGCTGTTCGCCAAGGCCATGGATTGCGAGCATTTCAAGCAGTTGTACCTGACGGCTGCAGTGCAGCCCTTGGGATTCGAGGAACAGGTGATCGGCGTGTGAGTGGCTACAGGTGTTGCCATTGCGTTGTTCTGCTGCGATCCATGACGATCGGCCTGTCATTCCTGTTGACGGAAAATCCGCAAAATATCAACGAAAACGTTAACGGTTGGGGGGCTGGATAGGCCCCCAACCTGCCGGGTCAGGTGTTGACGACCCTGGCCTTGGCGCCTGTTCTTTTATGGTCGCCCGCTACCTCATGCAGGGAAATCCGCGACGTTTCCGGCAGTGCCAACCCACCCGCCAGTGCCAATAAGGCAATCGCAATCAAGTAAAACGCCGGCGACAAGTTGCTGCCGCTGGTGCTGATCAGCCAGGTCGCCACCAGCGGCGCGGTGCCGCCGAAGAGGGTGTAGGCCATGTTGTAGGTGATGGCCGAGGCGGTGTACCGGGTGCGGGTCGGGAAGGTTTCCGAGAGCAGGGCGGCGGTGACCACGCCGCACAATACCGCGCCGACCGCCAGCAGCATGACGCCGACCACCGATGCGGCGAACGAGCCGGAGCTGGCCAGCATAAATGCCGGATACACCGCCACGATCAACAGGACGCAGGCGGTCACGACAGTCATTCGGCGGCCGACCCGGTCCGAGTACAGCCCGGCCAGCGGGCAGATCGCGGCAGCAAACAGCAAGGCAATCAGCGACACCAGCAACGCCGTTGCGCGACTCAGGCCTCCGGCCACTTGCAGGTAGGTCGCGAAGTAGGTGGTGAACATATAGAACGATAACGCCGTGAGCGAGACGAATGCGCCCAGGCAGCACATTGCCCCAGCATGGTTACGCAACGTTTCCTTGAGGGGCGAGTGGGCGACGGCATGCTCTTCGGTCACCGCCTGGAACGCCGGGGTCTCATCCAGTTTCCAGCGCAGGTAAAGCCCCACCAGACCCAAGGGCGCGGCAATCAGGAACGGCAGGCGCCAGCCCCAACTGCCCATGGCTTCGGCGGATAACGACGCCTCGAGGGCGTAGGCCACCACTGCGGCTGCAGCGAATGCGGAAAAGGTCGACACCGGAATGAAGCTGCCGTACCAGGCGCGTTTATCGTTCGGCGCGTGCTCCATCAGATAGGCACAGGCCCCGGCGTACTCGCCGCCGGCGGAAAAGCCCTGGGCGCAACGGATCAGCGACAGCAGGATCGGTGCCGCGACACCGATTGCGGCATAGGTGGGCAGCAAACCGATCAAGGTGGTGGCCGCCGCCATCAGCAGAATGGTCATCGCCAGGGTGCGCTTGCGACCAATCCGGTCACCCAGCATGCCGAAGAAAATCCCGCCTAGAGGCCGAAACGCAAAAGCTACAGCGAACACCGCAAAGGTCTTCAGCAGCGCCGCGCTGGGATCGCCGCTGGGGAAGAATTGCTGGGCGATGGTGGTGGCGAGAAACCCATAGACAGCAAAGTCGAACCACTCGACGAAATTGCCGATACCCGCGGCCACGATCACTCGCCTTAGCGTGGCGGGGCTTACTTGTTGCGCAGTGGTACTCGTCATGCTTGACCTCGACAGTTCGTCAGTGAGCTAACGATTATCGAGGCAGGCGCTGAAGCGGTTCAGTTCAAAACTGTCCCCTACGTAGTCAATACCGACGGGTTGCAACAATCAGTCGGCGCCGGATGGTGGGCCTGGATAAAGACTAAAAAAGCTGTAATGGATCCACTAAAGCCAGTTTAAGCGCAAATACCTTGACTTGAATCCGTTTCAACGCTTTAAATGGATCCATAAAAACAAGCCTGTCCCGGAGAGTCCCATGTATCCAAAGAACACTTGGTATGTCGCCTGCACCCCCGACGAGATCGCTGACAAGCCCCTGGGCCGGCAGATCTGTGGTGAGAAAATCGTTTTCTATCGCGGTCAGGAAGGCCGGGTGGCCGCCGTCGAAGATTTCTGCCCACACCGTGGTGCGCCGCTGTCGCTGGGTTATGTCGAGAACGGCAACCTGGTCTGTGGCTACCACGGCCTGGTCATGGGCTGCGACGGCAAGACCGTGGAAATGCCGGGCCAGCGCGTGCGCGGTTTTCCGTGCAACAAGACCTACGCGGTGGTCGAGCGCTACGGTTTCATCTGGGTCTGGCCGGGCGAGCAGGACCAGGCTGATCCGGCGCTGATCCATCACCTGGAATGGGCGGTCAGCGACGAGTGGGCCTACGGTGGCGGGCTGTTCCACATCAATTGCGACTATCGCCTGATGATCGACAACCTGATGGACCTCACCCACGAAACCTACGTGCATGCCTCGAGCATCGGCCAGAAAGAGATCGATGAAGTGGCGCCAGTGACCACGGTCGAGGGCGACGAGGTGGTCACTGCACGGCACATGGAAAACATCATGGCGCCGCCGTTCTGGCGTATGGCCCTGCGCGGCAACAACCTGGCCGACGATGTGCCGGTGGACCGCTGGCAGATCTGCCGTTTCAGTCCGCCCAGCCACGTGTTGATCGAAGTGGGTGTGGCTCACGCCGGCAAGGGCGGCTACCACGCCGAGCCGCAGCATAAGGCGTCGAGCATTGTGGTCGACTTCATCACCCCGGAAACCGAGACCTCGATCTGGTACTTCTGGGGCATGGCACGCAATTTCAATCCGCAGGACGATGCGCTGACTGCGACCATCCGCGAGGGCCAGGGCAAAATCTTCAGCGAAGACCTGGACATGCTCGAACAGCAGCAAAAAAACCTGCTGGCCAACCCTCAGCGCAACCTCCTCAAGCTCAATATCGATGCCGGTGGCGTGCAATCGCGACGGGTGCTGGAACGCATCATCGCCCGCGAACGCGCGCCGGCTGTCGAGCTGATTGCCACGGCCAACTAGCCTGCAGCGTCAGGCCCGGTGAATCCCATTGATCTTGTCTACGGCCACTGCGGTGGCCGGTCTTGAAGGTGCGTCATGATTGAAGTCGTCGTCAAATCCCGGCACAACGAAGCATTGGATATCTGCAGCTACGAGCTGATCTGCGCGCAAGGCGGGGAGCTGCCCGGCTTCAGCGCCGGCTCGCATATCGACGTGCACCTGCCCGGCGGCTTGATCCGCCAGTACTCGCTGTGCAATCACCCGCAAGAGCGCCACCGCTACCAGATCGGCGTGCTCAAGGACGCCGCTTCGCGCGGTGGCTCGCAGAGCATGCACGAGCAGATCAACAACGGTGACCGGCTGTTCATCAGCGAGCCGCGTAACCTGTTCCCGCTGGTGCCGGAAGGGGCGCGCAGTCTGTTGTTCGCCGGTGGTATCGGCATCACCCCGATCCTGTGCATGGCCGAACACCTGGCTGCCAGCGGTGCAGATTTCGAGCTGCATTACTGTGCGCGTTCCAGCGAGCGGGCGGCCTTTGTCGAGCGACTCAAGGGCGCTGCCTTCGCCGACCGGGTGCACCTGCATTTCGATGAAGACGCCGATTCGCGCCTGGATGCCGCCAAAGTCCTGGCCAATCCACGGGCGGACCTGCACCTGTATGTCTGCGGTCCTGCGGGGTTCATGCAGCACGTGCTCGACAGCGCCAAGGCCCAGGGCTGGGGCGAGGCTCAACTGCATCGCGAATACTTTGCCGCCGCACCGGTGGACACGGCAGGCGATGGCGCGTTCCAGGTGAAGCTGGGCAGCAGCGGGCAGGTGTTCGATATTCCGGCGGACAAGACCGTGGTGCAAGTGCTGGAGAGTCATGGGGTGGAGATTGCCCTGTCCTGTGAGCAGGGCATTTGCGGCACCTGCCTGACCCGTGTGCTGGAAGGGGTGCCCGATCACCGTGACCTGTTCCTCACCGAGGAAGAGCAGGCGGCCAATGATCAGTTCACGCCATGCTGCTCGCGGTCCAAATCGGCGCTGCTGGTGCTCGACATCTAATCCTCAGAGTCATTCACCACGAGCGATGACTTTCAGTCGCTCGTTGTTGCCGATTGCGCCGAACACCTCGGCGTAGCGCAGGGTGGCGTTGGCGTGTTCGCGCATGATCGCTTCCGCGCGTGCGCCCTGGCGGCTGACCAGTGCGTCGAACACCGAGTGGTGCTGCATGTGCGCAAAGTTGAAGCGCCGGTATTCCCGCGCCATGTCCTGACGATCGATCGCCAGCGCCGACACTGAGGCGAAGGGGCGATGGTCGTTGCGCGCCAGCGCTTCGGCAATCGCCGGGTTGGCGCTGCTGTCGACGATCACTTGATGAAAGCGCATGTTGAGGTCATGAAAGGCTTCGATGTCCTCTTCGGTGACGAAGCCCTTGTCGAACAACGCATCACCCTGCACCAGGCATTCGCGCAAGGCCGCCTGTGCTTCTTCGCTCAAGCCGCGCTCGGCGCTCTGCCGTGCTGCCAGGCCTTCCAGTACGCCGCGCACCTCCACGGCGCCGGCGATGTCGTCGGCACTCACTGAACGTATCTGATAACCCCGTCCGCCATGGCGCACCAGCAAGCCTTCCTGCTCAAGGGTGACGAAGGCCATGCGCACTGGCATACGCGAGACGCCGAAACGCTCTGCGGTGGGGATTTCCATCAGCCGCTCGCCGGCGGCCAGTTCGCCCGAGGCGATCATTTTGCGCAGTGCGACCAGCACCATTTGACCCGGTTTGCTCATGCAGGCGACTTCCAGAAAGGGATTGGCCATAGTAACGCAGGTCGGCAAGGAGATGCAGGGGCGGTGTGCGCCCCTGGCGGGAGGATCAGAACGACAGGGGGTAGCTGACAATGACCCGGGTCTGATCGAAGTCGCTGTTGAAGCTGCGACGGTTGGTGGCGTTGTTGACGCGCAGGCTGAGGTTTTTCAGCGCGCCGCTTTGCAGGGTGTAGCTGACTTCGGTATCCCGTTCCCATTCCTTGCCGTTGCTGCCGGCCTTGGTCGTGGCGTTTTCACCGTGACCGTAGCGGGTCATCAGTTGCAGGCCGGGGATGCCCATGGCGGCGAAGTTGTAGTCATACCGCGCCTGCCAGGAGCGCTCGTCAGCGTTGCTGAAATTGCCGTTGAACATGTCGTTGCCCAGGGTCCGGCCGCTGCTGCCATACACCGACATCCAGCCGGTGTCGCCGCTGACCTTTTGCAGCCCGAGGTACAGGGTATGGCCACCGAGGTTGGCGGAGAACAGGCCGTAGGCGGTATGGCTCTGCACTTCGCCGATTCGCGCACTGCCATCGTCCTTGTCGATGAAGTAGCCGAGGTTGGCGCCGAGGGTCCAGGCGCCAAAGGTCTGTTTGTGCAGCAGGTTCAGATAGCTTTGCTGGTAGATGTCTTCGAGCTGCGAGTGCCAGGCGCCGATCAGGGTCTGTTGCGCGTTGAAGCGGTATTCGGCGCCGACATAGTTGAAACCGTCGGACATCACGGTGGGCGCGGCCCAGGCCGAGAGGTCCTGCATGTTCGACGAGTTGCGCAGACTGACGGCGGTGTAACGACCGCCCTGCAGGTTCAGCCCCGACAGCTCGCGGGACGCCAGCATGCCGCCCTGGAAAGTCTGTGGTAGCAGGCGGCCGTCGTCGTAGCGCAGCAGCGGCACATCCGGCATCAGCTCGCCAAGCATCAGCTCGGTCTGCGACACGCGCATTTTTGCTGCCAGTCCGGCACGTCCGTAGTTGTCGGCGGCGCGACCATCGTCGTGCACCGGCAGCAGTTCCGAACCGCTGCGTTGTGGGCCGCTGTCGAGCTTGACGCCGAGCATGGCGATGCCGTCCAGGCCGAAGCCGACCACGCCTGGGGTGTAGCCGGAACTGAACTTGAGGATCGCGCCCTGGGCCCATTCTTCGATCTTGCTTTTACTCGCGCCAGAATCGTTGAAGTCGCGATTGAAGTAGTAATTGCGCAGGGTCAGGCTGGTCTTTGCGTCTTCGAGGAAGCCACCGGTTTCGGCGTTTACCGAGGAACTCAAGGCAAGGGCGATTGCACCGCCGAGCAAGGCCCGGGGAGGGAGGGGGAGGACAGTCATTATTGTTGTATTCCTGGAGGATGAAGTGGGTAGCGAGAGCACGGCCCTCGCTACCGGTTTTGCAGGGGATCAGGCCCGGCTGAGTTCGCTGCTCGGCTGCGCCTGAGTGCCGGGACGCAACTGCAGCAGAACGATGGCGGCAATCACGAACACCACGGCAAACACGCCATACAGGTGCAGGGGTTGCCAGCCGCTGTCGAGCAGCACACCGGCAACGGTTGGCGAGAGGATCGCGCCGATACGCCCGATGCCAATGCCCCAGCCGACCCCGGTGGTGCGCACCGAAGCGTCGTAGACAATCGGCGACAGCGCGTAAAGACCCGCCACACAACCGTTGACGAACAACCCGATCAGCAGGCCGAGGCCGAGGGCCATCGACACCGAAGACGCCGAGCCGACAAACAGCACCAGCAAGACCGCGGAGATCAGCATGAATAGCGCCAACACCCGGGTCAGGCGCCAGCGCGAGGCCAGGGCGCCAATCAGTGCCGCACCGAAGATCCCGCCGACGCTCAACAGCACGCCGCCGCTGATCCCCTGTTGCGCCGACAAGCCGGCAGCCACCAGCAGCTTCGGCGTCCAGCTCATGACAAAGTAGAAGCCGAACATCACCAGGAAGAACAGCAGCCAGATCAGCAGGGTGGTGCGTCGCGATTCAGGTGCGAGCAACTGGGCCAGGCGGCCCTTGCCGGCGTTCGGCGTCGAAGGGATCAAGGGCAGTTCGCCCAGTGCTGGCTGACCTAGGCGGGCGGCCAGGCGATTGATCCGCGCCAGGGCATTGACCGGGCGACGGGTGATCAGGAAGTCCAGCGATTCGGGCAAGAACAGCAGCACCAGGGGAATCACCGCCAGGGTCACGGCGCCGCCAAAAATGAACACCGAACGCCAGCCAAAGTGGGTCAGCAACCACACCGACAACAGCCCGCCCAGGGTCGCACCCAGGGCATAGCCGGTGGATTGCAGACTCACCGCCAGCCCGCGCCAGCGCTTGTTGGCAAACTCACTGGCAATCACGTTGCTGCTGGCCAGAATGCCGCCGATGCCCAGGCCGGTCAGGCCGCGCAACAACGCCAGTTGCAGCGGCGTCTGGCTCAGCGACGACAACAGCATGCCGACGCCCGAAAGCAGCAGGCAAAACAGGATCAACGGCACGCGGCCGAAGCGATCCGCCCAGGGCGCAATAAACAGCGATCCCGCCGCCATGCCAAACAGCCCGGCACTTAACAGCAGCCCGACTTGCGCGCCGTTCAACGCCCATTCGGCAGACACTGAGGAGGCGGTGAAGGCCATCACCAGTACGTCGAAGCCATCGATCATGTTCAGGACAATGCAGATGCCGATGGCCAGCCACTGGAAGCGGGCCATCGGGCCGTCATCGACGACTTTCTTCAGGTCGATACTCATGACCGACCCTCGGCGTGGGGCAGGGTAAAGGCAAAACGCATCAGGCACACACAGGTGGCTGCAAGCCGAAGCTTGAGCCCGATTGAGCAGTCATTCATCTCGACACCCTTGTTATTTTTATCAGCGGGCAGGCGCGACGCCTGACACCGAGGGGTGCAAGTCAATCAAGTTATGGATCCATTGAGAAGGGGTGGTTTTTGGATTTTGTTTGGATTTCTTCTTATAAGAATTAAAAAAACCATTAAAAACAGATAGTTAAAGGTATTAAAAGATGTTCGATTATCGGTCACCTATGATAATTGGGATCCAATTTGCGATTGGTACAACCTCGCGTCACCGGGCTCTTGTGTATTCTGCCCCCGACCTCGCCAGGCTTCGCGCGTTGACTGAAGGAAGGGATCTGCCTATACAGTCCGCTTTTCCTTCTGTTGATTCGAAAAGCCATGAGCGAAGAACGAGATATCCCCGAGCCCGAGCACGATCACCTGCTTGATCAAGAATTCCACGATGACGAACCCTGGGGCGAAGCCGACGCTCAGGGCATTCTTGATGCGGATGACGAAGAAGATGATGAGGTTGATTATCTGGATCAGATTGATGAGGAGGAGTGAGGAGGGCGTAGGGTGCCAGAAGCAGGCGGGTGTTCGACTGACCCGGTCGGGCTGAATCACAGGTAAATCCAATACAGTGTGGCTAAAGGCGAATAATCCTCGCTAACACACAACAAAGGGGATTTACCCTCTCAGTCCTCAGAGCCTGCTTGTCCCACCGAAGGCGCCGCCGTGCTCTCACGTATCGTCAGTTCAAACGGCAGGGTCACATGCTGCTGCGGATTGGGTTTTTTCTCGATCAGGTTGATTAGCATCTCCACAGCCCTGCGGCCAAAGCCTTCGGCGGGCTGGGCAATGGTGGTCAGCGGCGGATCACAGTATTGCGCCAGCGGAATATCGTCGAAGCCTACTAAAGAAATATCTTCCGGCACCCGCAGGCCGGCGTCCTTGATGCGCTTGAGCGCACCTATGGCCATCTCGTCGTTCTCACAAAACAGCGCTGTCGGGCGGTCCGCCATCGCCAGCAAGGTGGCGGCGCCGTCGTAGCCGGCGCGCAAGCTGAAGTCACCGTGGCAGATGATCTCCGGGTCGCTGGGAATGCCTGCCTGATCGAGAGCGGCCTGGTAACCGGCTACTCGATCCTGGGTCAGGGGACTGCTTCGAGGGCCCTTGATCAGGCCGATCCGCCGATGGCCCAAGCCAATCAAGTGTTCAGTCATGGCCTTGGCGGCCGCCTGGTTGTCGAGGCTGATGCTGGGGTGGCGTCCGCCCTGGATGACTTCACAGGCATTGACCATCGGTGGCAGTTCAGCACTGTCAGCCGGGAAGGGGTCGTAAGCGCGCAACTGGATCACGCCATCGGCCTGGTGGGCGTAGACCAGTTCGGCGAACTCGCGCTCGATGTCTTCGCGGCCTTGGGTATCGCATAGCAGCAGTCGGTAGCCGGCGGCCTGGGCGGCCGATTGTGCGCCGCTGATCACTTGGGCAAAGAAGGTATTGGCAATTTTCGGCACCAGGATCACCAGGTTGGCGGTGCGCCGTGAGCGGAACTGCACCGCCATCAGGTTGGGCCGATAACCCGCTTGCTCGACGGCGGCGTTGACCTTGTCGCGAGTCGCCTGGCGCACGCGTTCGGGGGATTGCAGGGTGCGCGACACGGTGGCCACCGAGACACCGGCAAGCCGGGCAACTTCACGGATATTCGACAAAACCACCTCAACTTCATATTCAGCGTCGGGCGAGCTTAACAGCAGCGTGGTCTGCGCTGAAATCTTTGCAGGTGTCGATTCCCTATTTGACAGTCTGCGTGACAGCGCCTAGATTGACGCAAAAATGTAACCGGTTACATTTTCATCTCAAGCAGTCGCCCAGCCGACTCGAACCGAGAAGATCAGTGATGAGCACAGTGATACCTAAAATAAGAATGGGTTTTGTCGGCGGCGGCGAGGGCTCTTTTATTGCCCAGGCCCATCGTCAGGCGGCGGGGCTTGATGGACGCTTTGAACTGGTCTGCGGTGCGTTCAGTCGCGACCCCGAGAACAACCAGCGTACCGGTCAGCACCTGGGCCTGGCGCAATCACGCCGCTACAGCACCTGGCAATCGATGCTTGAAGCCGAGCGCGCTCTACCGGCCGAGCAGCGCATGGAACTGCTGGTGATCGTCACCCCCAATCATCTTCACGCGCCGGTGGCCGCTGAGGCGCTCGCGGCCGGTTTTCATGTGTTCAGCGAGAAGCCCGCCGCGCTGAACCTCGCTGAATTGCAGGCCCTTGCCACTCGCTTGCACAGCAGTTCCGGGCTGTACGGCCTGGCCCATACCTACCTCGGTTACCCCATGGTCTGGCAAGCGCGGGAGATGGTGCGCAGCGGCGTCATCGGCAGCGTGCGCAAGGTGTTGGTGGAGTATCCCCAGGGCTGGCTCAGCCAGGACGTGGCCGGGCAAGGCAACAAGCAGGCCGAGTGGCGCGGGCAGCCGGCGTTCTCCGGGCTGGGCGGTTGCATTAGCGATATCGGCACCCATGCCTTTTCCCTGGCGGAGTTTGTGGCAGATCAACACGTCACTCATCTGTGCGCCACGTTGGGCGTGCACATTGAGGGCCGCCAACTGGATGACGACGCCGCCATGCTGTTCAAGATGGAGCAGGGCGCCAGTGGTGTGCTGATCGCCAGCCAGGTCTGCGCGGGGGAAGAGAACCCGCTGAGCATTCGTGTCTACGGCGACAAGGGCGGCCTTGAATGGCGCCAGGAACAACCCGCCAGCCTGATTCATCGCTCACTGGAGCAACCGCTGCGTGTTTTGCGTTCCGGCACCGGACAGCCCTGGCTGTGCGCGGCCGCGACCCAGCGTATGCGCCTGCCTGCCGGCCATCCCGAAGGCTATCTGGAAGCCATGGCCAATCTGTACGGCGATTTTGCCCAGGCCATTCGCGGGGACGTGAAAGGCCATACCGCCCCGGGTGTGCCGGGGATCGAGGTCGGCCTGCGCGGCATGGCGTTTATCGAGGCGGCCATCGCCAGCCACAACAGCGACACCAAGTGGACCCCTCTGGAGTGCAACCCATGAACCCGCAAAAGCCCGGCATCACTGCGAATGCCTCAACCACCCAAGGCCTGCGCGGCCCGGGGATATTTCTGGCGCAGTTCATCAGCGATGAAGCGCCTTTCGACACCCTGGCTAATATCGCCCAATGGGCCGCCTCCCAGGGTTACAGCGCGATTCAACTGCCGACGCTGGGTACGCGCTACATCGATCTTGAGCGCGCAGCCGAAAGCCAGAGCTATTGCGATGAACTGAAGGCCGTGTGCGCCAGCGCGGGGGTTGAAATCAGCGAACTGTCCACTCACCTGCAAGGGCAGTTGGTGGCCGTGCACCCGGCGTTCGATACGCTGTTCGATGACTTCGCACCGGCTCATCTGCGCGGCCAACCCGAGGCGCGCACCGAGTGGGCGATCGAGCAATTGAAGCTGGCTGCGCGTGCCAGCCAGCGCCTGGGCCTCACCGCGCACGCGACCTTTTCCGGCGCCTTGCTCTGGCCGTTCATGTACCCCTGGCCACAGCGTCCGGCTGGCCTGGTAGAGCAAGGTTTTGCCGAACTGGCCAAGCGCTGGTTGCCTATCCTCGATTGCTTCGATGAGGCCGGTGTCGACCTGTGCTACGAAATCCATCCCGGTGAAGACCTGCACGACGGTGCCTCTTTCGAGCGTTTTCTCGAGGCGGTCGATCATCATCCCCGTGCGGCAATCCTCTATGACCCCAGCCACTTGCTGCTGCAGCAAATGGATTACCTGGGCTTTATCGACCGTTATCACTCACGCATTCGCATGTTCCACGTCAAGGACGCGGAGTTCCGTCCCGACGCGCGCTCGGGCGTCTATGGCGGTTATCAGGGCTGGGTTGAACGCCCGGGACGTTTCCGTTCGCTGGGTGATGGTCAGATCGATTTCAAGTCGATCTTCAGCAAGCTCACACAATACGGTTTTAGCGGCTGGGCGGTGCTGGAATGGGAATGCTGCCTGAAGGACTCCGCCCAAGGCGCCGCCGAAGGTGCAGCGTTCATTCGCCAACATATGATCACTCGAAGCCAAAAGGCCTTTGACGACTTTGTCAGCGTGGCCAGCGATGCGGCGTCCAACCGGCGTTTGTTGGGATTACCCGTCGCCTGAGCTGGACCTTTTTCTTCGATAACACCCTTCAATAAAAACAAGACGGTGACTGTTATGACGTGGATGAGTGCGCGCTTGAGCGCGATGATGTTTCTGCAGTTTTTTATCTGGGGGAGCTGGTTCGTCACCCTGGGTACTTTTCTGTCCAGCCAACTGGGCGCCAGCGGTGGCCAGATCGGCATGGCGTTCTCGACTCAGTCTTGGGGCGCGATCATTGCGCCGTTTGTGATTGGGCTGATCGCCGACCGTTTTTTCAATGCCGAACGCATTCTGGCGGTGCTGCATCTGGTGGGGGCGGTGTTGCTTTATCAGCTCTATCAGGCGCCAGATTTTTCCGCGTTCTACCCCTACGTGCTCGCCTACATGATGATCTACATGCCGACCCTGGCATTGGTCAACTCGGTGGCCTTCCGGCAGATGCGCGACCCGGCGCTGGAGTTTTCGCGCATTCGTGTGTGGGGCACCGTGGGCTGGATTGTCGCCGGTGTGGTGATCAGCTTTGTCTTTGCCTGGGACGCCAAAGCGGCGATTGCTTCCGGTGCGCTGCGCAACACCTTCCTGATGGCGGCCCTGGCGTCTCTGCTGCTGGGCGTCTACAGCTTCACGCTGCCGAGTACGGCACCGCTGAAAGCGGCGCAAACTCGAACCGGTTTTAAACAGATCCTCGGCCTGGATGCCCTGGGCCTGTTGAAAGACCGCAGCTACCTGGTGTTTTTCATCGCCTCGATCCTGATCTGCATCCCGCTGGCGTTCTATTACCAGAATGCCAACCCATTCCTTGCCGACATCGGCATGACCAATCCCACGGCAAAGATGGCCATCGGGCAGGTCTCCGAAGTCCTGTTCATGCTCCTGCTGCCCCTGTTCATTCACCGCTTCGGCATCAAGATCGCGTTACTGATGGGCATGCTGGCCTGGGCCTTGCGCTATGTGCTGTTCGCCTACGGCAATAATGCCGACCTGGCCTTTATGCTGTTCACCGGCATTGCCCTGCACGGTATCTGCTACGACTTTTTCTTTGTGTCCGGGCAGATCTATACCGACGCGAAAACCCCCGAGCGCTTCAGAAGCTCGGCCCAGGGCTTGATAACCCTGGCCACCTACGGTGTAGGCATGCTGATCGGTTTCTGGGTCGCGGGCCATGTCTCCGACTACTACGCCACCCCTGCGGGCCATCAGTGGCAGAGCATCTGGCTGTTCCCGGCCTTTTTCTCTCTGGTTGTGGTGCTGGTGTTCATGTTTGCCTTTCGCGATGCGCGACGATCGGAGTTGGCGGCTGGGAGCGCAACCACCCACCATTCCTGACGTTGGAAGGTTCATCTCACTACAGTTCCAGTGGATTATCTCTGCCCAGCCGCCGCCCGACGACCACTCATGAAGCACAGGAATCCACCCAGCGCGGTCAGCGTGCTCAAGGCATAGAACATCGTCGGCGCGGGTGTGTGCATCAATAAATAGCCACAAATCACCGGGCTCAGGGCGCCACCCAGGGCCGCCAGGTTCTGCGCACCGTAATAGCTGCCGCGTAGCTCCTCAGGGGCCAGGGTGTCGACGAAGAGGAATTCCGCCGGATAAATGATCATTTCACCGAGGGTGAAGATGAACATGGCCACGCACCAACTCAACAGGCTGTCGGCCAGGCTGAAGCCGATCAGCCCAAGGATGAACAGGCTGCTGCCTGCGGCAATCCAGTAGCGTAGTTTCTCGCGATTGAGGAACCGGCCGATCTGGTACTGCAACAGGATCACGCTGATGGCGTTGCAGGCGAGCAGGGCGGCCATGATTTCCAGGGCGCGCCTGGAGTCGTGGGTCACCAGCAGGTATTGCGACAGGTAGAGGGTGTAGCGCCCGTGCACCACGGTGCTGAGTAGGCAACCACACGTAAACATGATCAGGGTGCGGTCGTTTTTCAGGGTGACCAGGGTTTTCAGGAAGCTCTGGGATTGTCCGATGGCCGGTGCCCGCGCTGAATCGCCGGGTATGCCTATCATCAGGAAGATGCTGAAGAAAGCGATGCCGCCGGCAATCAGGAACGGTGCGATGGGGTAGTGCCCGGCAATCACCACGCCGAGCATGGGGCCTGTGGCATAGCCGATGTTGGTCAGCGTGTAGCGCAGGGAAAACGCCTTGGCTCGTTGGCCCATGGGCAGGTTTTCGCTGAGGATCGCTTTGGAACAGATGAGAAACATGGCTGACGCGGTCTCGGTGATCACCAGGGTGGCGGTGGTCAGGAAGAGATTTTCGGCAAAGGTCAGCAGCACGAAGCCGATGGCGCTGGAGAGCATCGCCAGGATCAGCAGCCGGCGTTTTTCCAGGCGGTCGATGATATAGCCGCCATAAAGCGCCAGCAGGGTTGCGATGAACACCGCGATCCCGAGGAGCAAGCCAACGTCCTGTTGGTTGAGGCCCAGCTTGTTGCTCAGGAACAGCGTGAGCAAGGGGCTGGTGATGGCGCGGCTGACGACGATGGTCAGTGACGCGATCATCAAGCGACGGATAACGAGTGAGTACGTGGCCACGGTGGTGCAAACGTCCTTATTCGGATGGTGAGTGTTTGTCTATGTACCGGGTCGCTGCCAATCGCGAGCAGGTTCGCTCCCACAGGTGCAAGGCGATCCCCTGTAGGAGCGAGCTTGCTCGCAATGAGGTCATACCAGGTAATCCCGATAATGGCGTTCATACACCGCCGCCGGATGATCCTGCGTGACCTGCGTCGCCGATTGCGCCCACCACTGCGCGACCTCGGCACCGGTGGCGATCCACACGTCGTCACGCCCTTGAATGCCGCGCAGCAACTCACGCAGCACACCGATGCGTCCCGGGGTGGCGATGATTTCCGGATGCAGGCGCAACACATAGCACAGGCCAAACCGGTGGAACCCGGCGAAGTCCATCTGCAGATTGCCCAGGGTGTGGCTGTAGGAAGCAATCCGCGACTGTGCCGGCGGTACGGCCGGGCTCAGGTTGAAGGCAAAGTAGGGTTCGTCTTCCAGTTCGTAATGCAGGGGCAACTCGATCACGCCGGGCGCCGTCGGGTGGGCGAACGGCAAGTCATCACCACGCCAGGACGACGACCAGTGAATGCCTTGCTCCCTCAATGCCTCGATGAAGCCCGGTGCACCGTTGCCAGCGGGGATACGGAAACCGCTGGGGCGCCGGCCGGTCAGCGTCATCAATGCTTCACACCCCCTGGCAATGTCCGCGCGCTGTGTGGCCAGGTCGAGGTTGTCGTAGTTCTGATGGTGATACCCGGCGCAGGCGATTTCATGCCCGCCTGCCAGAATCTCGCGGATATGCCCGGGGTTTTCCTCGGCGACGATGCCGGGTACGAACCAACTGCTGGTGACGTTGAGTTCTTTGAACAAGCCCAGCAGTCGTTCGACGCCACGCTGGGTGCCATAACGCCAGACCGACAGGGTCTTGTCGCGTCCGGCGACTTCCGGGGCCTGGGTGAGAATGCCGTGGATGTCGTTGTAGTCGACGGTCAACACGACGGCGCAGCGGTAGCCCTCGGGCCAGACTGAAATGGGTTCAACCATGGTGATGCTCCTTCAGCCACCACTGGGCGACGTCACGGCACGTGGCGAACCACACGTCATCGCGCTGGCGCATGTGTTCGAAGAGTTTCTCCAGCAACAGGATGCGTCCCGGTTTGCCGGTGATTTTCGGGTGGAACAGGGTGGTCAGGCACAACCCTTCGTCCATTGCACCGTCGTACTCGCGCTGCCAGTTGTCGAGGGTCAGTTCATAACTGGCCGTGCGGTCGAGACCGGAAGGGAAGTTCGGTGAGCGGGTGTAGGCGAGGGAGGCGTAATCATCCATTTCCCAGCGGCCGGGAATTTCCACCAATGGGGTATCGTGGCCAGGTACGTTGACCAGATACGGTCGGTCATCGCCGCGCATGCTGCTGGAGTAAGTCACGCCGGCTTCCACCAGCATGGCCGGGGTCTCGGCTCGCCAGTCGCCGGACGGTGTGCGGAAACCTTTGGCGCGGATGTTCAGGTAGTTCCAGAACACCTCGCGGGAGCGCTTCATCACGTCCTTCTGCTGTTCCAGCGTCAGGCCGTAAAAGGATTCGTGTTTGTAGCCGTGATACGCCACTTCATGCCCGCGCTCGACAATCGCCTGGCACTGTTTCGGCCAGTTTTCCACGACCCAGGCCGGGACGAAGAACGTGGTTGGCAGGCGGAATTCGTCGAGCAGATCAAGAATCCGCGGCAGCGCCCGATACGGGCCATAACCGCCGAAGCCGAAATACTCGGGCTGGCGCCAGATCGAGCCGTTGAGCATGGCATCGCCGGTGGGGCCGTCGAGGTCGAAGGCCAGGGCCAGACAAGCTTTGTGCTGATCGGGCCAGGTGGGCTTGAGTGAGGAGGACATCGTGGTGCTCCAGCTTTCTATCGGCAAAACACAATCCCTGTGGGAGCAAGCAGGCTCGCTCCCACAAGGGCGGGGTTGTTCCAGGTTGTTTATTTGCCGGCGTTAATGCTCACCGTCTTGATCGCCCCCAACTCCAGATCCCATTTCTTGAGGATCGCCTGGTAGCTGCCGTCGTCGATCATGCTCTGCAAGGCGACCTTCACCGCTTCGCTCAATTGCGGCTTCTTCTTGCTCACGCCAAGACCGGTGAACTGCACGGAGATCGGCAGGCCCACGGTCTTGTACATGTCTTTTTCCTGAGTTTTCAGGTACGACAGCGTCTCGCTGCCCTGCATCGCCGCGTCAATGCGGCTCTGGCGCAGTTGCGCGCGGGCGTCGGCGGAGCCTTCGGTGCCGATCACGTTGATTGCTGGCTTGCCGGCAGCCTCACAGTTCGCCTTGCTCCACGCGGCGATCTCCGCCGGGAAAGTGGTACGGCGGCTGGTGCCGACTTTCTTGCCGCACAGATCGATGATCTCGTTGGTGTCCTTGTTTTTCTGCAAGGTGTAGAACTGCGGGCCGCTGGTGAAGTAGTCGACAAAGGTCACGCTGGCCTGACGCTCGACAGTATCGGTCATGCCCGACAGCACCATGTCCACGCGGTCGGTGGTCAGGGCATTGATCATTTGCTCGAAACCGGTTTCCTGCCATTTGATCTTCACCCCCAAACGTTCGGCCAGAGCATTGCCCAGGTCGTAGTCGAGGCCGGTGAGGGTGTTGGTGGCCGGGTCCTTGAAATCCATCGGCGGGTAGTTCGGCATGATCGCTACGACGATTTCGCCCTTGGCCTTGATGTTGGCCGGGAGCTCGGCGGCAAAGGTGAAGCCAGATGCCATAACGCCGGCGAGTACTGCTGGAATAATGAAGTTCTTCATGGGTCGTTCTCTTTTGAGTGTTTTTAACGCCAACCGGCATTCAGGTTCGAACGGCAGAAATGAAGCTTTGGGTGCGTGGGTTTTGTGGATTTATTAGTATTTCTTCGGGGCTTCCTGCCTCCACGATCTGCCCGCCGTCCATGAACACCATGCGATTGGAGACTTCGCGAGCGAAGCCCAGTTCATGGGTGACGACGATCATGGTCATGCCGGTCTGCGCCAGATCGCGCATCACCGACAGCACCTCTCCGACCAGTTCCGGGTCGAGTGCCGAAGTGGGTTCATCGAACAGCATCAGCTTGGGGCGCATGGCCAGGGCGCGGGCGATGGCGACACGTTGCTGCTGACCACCCGAGAGTTCGATCGGGTAGCTGTTGCGTTTGTCAGCAAGGCCGACGCGAGCGAGCAGCTCCAGGGCTTCTTCGTTTGCCTCTTTGGGCGAACGCTTGAGCACCTGGCACGGCCCTTCGATGATGTTTTGCAGCACAGTCATGTGCGGAAACAGGTTGAAGCGCTGGAACACCATGCCGGTGGACAGGCGCTGGCGGGCGATCTGGGTTTCGGTGAGTTCGTGCAGTTTGTTGCCGACCACGCGGTAACCCACCAGTTCGCCGTCGACCCACAGGCCACCCTTGTCGATCTTCTCCAACTGGTTGACGCAGCGCAGCAGGGTGCTCTTGCCCGAGCCGGACGGGCCAATGATGCACAGCACTTCACCTTGCTCGACTTCGATGTCGATGTCCTTGAGCGCGTGGTACTGGTCGTAATATTTGTTCAGGCTCACGGCCTTGACGATGCTTCTCATATTCAACTCCTCAAGAACGCTTGCCGGCGCCGCGAGCGAAACGACGCTCCAGACGGCTTTGACCGAAGGACAGGACGGTGACGGTGGCCAGGTACCAGATACCGGCAACGATCAGCAGCTCCATCACGCGGGCGTTGGCGTAATAGATGTTCTGGGCGTTGTAGAGCAGTTCCGAATACTGGATGACGCTCGCCAGCGAGGTCATTTTCACCATGCCAATGAACTCGTTGCCCACCGGCGGAATGATGATCCGCATGGCCTGGGGCAGGATGATCCGGCGCAGCGCTTGCAGGCGCGGCATGCCGATCGACTTGGCGGCTTCGTACTGTCCGGTGTCCACCGACAGCAGGCCGGCACGCACCACTTCAGCGGTGTAAGCGCCCTGGTTGATGCTCAAGCCGAGCAGGGCCGCCACGAACGGCGTCATCAGGCTCACGGTGTCCAGTTCGAACACCCCGGGGATACCAATGGTGGGGAAAATCAGCGCCAGGTTGAACCACAACAGCAGTTGCAGGATCAACGGCGTGCCACGAAACAGCCAGGTGTAGGTCAGTGCCACATAGCGCAGGATCGGGTTGGCCGACATGCGCATGATCGCGGTGATCACGCCGAACACGATGCCCAGCGCCATGGCCAGTACCGCCATGACGATGGTGTTGAGCAAGCCCCACATAATCGCCTGAGACGTGAGGAATTGGCCGATGTACGACCATTCGATCTTGCCCTCGGCGAAGGCCTGCACCAGGCCCAGCAGGGCGACGACGATGACCGCAGCGAAAAACATCCGTCCGTAGTAGCGCCGTGGTACGTGTTGATACTGGGTGATATCGAACTGGTTTTCCGCCAGCTTGCGCTCCGCCTGGAGTCGTTGTGCCTGTGTCTGGCTCATGGTGTTTCTCCGTACACGGGTGATTCAGGTTAAATACAATCCGTGCAGGAGCTGGCAAGCCAGCTCCTGCAGGGTTTTGTGTGGCGGCCGTTAGAGGCGAAAGCCCTGGTAGTTTTCGGTCCACTGCTGTTGCGCGGCGAGGGCGGTTTTCAGGCGGCCGATCTGCTCGCGCACCTGCTGCGGCGCGGTGCCGCCCCAGCCACTGCGGGCGGCGATGGCGGCCTCCAGGGTCAGGCTGTCGCGGACTTCGGGAGTCAGGCGTGGGTCGATCTCGGCCAGCAGCGCCGGGGATGCTTCCCACAGTTCAATGTCGTGTTGCTCACAGGCCTTGACCAGCGCGCCGGTGATTTCGTGGGCTTCCTTGAACGGCACGCCGCGCACCGCCAGCCAATCGGCGACCTCAGTGGCGAGGGTGAAACCCATTGGCGCCTGGCGACGCAGTTCTTCGACGTTGACCGTCATGGTCGCGACCATCCCGGCCATCGCCGGCAACACCAGCAGCAGGGTGTCGACGCTGTCGAGCACGTGATGCTTGTCTTCGCTCAAGTCGCGGTTGTACGACAGGGGCAGGGATTTAAGGGTGGACAGCAGACCGGTCAAGTTGCCGATCAGGCGACCCGCCTTGCCCCGTGCCAGTTCGGCGATGTCCGGGTTCTTCTTCTGCGGCATGATCGAGCTGCCTGTGGCGTAGGCATCGTCCAGCGCGATCCAGCGAAATTGCCGCGATGACCACAGGCAGAATTCTTCGGCGAGGCGGGAAATGTTGACCCCGAGCATGCTGGAGATGAACAGGAATTCGGCAACGTGGTCGCGGCTGGCGACGGCATCGATGGAGTTTTCGCACACCCCGCTGTAACCCATTTCCTGCGCGGATTGCTGTGGCAGGCGGGCGATGGCCGAGCCCGCCATGGCCGCCGCACCGAGTGGCGACAGCGACGTGCGCGCGTCCCAGTCCACCAGACGCTGTACATCGCGCAGCATAGACTGGGCGTGGGCCAGCAGGTGATGGGCGAACACGATCGGCTGCGCCTGCTGCAAGTGGGTGAAGCCGGGGCAGATGCTCTCGACGTGCTGTTCGGCCTGGTTCACTAGCGCCTGTTGCAAGGCCAGCACTTCGACGGCCAGGGTGCGGACGTGATCACGCAGGAACAGTCGCAGGTCGTTGGCTGTCTGGTCATTGCGCGAACGGCCGGCGCGCAGCTTGCCGCCCAGGGCGCCGAGGCGTTCGGTCAGCAGGCGTTCGATGAAGGTGTGGACGTCTTCGTCGTCCAGGGTCGGAGCGATGCTGCCGGCGCGGAAATCGCTGCCAATCTGCTCCAGGGCGTCGAGCATGTTGCGGGTTTCCTGCTCGCTCAACAGGCCTGCGCGCTGCAATTCCCGGGCATGGGCCTTGGAACCGGCGAGGTCATACGGCGTCAGGCGGAAGTAGCGCTCGGGGCAGCGGGAGAGGGCGGCCAAGGCTTGCGAAGGACCACTCTTGAAGCGAGCACCCCAGAGACGGTCGGTGGTTTGAGACATTGTTGTTTTCCTCGTCGGTAACGCGAACTGAAAGGGGTGTGCCAGGCCGCTATGTCGCTGAAAAGTCAGCGAGCGAAATCAGGCCAGGGCAGTTTTCAGGAGGGCAGTTGCAAAGGAGAGAGAACTGATCGAAGTGTCAGCTTTTAATGTTTTGAGATCAGCGATTTGGCACTGATGTTCGGGATTTATTGGCGGTTGCCAAGCCCGGTTTTCTGTGTTCATTATTATTAGGCCAGCTATGTTTTTGTTGTTGAGCACAGATTGATAAATAGAGCGCCAGAGGTAAATAAGCATTATGGAAACCCCACTTTCCAATTCCGGAAACCCGCCGCCGAAAGCGCTGCAACGGGCACCGCTGGCCCTCAGCGGGCTGGACTTCAAACTGCTCAAAGTGTTCAAGGCCGTGGTCGAGGCAGGAGGCTTCAGTGCCGCGCAAAATGAGCTGAATGTGGGGCTGGCAGCCATCAGCAAGCAGATCTCCGACCTGGAGATTCGCATCGGTATGCGCCTCTGTACGCGGGGTCGAGAGGGCTTTCACCTGACCGAGGAGGGGCGTCTGGTGTATCAGGCGTCGATAGACTTATTTGCCTCGGTCGATAACTTTCGCGACCGGCTTAGTTCGGCGCAAAACGAACTTGTCGGGGATCTTGGTATAGGGGTAATTGATAATACGATCACAGACGAAAAATCACCGTTAGTTGCCGCGCTTAGGCGTATGAACGAAGAGTCTCCGAAGGTGAGGTTTCAACTTCAGGCCGCGCAACTTGATGAGGTTGAAAGAGGTGTCGTGGAAGGGCGGTTAGTGGCGGGAGTTGTGCCGGTTTATCAAAAGCGTGAAGAATTTGATTACTACCCGCTATACGAAGAACGCTCGGAGGTTTATTGCGCGCTCGGCCACCCGCTGTTCACCATGGCGGACGCGGATCTGGGGAGTCACGTACTCAAGGATTACCAGTGCATCAACCATCGCTACGCGATTCATCGTGACAAACTGGAATTTGCCCACTACGACAGCTTTTCCGCTTCGGCCACCCAGGTGGAGGCCGTTGCGCTGCTGATCAAAACGGGGCGTTTCGTGGGTTTCCTGCCGCAGCATTATGCCGCCCCGATGGTCGCGCAGGGGGAGTTGCGCGCGGTGTGCCCGAACCTGATCAACATCGTCACGCCGTTCAGTCTGATCCTGCGCCATAACACGGTACGCAGCCCTTTGGTGAAGGCCTTTGTCCAGGCACTGGGCGTGGATTTAAAAGCCTCGGTTTGATTGTTCAGCGCATTGAACGTCAAATACGAAAACGGGCAGTCAATGCGGATGATTGACCTGGGTTAAGCGTTTCAGCACTTTCAATAACACCGAACCGTTTTATCGAAATGTCCGCTCAGTATTACTTGTAGAGTTCCCAGTGGCGTGCAGTGAAGAGCGGGATATTCGCTTCGATCGAACATCACACCAGCAGGCGCCGCACACTTCGCAGTCCCTGGATCGACTCGATGATGACCGGTTGCAAGTTTTACTCAATATTGATTAAAAACTTGCTCGCCTTGGCGAATTTACTATCCCGCACGACGCGGGTCGTGCGTGCAGCCACCGTTCCAGAAACTCGGCTCAGGGCGACAGCAAACGCCAGCTTTCAGTGATCTCCCGCGCCAGGCGCTTCAGGCGGGAAACCCTGGGCACTTTGGGGCAAATTGCTCCCACCAACCTTCGCGGCTGGGCTGCTGCTGATAGGTCTGCACCTTATCCGCCGCACTGCCCAACAACTCACTCACTGTCGATCCGCGTTTCGCCACGTACGCATCCAGCTCCTCGATGGCATTGCTCAACACCTCATAGCCCCCGGTGAACACCGCCGAAGTCATTTCGGTGGCGCAAGCCCCGGCCAATAGGAAGCGCGCGACATCCAGGCCGCTGCGTGCCCCGTTGGTGGCGATCAGTGGGTAGTCGTCGGCCATTGCCCTGCGCGTCTGCATCACCCAACGGGCAGTGAGTGGCAGTGCCCAGGCGCCACCGATCGCGGCGCTGGTGCCGAGCAAGGGCAGGCCGGTTTCCAGGTCGGGTAGAAAACCCATGAAGCGGCCCATCATCACCACGCTATCGGCTCCGCCTCGACGCGCTGCCTGCGCGAGGCCAACCACATCTTCGCTTTGCCCGGTGAGCTTGATCCACAGGGGCAGGGTGGTTGCTTCGCGCAAGCGGCGCACGATGGCTTCGATTCGCGCGGCGCCTCGTTCCAGCACGATGGCGCCCTTGGCGGCCTCTTCGCCGTGGGGTGCGCCGATGTTCAGTTCCAGCACTCGCAGGCCGGCCTGTTCGATG
Source organism: Pseudomonas sp. Pse1 (assembly GCF_024519635.1). Classification (NCBI taxonomy): domain Bacteria; kingdom Pseudomonadati; phylum Pseudomonadota; class Gammaproteobacteria; order Pseudomonadales; family Pseudomonadaceae; genus Pseudomonas; species Pseudomonas sp. Pse1. The sequence goes on from NZ_JALJRO010000007.1 coordinate 116,353, forward strand.
CGTTGGGCGAATGCGGCGCATTGTTCCAGATCGCTGAGGATCAGGCTGGGAATGACGTAGGCATCCTGCAGGCGGGCTTCGCGGTCGAGCATCGCCAGTTCCTGCAGCCATTCCTCGAAGTCACGCTGTACCAGGCCGGAACGGCCGAACAGGCTGGCGTCGGCCGGCGGCTGGAAGTTCCAGGGCAGGCGGTTCCACTGGGCGTCGAGCAATACGTAGTCGGTCTTGTCCAGTTGCTCCTTGGCCGCTGTCGATTCGTTGGTGGACTTGGCCACTACCGCACCGGCGCCGCTGGCCAGTGCGGCGCGGATGGCGTCGGCGGTTATGGTCTGCTCACCGGCCCCGCAGATCACCGGGTTTTTCAGGGTCAGTTGGCCGATGGTGGTTATCAGGCGTGTCATGTCTGTAGCCTCACAGATTCATCAGGCGGGCGGCGTTGCCGGAGGTCAGCTTGCGGATGTCCGCATCGCTGAATTCCAGGTCGATCAACTGGCCGATCACGTTGCGAAAGCCGTCGGCGATGCCCGGGTTGCCTTGCTGGCCCAGGTCGGAGCCGAGGATGGTCAGGTCGACAGTGCCGGCCTCGATCACTTCACGCAGGAAGGTGTCGTCGTAGAACTTGAACTTGGACCCCGGTACCCACATGCACATTGAGTGCTCCATGAACACGCCGTCGCGGGCCAGTTGACGCATGTCGTCCAGGGTCGCGTCCACCACGTAGGTCGGGTGGTTGACCAGCAGGCGCTTGACCCCGCGCAGGCGTGCTTCCTCGAACAGCGGCCAGACCTCGCGGATGTTCAGATGACCTGCCGAGAGCACCACGTCTTTTGCGGCGATCAGGTCTAGGATGGCCTTGACCTCGTCTTTCAGGCGGCCTTCATCGTCGAGCACGGTCAGCGGAATGGGTTGCAGCATGCGTTGGGTGGTCTGCGGGAATTTCTCGACGAACTTCTTATCCTGCTGGTGATGGGCGATGTGGTTGGCCGAGGAGAACGTCGGCATCCAGACCAGTTTTGCGCCGAGGGTCAGGCCATGTTCCACGGCATGAACATTCAGCCCGCCGACAGAGTTGTTCAGTGGTACGCCGGACAGCATGTGCACGTCCAGTTCACTGAAGTGTTTGTTCAACAGGTGGGTCACTGGCGTGCAACTGTAGTAGTGGTCCTTGAGCAGCACAGCCTTCAGGCCCGCTTCAGACGCTTCGCGCATGGCTTCGACGTGGTCGCAGTAACGCGGCATGACCGACGGGCCGCTGTGGCAATGCAGGTCGATGGCGCCCTTGAGCAGGTCGGCAATGTGCGCCTGGCGTTCTGCGCTGATTGGGGTGTCGATGATGGCATTCATGGAAAGTCTCTCTTGTTGTGGTGCGGGTCAGCGGGCCGACCCGTGGAATTGACGGACGTGCTGGCTCCAGCCGGCGCGCAGCAGCGCCTGGTCGGAACCGAGAATGAAAAAGCTCACGCCGCGCGCGGCGAAGCGTTCGAGGTCTTCGAGGTTGGCGACGAACATGCCGGTGGGTTTGCCGGCCGTCTCGGCGGCGTCGAGCACACGGCTGACGGCGTCCTCGACCCGAGGGTCGTCCAGCTGTTCGGCACCCAGGGAAACACTCAGATCGGCGCGCCCGACCAGCAAGCAGTCGATGCGCTCAATGCGCGCCAGTTCGTCAAGGTGGTCCAACGCTTCGCGATCTTCAATCTGGGCGATCACCGCATGGCGGCCATCCTCGGCCAGCAGATGCTCGGGCAGACTGGCGCGGCCGTAGCCACCGGCGCGGGGCGAGTTGGAGAAACCCCGGCTGCCGTTGCGGTAGTACAGCGCCTGCAGCACCGCGTTGGCTTGATCGGCGCTGATGATGTGCGGCAATACCAGGCCGTCGGCACCCAGGTCCAGGGCCTGCTGCAATGTCGCGGGGTGCTTGTCCGGCACCCGCACCAGGCCTGCGGTGCGGGCCGCACGGCAGGCCAGCAGGCTGATGTCGAGGGCGGCGGCATCGAACGGCGCGTGCTCGGCATCGAGCACTACTGCGTCCAGTCCGGAGTCGCCGGCAATTTCGATCACTGCGTGGCTGGGCGTCTTGATAAAGGTGCTGAGCAGTCGCTCGCCCTGGCGCAGACGGCTGGTGAAGTTCATGCCGGCTCGCCTTTGGCCGGGGTGAATTCCGCGTCCTGGTAGTCGATCAGATGGCGGTAGTCGTCGCGGATTGGCGAGAACACATCGAGGTTCATCACCACTTCGTCGCCCAGCGGCTCGGCGTAATGCACCACGTGCGGCGGGATGCGGATCATGCTGCCCGGGCCGCCTTCGACCACTTCGTCGTCCAGGTGAAAGCGCACCCGGCCCTGCACGATGATCACCAGTTGCTCGAAGGTGTGGCTGTGCGGGAACACGTCCATCCCCGGGGTCAGCCAGTTCATCACGCACAAGGTGTCGTCGCCGCGAAAGGCAACGCGCTCGACGCCTTTGCGCACGGTTTCGCGGGGCAGGTCATTCCAGTTGTGAAGCAGGGCCTGGGCGAGACTCATCGGGGTATCTCCGTTTCTTTTATAAGAATGCTGTTTCGTTGTGAGATAAACCTACGCTGGCGTTCGGGGCCCGGTCAAGTGACTTTTTCGACCTTGACAGCGGTTCCTTGTCGACCCTAGGATTGTGTCGTACAAAAAAACAACGTTTCTACAAAAGAAACAAATTAAAGGAAGTGCCGTCCATGCGAGTCATAGAATCCCTGTTGATCGACGGGCAGTGGTCAGCCGGCAATCACCCGCGCCGCGCCGATGTATTCAACCCTGCCAACGGCGAGGTGATCGCCCAGCTGAGCCTGGCCAGTTCCGCCGATCTGGATCGCGCGCTGGCTGCTGCCGCACGCGGCTTCGAGGTGTGGCGCAAGACGTCGGCCTATGAGCGCTCAAAAGTGCTGCGCCGCGCTGCGGATCTGGTGCGCGAGCGTGCCGACGAGATCGCCGCACTGATCACCCTCGAGCAAGGCAAGCCCCTGGCTGAAGCGCGCATGGAAGCCTTTGGCGCCGGTGACCATATCGATTGGTACGCCGAAGAAGGTCGTCGCGCCTACGGCCGGGTGATCCCGGCGCGGGCCAGCGGCGTACGGCAGATGGTGCTGCGCGAGCCGATCGGCCCGGTCGCGGCGTTCAGCCCATGGAACTTCCCGGTCAGCCAACTGGTGCGCAAGATCGCCGGTGGATTGGCAGCCGGCTGCTCGATCATCGCCAAGGGCCCGGAAGAAGCGCCGTCTTCGTGCATCGAACTGTGCCGTGCCTTTCAGGATGCCGGCGTGCCTGCGGGCGTGCTGAACCTGGTGTTCGGTGTGCCGGCAGAGGTGTCGGATCAGTTGATCCGCTCGGAGATCATCCGCAAGGTGTCTTTTACCGGTTCCGTGCCGGTCGGCCGTGCGCTCGGTGCCCTCGCGGGCCAGTACCTCAAGCGCTGCACCCTGGAGCTGGGTGGTCATGCTCCGTTTATCGTATGCGACGACGTCGACGTTGACGCGGTCGCCACCCTGGGGGCCAACCTCAAGTTCCGCAACGGTGGGCAGATCTGCGCGTCGCCAACCCGCTTCTATGTGCAGGCCAGCATCTATGAGCGCTTCGTCGAAACCTTCTGTCGCGTCAGCGCCAGCCTGAAGCTCGGCGATGGCCAGGACGCGAGCACCCAACTCGGCCCCCTGGCCAACCCGCGTCGGGTAACGGCGGCCCAGGAGTATGTCGACGACGCTTTGGCCGTCGGCGCGCAACTGCGCCTCGGTGGGCAGGGCGGCGAGGGCGCAGGCTTTTACTACCCGGCGACCGTGCTAACCGAAGTACCGGAAAACGCCCGGATCATGAGCGAAGAGCCGTTCGCGCCGATTGCCTCGATCGTAGCCTTCGACACCCTGGAAGCAGTAATCGCCAAGGCCAACGGCCTGCCATTTGGCCTTGCGGCATTTGCCTTCACCCGTTCGGTGCAGCGCGCCACATTGCTGGCCGACGAGTTGCAGTCGGGCATGGTCTCGATCAACCACTTTGGCCTCGCCGCGCCAGAAACGCCGTTCGGTGGCGTCAAGGACAGCGGCTACGGCAGTGAAGGTGGCAGCGAAGGGCTGGACGCCTACTTCACCACCAAGTTCGTCAGTCAGGTCGGCTGATTCGTCTTCACCCAGAGAACAACAAGAATGGAAACCTTCGATTACATCGTGATCGGAGCTGGATCGGCCGGCTGTGCGCTCAGCGCACGGTTGGCCCAGGCGGGCAAGCAAGTGCTGCTGCTCGAAGCCGGTCCGGCGGACAATCACCCCTACGTGCACATTCCCGGCACCTTTATCCGCGTGCACGGCACCCGGCGCACCTGGATGTACCGCACTGAGCCCGAGCCCCATGTCAACCAGCGCGAAGTGTTCATTCCCCAGGGTCGCACCCTGGGCGGCGGCAGCTCGGTCAACGCGATGATCTACATTCGCGGCCAGGCCGAAGATTATGAAGAATGGAAAAATGCCGGTTGCCAGGGCTGGGGCTGGTCGGATGTGCTGCCAGTGTTCCGCCGCTGTGAAGCCAATGCCCGACTGGGTGGGCAATTGCACGGCCAACAGGGGCCGCTGAAGGTCAGCGACCCACGGCACAAGCATTTCCTCAGTCGCGCCTTTGTCACGGCGGCTGTCGAAGCGGGCGTGCCGGCCACCGATGACTTCAACGGTGCCAGGCAGGAAGGTGCCGGTTTCTACCAGACCACTACCGCCGATGGGCGCCGCGCCAGTTCAGCTGTGTCGTACCTGCGGCCGCTACGCAAGAATCCCAACCTTAAGGTCATGACGGGTATCCACGTCAGCCGTTTGCAGTTCGACGGTTTGCGGGTGGTGGGCGTGCAGGCACAGGATGAGGCCGGCCGCGGCTTGAGTTTCCGCGCCCGTGGCGAAGTGATCGTCAGCGCCGGGGCCATCGCTTCGCCGAAGCTGCTGATGCTCTCCGGGATCGGCCCGCGTGAGCATTTGCAGGCAATGGGCATCGACGTGCGGGTGGACGCCCCCGAAGTCGGCGAGAACTTCCAGGACCACCTCAGCGCCTCGGTCTACGCCCAGACCCGCCAGCCGTCGAGCCTGCTGGGGCACGACCGTGGCCTGCGCGCCATCGGCCATGGCCTGAAATACCTGGCCACGCGCCACGGCCTGCTGAGCTCCAACGTGGTGGAAAGCGGAGCGTTCGTCGATGCCACCGGCTGTGGTCGGCCGGACGTGCAATTTCATGTGGTGCCGGCACTGGTCGGCGATATCGACCGCATGCCGCCGGCCGGTCATGGCATTTCCGTCAACCCTTGTGCGCTGCGCCCGCGTTCCCGAGGCCGTCTGCGCCTGAAAAGCGCCGACCCGCTGGCGCAGGTGGCGCTCAACGCCAACTACCTGAGTGATCCCGAGGACATGCGCACCCTGGTTGCCGGAGTGAAGCTGGCCCGCAAGATCTTGCGCGCGCCGGCACTGGCCAATGTGGTCGAACGCATGCTGATGCTGCCGGAAAGCGACGACGTGCCCGACACGGTGTTCGAAGACTACGTACGCACCGTCGCCAAGACCGTATTCCATCCCGCCGGTACCTGCCGGATGGGCTCGGACGCTGCCGCCGTGGTCGACCCAACACTGCGCGTGCGCGGCGTGCAGGGGCTGCGGGTGGCTGATGCGTCGATCATGCCGACGATCGTCAGTGGCAACACCAATGCGCCTTGCATCATGATCGGCGAGCGCTGCGCCGATTTCATCCTGTCGGCTCAGGCCTGATAGGGCTCGCTTCACCAACACAACAATTACAAAAAGGGTACTGCGATGAAGCTCATAGCCCGTAACACGTTCGACAACGAGCAGGACAGCGTGCTGTACAACCGCATCGCCTGGCGGTTGCTGCCGTTCCTGTTCGTGCTCTACATCATTGCCTTTCTCGACCGGGTCAACGTCGGTTTTGCCAAGCTGCAGATGTCGGCCGATATCGGGCTGAGCGACATGGCCTTCGGCTTCGGCGCCGGGGTGTTTTTCATCGGCTACTGCCTGTGCGAGATCCCCAGCAATATGATGCTGCAACGGGTCGGGGCACGGTTCTGGATCACCCGGATCATGGTGATGTGGGGGATCCTGTCGGTGTCGATGATGTTCGTGCAGACGCCGAACCAGTTCTACGTCATGCGCTTTCTGCTCGGCATGGCCGAGGCTGGGTTTTATCCGGGGGTGGTGTTGTACATGACCTACTGGTTTCCCTCGTATGCCCGTTCCCAGGCCATGGCCTGGTTCAACCTGGGGATTGCCATGGCCGGAGTGCTGGGCAGTCCGTTATCGGGCTGGATCATGCAGACCTTCGCGGGCGTCCATGGGCTTGCCGGCTGGCAATGGTTGTTCCTGATCGAGGGCACGCCGGCGGTGATTCTCGGCATCGTGGTGTTCTTCTATTTGGATGATCGTCCGGGCAATGTCCACTGGCTGAGCCCTGAACAGAACCAGCGGGTGGTGCGTCAACTGGCGGCGCAGCGTCAGGAGCAGGAGCACGCGGGGGCCGGGCACAACTTCCGTGCGGCGTTCGTCAACAAGGACCTGTGGCGATTGATCTATGTGAACTTTGCCTTGTTGTGCGGCACTTATGGCGTGAGCTTCTGGCTGCCGCAGATCGTGCAGGGGCTGGGCATCAAGAGCCTGACCCACACCGGCCTGATCGCAGCGATTCCTTTTGCGGTCGCGTCGGTGGTGATGCTGGTGGTCAGCCGACATTCGGACCGCACCCGCGAGCGGCGTTGGCACGGCACCCTGTGCAACCTGGCCTCGGCAGCGGGCCTGGCGATAGCGGCGTTTTTCCACGATCAGCCGGTGCTTTCGTTGGCCGGCTTGAGCCTGGCGATGTCCGGTGGCCTGGCCGGGTTCTGCGTGCTCTGGGCTTTGCCTGGCGTATTGCTGACCGGTACTGCGGCAGCGGCCGGTATTGCGCTGATCGCCACTATCGGCAATCTGGGCGGCTACGCCAGCCCGTTCATGATGGGCTGGGTGAAGCAGGGTAGCGGGCACTTGGAGTACGGCTTGTATGTGCTGGCGGTAATGACCCTGCTGGGTGCCTACACAATGTTCTCGGTGAAGCTGCCGCAACAGGATCGCGCCAAGGTTGCAGCGGAGCCTGCCAGTATTTGATGTCGTAGACCAACACAAGCGTTTCGCCGAGCGATACAATCGGGCCTTTCCCCAAAGCCCCATGCGAGGTGAACGCTTGAACCAGGATGATGAAAAGCCTGCCACTGGTCCGGCCCTGCTCGAATCGGTGGAGATGGTCTTCCGCCTGCTCGATGAACTGACCGCTGCGCGGCGCCCGCTCGGGGTCACCGAGCTGGCCCAACAGCTGCAAACGGCCAAGCCGCGCACCTACCGGCACCTGGCTTCGATGCGCCAGTTGGGGATCCTCGAGCAGGACCCGACCACCGAGAAATACATGCTCGGTTCGCGCCTGGTGGCCTATGGTGAAGCCGCTGGCGAACAGTTCGACCTGCGCGCCATCGCCGATCCCTACCTGACCCGCATTCGCGATGCCACCGGCCAAACGGCCTTGCTCGCTGTCGCCACCCACGACACGGCACTGGTGGTGTCCTGTGTCGAATCCAAGGCCAACGTGTGCATTTCGGTGAAACCTGGCAACCGTGTGCTGCCGTATTGTTCGGCTCAGGGCCGCACGGTACTGGCATTCGCCGATACCGCCAGCCAGCAACGGGTGATGCGCCGCAAGATGCCGCAACTGACGCCCGTAACCCTGCACGAACCGGAGGCGTTGGCCCAGCGCCTGGCGCTGATTCGCGAGCGTCTGTATGACGATGCGGACGGCGAGGTGACCATAGGGATCAACGCCGTGTGCTGTCCGATTTTTCGCGACAACGACCAGATCGTCGGCACCATCGGCATCGTCGGGCCAAGCGCGGCGATCCCGTCGCCACCACCGGCGGCAATGTTGCGCGAGTTGCAGTCGGCGGCGGCGGAGATCAGCGAGCGTTTACATGCGGGAACCTACCAGCGCCTCTAGGCGCTGGCGGTCATGGCAGGGGCCGGATCCGGCTCCTGTGTGGGTGGCGCTTCAGAGGATGTTGATCGGGTACTCGGTAATGACCCGCACTTCGTTGAAGTTCAGCCCGCGATCGGGGCTGCGGAAACTGGCCTGGCGGATGCGAAAGGAAAGGTCCTTGGCCGACCCGGATTGCACCACGTACTTGAGCTCCAGGTCGCGTTCCCAGGCGCGACCGTTGTCGGTTTGCGCGGTATGGAAATCGGTGCCGCGCAGGTAGCGGCCCATGAAATTCAGGCCCGGCATGCCGACGCCCGCAAAGTTGAAGTCGTAACGGGCCTGCCACGAACGTTCGTTCTCGTAGTTGAAGTCCGAATATTGCACGGAGTTAGCCAAAAAAACCGTGCTGTTGCCATCCACACCGTAGGTGTAGTTGCCGGTGCCGGTCACCCGCTGATGGGCGACCATGAAGGTATGTGGCCCGGCCGCCAATGCGGCCGACAAACTCCAGATACGGTTATCCAGGATGCCGCCCAATTGCCGGCCTTCACTCTGGGTGTCATACCCGTTGAAATCGAACGTTGCCGCTAAACCCTCGCTGATCGGTAACGCCAATGTGCTGCCCAGGTAATATTTGCGCCAGTAATCCCCGACATCGGAATGATAGGCGCGCACGTTCAATTGTTTATTGACGGTGTAGTTGCCACCGAACAAGTCCAGCGAGGTCATGCCACCGCTGTCGTGTTCACTCTGATCGCGGCTGCGCAAAGCCGTGAAGTGGCCGGCGTGCAGCGTCAGATCGGGGATTTCCTTGCTGGTGACCAGCCAGCCCTCGGTGGTTTCGGGCAACAGACGGTTATCGCTGGTGGCGAGTACCGGCAGGTTCATCAGTTGCTCGCCGAACTTGAAGATCGTTTTCGAGAACCGCGCTTTTACTGCAGCGCCACCCTTGGAATAGCTGCTCTTGGCACCGTCGCTGTCTTCCTCCAATAGCAGCGTGCCACCGCCTTTGCGCCCCCCGCCAGTGTCCAGTTTCAAGCCGAGCAGGGCGATGCCGTCCACCCCGAAGCCAACGGTCCCCGGCGTATAGCCGGACTCGAAGAGGCCAATGAAACCCTGCGCCCATTCTTCGGAGTAGTTCTGTGAAGTGCGGTCGTCGAGGAAGTTGCGATTCATGTAGAAGTTGCGTGCTTTTATCGAGAAGTGCGCATCTTCGACAAAGCCACCCGTGTCGGCCATGGCATTGCAGGAGAGGGCGCAAGTAACAGCCAGTGCCAATGTGGTCTTCTTAGCATTCATGTAGTTATTTTCCAGGCGTGTGCGTGAGCGCACGGCCGTCATCAAGGCGATGACGGCCGTGGGTTCAAGTTCGATAAATCAGGAAGTGTGTTGGCGGACGATTGGATTATTGGAATTGTTCGTTAGGCATTTGTCTCCGAAGTGGTTAGTTGGCCGATTACACCAGTTGGTCGATCAGGGTTTTCTGAAAGGCGACGGTTTGCGCGTCGGGTTGTTGAGACTCGAGCATTGCGAGCAACGGGTCCTGCACGTCGGTGCGAATGCCACTGAGCGCCTCGATGGCCGCCAACCCGCAGAACGGCACATAGGCTTCGGCGTAACCGCCTTCGTGCACCAGCACCAGTTTGCCGTCGCACAGGCGTTCGGCTGCCTCGCGGGTCAGACGGGTCAGTTCGCGGTAGCTGTCGCTGTGCAAAAGCATGCGCCCCAGAGGGTCGACGCCGCTGGCGTCATAACCGCAGGCAACGATGATCAGTTGCGGGCGATAACGCTCCAGCGCCGGCAGCACCATGCGTTGCATGGCGTGCAGATAAGCCTCATGGCCGCTGCCTGGTGGAAGGGGCACATTGACGTTGAGCCCGGCTCCAGCACCGCTGCCGGTATCGTGTTCGCCGGTGTAGCCGCGGGGGTAGGCGCGCTGCTGATGGATCGACAGTGTCAACACGTCGTCGCGTTCGTAGTAGATCGTCTGGGTGCCGTTGCCGTGGTGCACGTCCCAGTCGAGCACCGCCACACGCTCGATGCCGAATTGCTCGCGAGCGATCTCGATGGCGATGGCGATGTTGTTCAGGTAGCAGAAACCCATGGCCTGATCGGGCAGGGCGTGGTGGCCGGGCGGGCGGCTGAGCACGTAGGCGTTGTCCAGTTCGCCTTGCAGCACCTGGTTGACGGCCGCACTGACCAGACCTGCCGATACCCGGGCGACCTCATAGGTGGCCGGGCCGACCGGTGCGCCCGGGTCGAGCAGGCCACCGCCGTTGGCGCACAGTTGGCGAAAGCGCTGCAGGTACTCGGGCGTGTGCACCTTGAGCATCTGCGCCATGGACACCGGCTCGCCGCCGCGCTGCACCAGCGACTTGCCCAGGCCCGAGACTTCCACCAGGTTTTTCAGGCGGCGCTTGGACTCCGGTGATTCGGCGTGGGCGGCACCCGACGGTGGTTCGACCCAGCCACCCACGGGCAAGGTCAGGGCGAACAGGCCACCGCTGTGCCAGAAGCAGTGTTCATCGTGAAAAAATCCGCTGTTGCTCATTTCTATTCCTTGTATCAGGGCAGGCTCAGCCTGCGGTGCCAACAGCGGCCACGGGCCCAGCCTGGGAGCGCACCCGGGCCATCACCAACGCGGCGGCGAGGTTCAGGGCGGCGAGGATAAACAGGCCGTATTCCAGGTGACCACTGGACTGCTTTATCCAGCCCATCATGAACGGGCTGGCGTAGCCGCCGAGGTTGCCGACAGTGGTCATCAGGGCGATACCGACTCCGGTGGCGGCGCCGGTCAGCAGCGTGCCGGGGATCGCCCACAGCACGTTGAATGCCGAGAGGCTGCCGGCCATCGCCAGGCACAGGCTGGCGAGGCACAACAGTGGCTGGTTGTGGAAAGTCGCGCTGAGGGCCAGGCCCAGGCACGCGGCGAGGATCGACAACGAGGCGTGCCAACGGCGTTCGCGGGTACGGTCCGAATGCTTGCCGACAAGCAGCATGCACACCGAGCCCACGGCGAACGGCACAGCCGACAACAGGCCGGTCTCCAACAGGGTCTGCTCACCCAGATTGCGGATAATCTGCGGCAGCCAGAACGACACACCGTAGGTGCCGCACAACAGGGCGAAATTGACGAACACCAGGCACCACAACGCACGGTGGCGGAAGGCGCTACGCAAGGTGTGGGTGGCACCCGCCTGCTCGTGCTCCCGACGTTGGCGGTCGAGGTCGGCGACCACCTTGGCATTCTGTGCGGCGCTCAGCCAGCGCACCTTGCCGGGGCGGTCATCGAGGTAGAAGAACACCACGATGCCGAGGAGCACCGCCGGCAGGCCTTCGAGCAAAAACAGCCATTGCCAGCCGGCCAGGCCGTGCATGCCGGCAAAGGTCTGCATGATCCAGCCCGACAGCGGCCCGCCGATTACGCCGGCAAAACCCACGCCCAGGCTCAGACAGGCCAGGCCCTGGGATTGCGCATAGGACGGCAGCCAGTACGTCAGGTACAGCACGATGCCAGGGTAGAAACCGGCTTCGGCCACCCCGAGCAGGAAACGCAGGATATAGAACGAAGTGGGGGTGGAAACGAACATCATCGAGGTCGAAATGATGCCCCAGACCACCATGATCCGGGCGATCCACAAGCGTGCGCCGACACGCTGCATCATCATGTTGCTGGGGATCTCGAACAGGCAGTAGCCGAGGAAAAATACCCCGGCGCCAAAACCGAAGGCCATGTCGCTCAGGCCCACATCGGCGGCCATCTGCAATTTGGCGAAGCCGACGTTGACGCGGTCGAGGAAGGCCACGACGTAGAGCACGAAAAGGAACGGCAAGATGCGCCAGGCGATGCGGTTGTACAGCGAGCAATCCTGGTCGCTGACAAAGGTGTTGCGGGAAATGAGGTTCATCAGAGGCTCTCTGGAATTATCGGGCAGCCTGCATGCAAGGCAGGCAAAAAAGCTTTTTTTGGGCAGTGAGCGGTAAAACGGGACTTCGCTATTTTGTTTTTTTCTGCGAAACGCTGTTTCTCTGTGTGGTCGCGATATTAAGAAGCCCTCCGAGTGGATGTCAAGGATTGACGGGATGAATGGGCAACGGCGTGCCGTTGTCCCAGGTTCAGCGGCGGGATAGAGAGCGCGAGAGCAATAGCAGCAAGGTGGCGAACAGCACCATGATGGTCGCGGCTGCCAGCAGCACCGGGCTCAGGGCTTCACGGGCAGTGGTGAACATTTCCCGCGGCAGGGTGCGTTGGTCGGGGCCGGCGAGGAACAGCGTCACCACCACTTCGTCCAGCGAGGTGGCGAAGGCGAACAGGGCGCCCGAGACCAGGCCCGGCGAAATCAGCGGCAAGGTCACCTGACGCAGCGTGACCCAGGGTGTCGCGCCCATGCTGGCGGCCGCCCACAACAGGCGCTGGTTCAAGCCGCCGAGCGCAGCACCGACGTTGACGATGACGAAGGGCACCGCCAGGGTCGTGTGCGCCAGCACCAGGCCCAGGTAGCTGCGGGTCAGGCCGGCACTGGAGAACACGAAGTACATGCCGACCCCGACGATCACCGCCGGCACGATCATCGGCGCGATCAGCAGCACTTCGATCACCCGCTTGCCAGGCATCGAAGGGTGACGCAGGCCGAGCGCCGCCAGCCCCCCCAGCAACACCGCGAGGGCGGTGCTGGTCAGGGCGATGGCAAAGCTGTTGGCCAGCGCGCCGAGCCATTGGCTGGAGCCGAAAAACTGCTCGTACCAGTGCAAGGTGAAGCTGCCCAACGGCAGCGACATGTAGCGGTTGTCGCTGAACGACAGCGGCAAGACCACCAGGATCGGCAGCAGCAGGAACGCCAGCACCAGCACGCCACTGAGCGACAGGCTCAAATTGCCGAACCACGCCAGTGGCCCGCGGTTGGGATTGCGGATCATCGTTTTGCTCCTTCGTGGCCGCGCCGAGCCAGGTGCGCCTGGACCAGATAAAGCAGGGTGGTGGCTACCAACAAAATCAGTCCGAGGGCTGACGCCAGGCCCCAGTTGAGGGTGCCGGTGGTGAATTGCGCGATGTAGAAGCTGATCATCTGGTCGGCAGGTCCGCCCAGCAGCGCGGGGGTGATGTAGAAGCCCAGGGTGACGATGAACACCATCAGCGCGCCGGCTGCCAGGCCTGGCAGCACTTGCGGCAGGTAGACCTGGAAGAACACTCGCAATGGCCGCGCGCCCATGGAATAGGCCGCCTGCACCAGCAAACGGTTACAGCCGGCCATGGCCGCCAGCAGCGGGAAGACCATGAACGGCAGCATCACGTGGACCAGCGCCAGGATCACCCCGAAGCGGTTGTAGAGCAGGTGCAACGGACTGTCGACCAGGCCCAGGCGCAGCAGCCAGGCGTTGACCAGGCCCTGGTCCTGCAACAACACCATCCAGGCAGTGGTACGCACCAGAATCGAGGTCCAGAACGGCAGCAGGATCAACAGCAGCAAGGCGTTGCGGGTGCGCGGCGTACGCTTGTCGAGGAAGGCGCACAGTGGGAACGCCAGCAGCACACAGACCAGCGTGGTGATTGCCGCAATGCCGAAGGTGCGCCCGAGAATGGCTCGGTACAGCCCGGTTTCCTCTTTGGCCACCAAACCATCGCGGTAGTCGTGCTTCAGGTCCACCGCTGACAGCAGGTGATAGCTGCCGACCGGCCCCGTGGCGCGCTTGAAAGTCTGCCACGTCGCGTTGTCCAGCCAGCGCGGATCGAGGGCCTGCAGCGAGGCCGCCGTGCCGTCCAGTTGCGCCGCTTCACGGCGCGCGGCGGTCAACAGGGCACGCAGTGCCGGTGCCTCATACGCCAGACGTCGTGCTGCTGCCGCGAGCTCTCGCGGTTGCACCTGGCGCAGGTCCTTCACCAGTGGCGCGAACAGGCGTTCGTCCGGCGCCGAGGTGCCGTCCCAGTTGGCAACCGCCAGGGCCGTGGCGGGCAACGCTTCAGTCAGTTCCGGATCGGCCACGGCGCGCCACAACAGCGTGCCGATGGGGCCGACGAAGGTCAGCAGCAGGAACAGCACCAACGGAGCCAGCAGGCCATAGGCCCGCCACAGCGCGGCGCGATCCTTGCGCGCCACCACCGGGATGGCGTTGTCGAAGGCGAGAGCACTCATGTGATTTCCCCCGGCTCACTTGGCCGCCCAGGCGGTCCATTTGGCATTCAGTTCATCGATGCGGTCGACCCAGAAATGGTCATCCAGCACCAGCACGTTGGCGCTGTTCTGTGGCGCACTGGGCGAGTCGACCATTACCGCCGGGTCGGTGTCGGCGATGCCCTTGAGCGAGGTGATGCCAGTGGGTTGCAGGGCTGGCCAACGCTTCTGGTTCTCGCCGTCCCCCATCACCTTGAGCAGGCCGTAGGCCTTGTCCACGTTGGGCGAGTTGGCGAGGATTGCCCAGCTGTCCATCGTTTGCAGCGACTGGTTCCACACCAGCCCGAACGGCTTGTGGTCCTGGCGGATGGCATTGGTCACCCGGCCGTTGTAGGAGGTCGTCATCGCCACCTCGCCGGATGCCAGAAGTTGCATCGGCTGACCGCCGGCCTTCCAGAACAGTAACTGGCCCTTGATGCTGTCGAGTTTGTGGAAGGCGCGCTCGACACCGCCGGGCGTGCCGAGGGTCTTGTAGACGTCGGTCGGGGCCACGCCGTCGGCCATCAGGGCCGCTTCCAGATTGCCTTTGGGGCCCTGGCGCAGAGCACGTTTGCCGGGGAAGGTGGCGGTGTCGAAGAAGTCGCTCCAGCCGGTCGGCGCACGCTTGAGTTTGCTGGTGTCGTAACCGATGACGAAGTTGTAGACCGCATTACCGATGCCGCATGTGCTGGTGGCGCCGGGGATATAGTTGGCCTTGCCGCCGATGCGGGAAACGTCCAGTGGCACGAACAAGCCTTCGGCACAGCCCAGTGCCAGGTCTTCGCCTTCGACCTGCACCAGGTCCCAGCCGCCGTCGTCGCTTTCGGCACGGGTGCGCAGCAGTCCGATGCCGCCTTCCCAACTGTCGTCGACGACTTTATTGCCGCTGGCCTGGGTGTACGGCTTGAAGAAGATGTCCCGTTGCACGTCCTGATAGGCACCGCCCCAGGAGGCAACGGTCAGGTCGCGGGCCTGGGCGCCGCTGGCGAGCAGGGCGAGCCCGCAGAGGGTGAGGGTGCTGAAGCGGTGACGATTGATCATGGTGTGACTCCCAGCCTTTGGAATTGGAATTGGTTGGCAGTGATGCAGGTCGAGCCGATGCGTTATTTGTTGTTGTGTGGTCGTGCAATACGTCAGCGCAGCACCATGGCCTGTTCCGCCGGCACTGCCAGGGCCAGGGTTTCACCAGGCTGCGGGGCAGCGCGTCCGAGACTGGCTGGGTTGCAGGTCATCGACAGTTGCGCACCTCGGGCCATGCGCAGACGTATGCGGCTGTGGGCACCGTGGAAAATGCTGTCGATCACTTGCACGTTGATCGAGGGCTCGCCAGGTGCGGCCAGGCGCAGGTTTTCCGGACGAATCGCCAGCGCCGCGCGATCGCCTGGGGCCAGGCTGGCATCGGCGCAGCAGGCTTCATGGGTGCTGCCGTCTTCATCCAGGCGCACTTGGGCGTGGCTGGCGGTTCGGGCGATGACCGTGCTGTCGAGCAGGTTGGTCTCGCCCAGGAAGTTGGCCACAAAGCGGCTCGAGGGCCGCGTGTAGAGCAGGTGCGGCGCGTTGATCTGGGCGATTTTGCCGTCGTTGAACACCGCCACCCGGTCGGACATGGTCATCGCTTCGTCCTGGTCGTGGGTGACGTAGACGAAGGTGATGCCCAACTGTTGGTGGATGGCCTTGAGTTCCAGTTGCATGTGTTCGCGCAACGCCTTGTCGAGCGCGCCGAGAGGTTCGTCCATCAACAGGATGCGTGGGCGATAGACCAGCGCCCGAGCCAGCGCGACCCGTTGCTGCTGGCCGCCGGACAACTGCCCGGGGCGACGGTCCTCGAAACCCTCAAGACGCGCCAGGGCCAGTGCTTCACTGACCCGAGTGCGGGCCTCGGCGGCCGGTACCTTACGCAGGTTTAGCGGGAACGCCACGTTCTGCGCCACGCTCATGTGCGGGAACAGCGCGTAGCTCTGGAACACCACGCCCATGTCGCGCTTGTAGGCGGGCAGGGCGCTGATGTCCTGGCCATCCATGAGGATGCGCCCACGATCCGGGGCGTCGAAACCGGCCAGCATCATCAGCGTGGTGGTCTTGCCCGACCCGCTGGGGCCGAGCAGGGACAGGAACTCGCCCTGGCGAATGTCCAGGTCGAGGTTGTCGACCACCCAGCTGCGTTCGTCGTAGGTCTTGTACACGCCGTCGAAACGCACCACGGTCGAGGCGCTGGCCGGGGCGGCAATAGGGGCCTGCGGTAGCGGCATGGCGACCTCGGGCTGTGGGCGCAAGGACTGGGCGATCATGGCCGCACACCTGCATGGACTTCATCCAGTGCCTGGGCCACAGCCTTGAGAATAGTCTGGATCTGGTCGGCATCGACGATCAGCGGCGGCGCCAAGACCAGGGTGTCGCCCAGGGCGCGCAGCAGGATGCCGTTGCGTTGCAGCACCGTGCTGACCTGCTGGGCGATCTTCAGTTCAGCGGCGAACGGCTCGCGGCTGTGCTTGTCGGCAACGAATTCCAGGGCTGCCATCAGGCCGATGCCGCGTACCTCACCCACCAGCGGATGATCAGCCAGCGCGCGCAGGCCGGCCTGGAACGCCGGAGCCACTTCGCGCACATGGGCGACGATGTCCAGTTCGTCGTAAAGGCGCAGGGTTTCCAGCGCCACGGCCGCCGCCACCGGGTGGCCGCCGTAGGTGTAGCCGTGGCCGAGGCCGCCGAGGGCCTGGCTCTGGTCGGCAATGACCTGGTAGATGCGGTCGCTGACCAGCAGGGCGGAGATCGGTTGAAACGCAGCCGACAGGCCTTTGGCGCAGGTGAGCATATCGGGCTCGATGCCCACCGCCTCGCTACCCCAGTAATGGCCGGTACGTCCAAACCCGCAGATGACTTCGTCGGCGATCATCAGGACCTCGTACTTGCGCAGTACCGCCTGAACTTTGGCGAAGTACCCGGTCGGCGGCACGATCACGCCGCCGGTGCCCATGATCGGTTCGGCGAAGAACGCGCCGATGGTCTCGGGGCCTGCTTGCAGGATGGTTTGCTCAAGCTCCTCGGCCAGGCGTGTGGCGAAGGCTTCTTCGGTTTCCCCAGGCTCGCCCTGGCGGTACAGGTGCGGGCAGCGCACGTGGATCACATCCGCCAGCGGCTCGCCCCAGCCTTTATGCATGTTCGGCAACCCGGTGAGGCTGGCGGCGGCAAGGGTGGTGCCGTGGTAGCAGCGCTGGCGAGCGATCAGCCGATGCTTGCCCGGCTTGCCGATCGCGGTGTGGTAATAGCGCACGAACTTGATCGCGGTATCGACGGCCTCGGAGCCGGAGCTCTGGAACACCACCTTCTCCAGCCCCGCCGGGGCATGGGCAATCAACTCGGCGGCAAGGTCGGCGGCCGGACCGTGGCTGCGGTGGGCGAAGGTCTGCTGATAGGGCAGCTTGAGCATCTGCGCATGGGCGGCATCGGCCAGGCGTGGCTGGCTGAAACCCAGGGTGGCGCACCACAGCCCGGACATGCCCTCGATATAGCGCTGGCCGTTTTCGTCAAACACGTAGATGCCTTCGCCACGCTCGATCACCAACGGGCCGACCTGCTCATGCAGCCGCAGGTTGGTCTGGGGATGAAGGTGGTAGGCGATATCACGCTGGGCCAGTGCCGAGCCTTGGGCATTCATGGGCGTACTTCCTCTAGGGTTAACTCGTAAGCGTATGCGGGACGTAGTTTCATTTTTACGAGCTATCGGGATGCTCGTCAAATGTTTTCTGTTTCGCTGGTAGAAAAACTGTTTCGCACACGAAACCAAGGAGGGCGTTGTTTTTGTACCTGGGATAATTTTCCTTTTTGAATCAACAGGTTTGCTGTTCAGAGCGTTGCTGGGCGCTCAGCGCGCTGGACGGTCGTCACTTGTCAGTGGCTCACGCTTGAGCGATATTCGCGCCATCGAGTTGTTTCGCCTGTGCGAACGGCGCGCACGAAAGGGAGACCCAAGACGATGAGTGAAGAAACCGGGAAGGGCGGCGTCAGGTCGGTGCAACTGGCGTTCGATGTGCTGGAACGCGTGGCCGGTGCCGACGGCGAAATCGGTGTCAGCGAGCTGGCGGCCCAATTGAATACCACCAAGGGCTCGGTATTCCGCCACCTGAAAACCCTGGTCGAGCGCGGCTACCTGAGCCAGAACCCACAGACATCGCGCTATCGCCTGGGGATCCAGGCGTTTGTGCTGGGACGCGTGGCAGCCAGTGGTATCGACCTGCTCAGCGCCTCGACCGACGCCATTCGCGACTTGCGTGAAGAATTGGGCCTGACGGTGGTGCTGTCGGCACTGCAAGGGCGCCGCCTTGTAGTGGTCGACACGCAACTGGGCAAGTCATCTCTGGAGATCGGCGTACGCACCGGCACCGAATTGCAGTTGCACTGCAATGCCCAGGGCAAGGTCGCACTGGCGTTCTCCCGACAATTGAATGTCGAGCAGGTCATGACGGCGGGATTGGCGGCCATCACCTTGCACACCGTCACGGACCCCAAGGTGCTGCAGCATCAGGTCAGCGAGGCGCGCCGTCAGGGCTGGGCAGCCGCGATAGAAGAGGAGACGCTGGGGGTGTCGGCGCTGGCAGCGCCAATTCTGGGGATCAACGCCGAACTGATTGGCACCCTCGCACTTGTGGCGACGGTGCAGTACATATCCAGAGACATCCATCCGGATCAGGTGCGCGCATTGAAGACGGCGGCATTGCGCGCGTCTTGGAACCTGGGGTTCAAAGGGGAGTTTTTGACTGATTGATGCGGTTGTGTTTGGTTAGAGGCTATCCGGATCGCCAAAAAACATCTGAATCCGCGACCGCAGCCATCTCTCCCCCGGATCATTATCCTGCGACCCCCGCCACGCCATATGCAGCTCAAAGCTACGGGTCGGCAGCGGCGGATCCTCGGCACGTACGCCGCCGGCGGCGGTGAGGGCTTCGGCGGTGTAGTCGGGGACGGTGGCGACGATGTCGGTGCCGGCGAGCAGGGTGCTCAGGCCGTTGAACTGTGGAACGGCCAGTACCACGTGGCGTTTGCGCCCGAGTTTTTCCAGCTCTTCATCGATGAAGCCACTGAGGTCGCCGGCGAACGACACCAAGGCGTGGGGGCGGGCGCAGTAGTCGTCCAGGCTCAGGGGGCCGGGGACGGTGTCAGCGCGCAGCAGTTTGGGCTGGCTGCGGCGCAGCACCTTGCGCTTGGCGTTGGCCGGCAGGTCGGTGGTGTAACTGACGCCGATGGAGATTTCGCCGGAGGCCAGCAGGCCTGGCATCAGGATGTAATTGACCCGGCGCACCACCAGCACAATGCCCGGCGATTCGGCGCGCAGGCGCTTGAGCAGCATCGGCAGCAGGGCGAATTCGACGTCGTCGGACAGGCCGATGCGAAACACCGAGGTGCTGGTGGCCGGGTCGAATTCGGCGGCGCGACTGACCGCAGTGGAAATCGAGTCGAGGGCCGGGGACAGCAGGGCGAAGATTTCCACGGCGCGGGCGGACGGTTCCATGCTGCGTCCGGTGCGCACGAACAGCGGGTCGTCGAACAGGCTGCGCAGGCGTGAGAGGGCCGCGCTGATGGCCGGTTGACCGAGAAACAGCTTCTCCGCGGCGCGGGTCACGCTGCGTTCATGCATCAGGGTTTCAAACACGATCAACAGGTTCAGGTCGACACGACGCAGGTCATTACGATTCATCTGGAGTCCTGGCAGAATCAGCAAACTTGACGAGAGCGGCCATTTGAGAACAATGACCGGCATGAATCTTACGGGGAAAGGCTGTTACTCTGCACCGAGTAAATCATTTTTCCCACAAGATGGGTTCGGTTTTCAAAGTGGATGGACGGATTGCCGCGGTTGCGGAATCAATGACAGGCATGTCGACTATTAATAGCCACTGATGGTCTTGGCGCGAAAGCCCGGATAGAGTTCAGGGCATTAGAGGTTAATTTGACGAGGTTTGCGATGTCCCGCACGATCCGTTTTCACAAGTTTGGTCCTGCCGAGGTGCTCAAGTGCGAAGAGCATGCGGCCGCTCAGCCGGCACCCGGTGAAGTACAGGTGCGTGTCGAGGCGATTGGCGTCAGCTGGTACGACACCCTGTGGCGGCAGAACCTGGCATCGTCCCATGCCCGACTGCCCTCCGGCATTGGCCAGGAAATGGCTGGCGTGGTCACCGCGCTCGGCGATGGCGTCGACGACCTGGCGATTGGTGACCGGGTAGCCAGCTTCCCGGCGCAAAGCCCCAACGATTACCCCGTATACGGTGAGCAAATCGTGCTGCCGCGTACCTCCGTGACCCGCTATCCCGACGTGCTGAGCCCGATCGAGGCCGCGGTGCACTACACGCCGCTGCTGATCGCTTATTTTGCGCTGGTCGATCTGGCTCGGGTCAAACCGGGGCAATTTGCCCTGGTCACTGATGCCAGCCACTGCGCCGGACCTTCGTTCGTGCAATTGGGCAAGGCCCTGGGTGTGCGGGTGATTGCCGCGACCAAGAGCGCTGACGAGCGTGAGTACCTGCGTTCGCTGGGTGCAGAGAAGGTGATTGTCACCGAAGAGCAGGACCTGCTGATGCAGATCAACAAGCTCACCGACAACCGCGGTGTCGATGTGGTATTCGACGGTCTCGGCGGCCCGCAGATGTCGCTGCTGGGCGACGTCCTGGCGCCTCGCGGCAGCCTGGTGTTGTATGGCCTGCAAGGCGGCAACCAGACACCGTTTCCGGCCTGTGCGGCGTTCCAGAAGAACATTCAGTTCTTTGTGCACTGCATCGGTAACTTCACCGGCAAGCCGGAGTTGGGAATTGCTCAGGACCCGGTGGCCATGCAGCGTGCCCTGCGCGAGATCAACCAATTGACCGCCGACCGCGTGCTATTGCCGCTCAAGACCCGGGTGTTTCCATTTGCCGAGTTTGTCGAGGCACACCGCTACATGGACGAATGCCCATGCCGAGAGCGCGTGGCGCTGCAGATCGAACCGGCCTGAATCTCGGCCACCGACGAAAGCCCGCGAAAGCGGGCTTTTGCATTTATGGGCCGCTGTTAACTCACTGTTTTTCTTTAATTGATTGAAGAATGGCGCAACTGAGCTGGTTTTTCCCTGCGATCTGTATCTTCTAATCAGCATCTAAGCCCTGATAATTGAATGACTACTTTCATCTCAAGGAATGAGTCATGGTTGAGCCTTATGTTTTAGTTGGCACCCCGCCGGGTGCCTGGTGTATGGATCAGTGCTTATCTACGTCTCGTGTTGAGAATCGGTTGTTGAGGTCGACGTTAGTTAGTTGTTATTCGGCTAATTGGTTGTTGATTCCTAATTTGATGTACTCATTGTCTGTAGGACATTGTGGGAAGCATCCTAAGAAGCGCCGTTTAGAAGGCGAAGTCCAATGTTCATGCGGGCTTTGGCGATATTTCCGCTTGCCGGTGTTATGGCCGCTCAATCGTGTCAAATGGTGTCTGTAGTCAAAGTGCTAGCATTTATACACCGATACTAAAGACCCGTATTAAGCATTCATCATCGACGCGCTTGTAGCGGTGGATGAGTGTTCTTTGGGTACCGTTCTATTGAATATCAGGTAAATAACGATGAGCGCCATTCATGATTCAGCGATGAACAATGTCTATCACCAGGTATTGACTCGTCTGTTGAGTTTTTTCTCCCGGGCAGAGCGCACCGCCCTGCAACTTCTAATCCAGCGTCTGTTAGTCGCGGCCGGAGGCCCGGATCGTATCGGTCATTACAAAGTATTGGTCTCGCATTCCGGTAGCCGCGACAGTTGTTACACCCTGGCTTTCATGCGTGCCGCGCAACTGAGTATCGCCGGCAGAAGTCCTGCAACCTTCCAGATGCGTGTTGCGACTCTGCGTCTGGGGGCTACGACACCGACCATGATGGAATCCATTCACCGCAGCTACAACGCCCTGTTTGTCTACGACGATCCTCGCGTCGAAGTATTGATGGTCGACCATCGTGAAGTCCTGCCCTTCGCCCATCCGACGCCGATTTCGGATGCCGGCCGCGAGCTCAATCGCCGAAATCTGTTGTTGCTCGGGCACCTGCGAACGCCCGGCAGCATTTATGAAGTAGGTGATGAGGGCTACCTTGCCATGGGCGATTTTTATGCCCAGATGGTTCGCTGGGAGGGTGGCGTGGACGCCCTGGTGGGCGGGGAAACGGCGCGCCAGCAACGGCAGTTCATCGCGGGGTTGCTGCGCGGTGCGAGAAAGGCCGGGCTGTCGGCGATGCCTGTGCCGACGCAGAGTTTTGAAGGTTTGTTCGACACCCTTGAAGAGCTGCAGGAGGATTTGTTCCGCGAGCTCTACGCCGGGCATGACCAGGTCGAATGGCGACCGCATTCCGGGTTTGACGCCCGACGCGGGACCCTGCATATCGATATTCAGGACCTGGTGACTGGCAATATGGAAGAACGCTGGCCGCTGTTGACCGAGTTCCTTGGCTTGCAGCCCGACGAGCGGGATCTGCAGATGCGTGAAAACGACTTCGCCAGCCCTTTGTTGTCGGCCCATTTCCACGGCTTGCAGGCAGCTTATCTGTACGGCCACACCTACGAACGTGGGTTCACCCATTACGTGCAACATGCGCTGCTGCTCATGCGCCGGCGTGGCGTGCCCGAACGGTTTTGCCAGCAGGCCTTGGCGCTGTACGGGGAGCCCCGCGATGTCGCGGAATTGCGGGTACAGGCCAATATCGAGGCGCAGCAAGTCCTCGGCCTGAGCGAAGCGCAACAGGTATGCCTGCTGTTCGCCCCCTTTGCCCATGGCGGGGCAGGGCTCGAGCGTTTTCTGCGGCGCTGTCATCCGGGCATGTTGGTGGCGCAGCTCGACCTGCATAAAGCACTGCAGGGGCAGGCCGCACCGGAGCCGGTGGCGCAATGGATAGTCGATGTCAGCGGTTTGCCGCTGGCCCAGGTTCGTAGCCTTTACGCCAGGGATCCGATCGACGCTGGCGAGCCAATCCCCAGTCAGGAAGCAGCACCTGCGCGTAGTGATTCGCCGGTGCCGACTGAACGTTCGGCGAGACGTTGAAGGTGGCCGCATTGATGGATCGCACAGGCCTGGGGCGACTTCGCGCCGGAAACAGCACCCGGGCTTGCCCGCGGCGCGGTCACTTGCCATGAAAGCGCACAGAGAAATTGATTTCGCCTACCAGGCCGTGTACCGCTACTTGACGAACCTGATCAATGAAATGGGGGCGGAGCGGCCGATCAAGTTGCCGTCGCTGCGTCAGCTGGCGGAGCGCTTGGGGGTATCGATCTCGACCATTCAGTACGCCTACTCGCTGTTGGAAAAGGAAGGGCGGGTGTACTCGGTGGCCAAGTCCGGATATTACGCCTTGCCGGTTGCGCTGAATGCCGCGTTCTGTGGAGGTAACGATCTGCTGGAAAGCCTGTATGTCAGCGTCCGGCGCCCCGGCATGCTGGTGATGAGCAGTGATGAGCCGGCGCAGTTGCAATCGCTGGACAGTCCCTTGCTGCTGCTGGAGCGCGAACTGGTGCGTCAGTATCCGCGTCAGCAGCAACCGCACTCGCAGCCCTGTGGCGAGCTGGAACTGCGCACGGCGCTGGCAGCCCGTTACACCACTTCGCCGATTCGCTGCTGGCATCCCGACGATGTCTATATCGGGGCCGATCTGCGCGGGGTGCTGGAGATCCTGATCGCCGTGCTGGGGCTCAAGGGCGCCACGGTGCTGGTGGAGTCGCCCTGCGACTGGGTCATCCTGCGCCTGTTGCAATCGGCCGGGGTCAGGGTGATTGAACTGCCTTTGGCCAGCAATGGCAGCCTTGACCCGCAATTGCTCGCCCGTCTGCTCGCCACCGAGAAGGTGCAGATGGTACTGCTCTCGTCCGGGGTCAGCATGCCCAGCGGTAGCGTCATGCCGGAGGACAATCGCCAGAGCATTGCGCGGATGTTACGCCAGCATGGCTGCTGGGTCCTGGAGAACGATGTCTATGGCGAGTTGAGCCACGAGCCCAGCGAGTGGCGTCTGCGGGACCTGCTCGATCCCGAGCGCCTGCTGGTGTTCTCCACTTTCGAGAAACTCATGGGCCCGGAAGCGCCCTACGGTTATCTGCTGTCGCGGGCGTTGAGCATGGAGCTGCAACGGACCTTTTTGCTGCGGTCCTTTCGCCTGTCGCCGATTCGTCAGAAAGCCATCGCCCGGCTTTACAGCAGCGGGCGCATTGATCAGCACCTGCAAGTGCTGCGGCGCCTGTTGTGTGAGCGCAAGGCGCGGATGCTGCAGGTAGTGCAGGAGCGTCTGGGCGATGCCATGGAGTGCGTCGAGCCGAGGGGCGGGGCCACGCTCTGGCTCCGTTCGCTGCGGCCGGTGGACATGCGCCGGGTGTTCCAGCGCATGCTCAAGCAAAGCGTGGTGATCGCCCCGGGTGAGCTGTTCAGCCTGCATGGCCTGCACGCCCAGCATGTGCGCCTGAGTCACGCCTTCAGCGCCCAGCACGATCTTGACATGGCCATGAGTCAGTTGGCCGACGCCCTGCGCCTGGAGCTCATTGACTGAGCGGCGGGCAATTTTAACTGCGCGCTGGCGGATATATAACGTCGCTCAATGGTCAAACTGCCAGTAAACTGCATCAGCAGTATTTTGGCTCCAGTCTTTGTAGGAGCGAGCCTGCTCGCGAAAAACTGTAGGCGCCGCGATTATCCAGAATGATCGCATGATCGTTCACGTTCTTCGCGAGCAGGCTCGCCCCTACAGCCCTATACCCGAACCACTTTTTTTCAGAGGTTTTGCATGACACTCAGTCCTTTTGCGGGCAAACCGGCGCCAGCTCAGTTGCTGGTCGATATCCCGCGACTGGTAACGGCCTATTACACAGGCCAACCGGACGCTTCGGTGGCAACCCAGCGTGTCGCGTTCGGCACCTCGGGGCACCGTGGCAGCTCGTTCGAGCTGAGTTTCAATGAATGGCACGTCCTGGCCATCAGCCAGGCTATCTGCCTGTACCGTCAGGCCCAGGGTATCGACGGACCGCTGTTTGTCGGGATCGACACCCACGCATTGTCGACCCCGGCCGGTGCCAGCGCCCTGGAAGTGCTGGCGGCCAACGGCGTGACCGTGATGATCGCGGCGAACGACGAGTACACCCCGACGCCGGCGGTGTCCCACGCCATTCTCTGCTACAACCGGGGTCGTACCACGGGGCTGGCGGACGGTATCGTCATCACGCCATCGCACAACCCACCGCAAAGCGGCGGCTACAAATACAACCCCACCAACGGTGGCCCAGCCGATACCCACATCACCAAGTGGATCGAGGCCAAGGCCAACGAATTGCTGGCGAACAAGCTCGCCGGGGTCAAGCGCATCAGTGTCGAGCAGGCGCTCAAGGCCGACACTACCCATCGCCATGACTACCTCAATACTTACGTCGCAGACCTGGTCAACGTCATCGATTTTGACGCGATTCGCGACGCCAAACTGCGCCTGGGCGTCGATCCGCTGGGGGGTGCCGGGGTGCGCTACTGGTCGGCGATTGCCGAGCACTATCGCCTGGACCTGGACGTGGTCAACACCGAGGTCGACCCGACTTTCCGCTTCATGTCGGTGGATTGGGACGGGCAGATCCGCATGGACCCGTCCTCCAGTCATGCGATGCAGGGCTTGATCGGTCTCAAGGAACGTTTTGACGTGGCCTTTGCCTGCGACCCGGACCACGACCGCCACGGTATTGTCACACCGTCCGGTGGCCTGCTGGCGCCGAACAACTACCTGGCCGTGTCCATCGACTACCTGTTCCAGAACCGCCCGCAATGGCGTGCCGACGCCGCCGTGGGCAAGACCGTGGTCAGCAGTGGCCTGATCGACCGCGTGGCCAAGCGCCTGGGCCGTCGCCTGTACGAAGTGCCGGTGGGCTTCAAATGGTTTGCCGACGGTTTGTTCGACGGCTCCCTGGGCTTTGGCGGTGAAGAAAGCGCCGGTGCTTCGTTCCTGCGCAAGGACGGCGGCGTCTGGAGCACCGACAAGGACGGTCTGATCCCGGCCTTGCTGGCGGCGGAAATGACCGCCCGTACCGGTCGCGATCCAAGCCAGGCGTATGCCGCCCTGACCGCCGAGCTGGGTGAACCCTTTGCCGTGCGAGTCGATGCCAAGGCCAGTCCCGAGCAGAAAGCCCTGCTGGGCAAGCTGGCGCCAGAACAGGTCAAGTCCACCGAACTGGCCGGCGAAGCGATCCAGCAGATCCTCAGCAAGGCGCCGGGCAATGACCAGGCGATTGGCGGCTTGAAAGTCATGACCGAAAACGGCTGGTTCGCCGCCCGTCCTTCCGGCACCGAAGACATCTACAAAATCTACGCCGAGAGCTTCATTGGCGACGCGCACCTCAAGCAGTTGGTGCAAGAGGCGCAGGCGTTGGTGGATGGGGCGATTAGCGGGTAATCATTGTAGGAGCTAGCCTGCTAGCGATTCAGGCGCTGCGGTGTATCAGATACGCCGCCATCGCGAGCAGGCTCGCTCCTACAGTTCATGTTACCGCCCGGCATGCCTCTCACCGGCGCAAATACGACCCGAAATCAATATCCCCGGCACTGAGGATCGCCTGCACCCGGTTGTGCACGTTGAGTTTGCGCAGAATCGCCGAAACGTGGGCCTTGACCGTGGTTTCGGCGATTTCCAGGGTGTAGGCGATTTGCTTGTTCGATTCCCCTTTGGTCATTCGTTCCAGCACCAGCAACTGCTTGCGGGTCAGCGCCTGAAGCAGTTCGGGTGGGAAGCTCGGGGTGTCGTTCATTCGTCGTGGGCTGCTGCTCTTCTGGGTGCGGATGATGTCGGGTGGCAGGTAGACGTTGCCATTGAGAATCTGCTCGATGGCATCGGTCATTTGCGCCCGGGGCGAAGACTTGGTGATGAAGCCCACCGCTCCATAAGTGATGGCCTGCAGGACAATCTGCTTGTCCTGCTCGGCCGAAACGATCACCACCGGAATGGTCGGTGCCTCGTTGCGCAGGTTGATCAGGCCATTGAGACCATGCATGCCGGGCATGTTCAGGTCGAGCAGGATCAGATCCAGATCGTCATGGCTTTCAGTCAGCGCCAGGGCACTGTCGAGGTCGGCAGTTTCCATCACCTCGCTGCCGGGGAAACCATCACTGATAACGTTATGGATCGCTTCGCGAAACAGCGGGTGATCGTCGGCAATCAGAATTTTATACATAGCCTCTCACCTCATTATTTTGATTATGGTGTGGCAATAACACGCAAGGTGCAACGTCAGGGAAAAGCCTCGGGCTGTGCGGTTGTCAGGGGCAGGTTGGCGGCCTGCCAGGCGTCGACGCCGTCGCGGTACCAGTACAGGCTCGTATAGCCCAGGGCGGCGGCGCGTTTCACCGCGTTCCAACTCAACCAGCAATCAGAGCGGCAGTAGAACACCATTGGCCGGCTGTGATCGCCAGCGGTCAAACGGGCGAGATTGCCTGCGAAGTAGGCTTGCCAGAGCGGGGTCAGTTCACCATCGCCGGTGTTGGCCAGCCAATGGCTGCCGGGCACATTTTCGTGAGGCTGATCTTCGATGAAGCGTTCGTGCAGCCATTGCCGTCGATAGACGTCGATCAGCAACGGCGCCGGGGTTTGTTTCAGCAACGTTTGCAGGGCAGGGGTGTCGACCAGGGTCGCGCCGTCGAGTTGCTGCGGCGTCGGGCTGCGGTAGACATCGATGCGGTAACCGTCACTGGAAAACAGCGCGGTCTGGGCCTGGGCGACGCCCAACATGAGGCACAGCGAGAGCAGCGCCAGGCAAGGGCGCAGGGGACGGCGGCAGGCACGCGGCATAAAGGTTCAGTCCTTATTGTTGTGACCTATTACATGCCTGTCGCAGTGCGTTGGGAATGCGACGTTAGACAGGAAAAGCAGTACTAAAGTACTGGTTTCATTATTTGTAGGAGCAAGGGTTGTGCTCAATTGGCCTTTCGCACCGCAGCATGCTGCGGATTGAACGTCAGCACCGCCAGTAGCGCAAACACCAGGGTCAGCCCGGCGCACACCGCCAGGGCCAGCGGATTGAGGCGTTCATATAAGGCAAACCGCACCAGTTCCACCGCATGAGTGAACGGGTTGAGCGCGCACAGCCAGTACAGCCACTCACTGGACTCGCGCATCTTCCACAACGGATACAGCGCCGAAGACAGGAAAAACAGCGGGAAGATCACGAAGTTCATCACCCCGGCGAAGTTCTCCAGCTGGCGAATCGCATTGGACAACAACAGCCCCAGCGCGCTGAGCATCAGCGCCACCAGCAGCAACGCCGGCAACGCCAATAGCATGCCAGCGGCCGGTGGGCGGACGCCATACAGCCAGGCAATCATCAGGAACGCATACACCTGCAGCAGCGAGATCAACGCCGTTGCCAGCAATTTGCTGCACAGCAGAAAGGTGCGCGGCAACGGGCTGGTGAGCAGCACGCGCATGCTGCCCATCTCCCGGTCGTAGACCATCGCCAGCGAGCCCTGCATGCCGTTGAACAGCAGGATCATGCAGGCCAGCCCGGGGATGATGTAGACCTCATAGGGGATATAGGTGTCGTAGGGTTCGATGATCGCAATGCCTAACGCCGCGCGAAACCCGGCGGCGAACACCAGCAGCCACAACAGCGGGCGCACCAGGGCGCTGAGAAAACGCGTGCGCTGCAACACGAAACGCAGCCATTCGCGCAGCACGATGCCGCGCAGGCATTCCCAGTAGGCGCTCATGATGTAACTCCTGATGGGACTGTGGTGGTCAGGCGGGCGAAGGCCGAGTCAAGGTCGCCGCCGTGGGCCTGGCTGAGAACGGCCGCCTGACCGCTGGCGACCAGGCGGCCTTGATGGAGAATCAGCAAGTCGTCGCTGGGTTGTACTTCGTCCAGCAGGTGGGTGGTCCACAGCACGCTCAACCGCTGTTCGCGGCACAGGGTGCGGAGGTGCTGGTTGAGGGCCAGGCGGCTGGCCGGATCGAGGCCGACGCTGGCTTCGTCGAGCAACAGCAGGCGTGGTTCATGCAACAGGGCGCGGGCGATTTCCACACGGCGACGATGCCCACCATTCAGTTCGCGCACCCGTTCGCGGCGCCGCTCCATCAAGTTCTGGCGCGCCAGTTCGGCCTCGACTCGCAGCCCGCTCTGGCGCCGTGACAGGCCATGCAGGGCGGCGTGATAACGCAGGTTCTGTTCGACGCTAAGGTCGAGGTCGAGGGTGCTCTGCTGGAACACCACGCCCAATTGCCGCAGAGCCGGGCCGGCGGCGTTGCGCAGCGAACAGCCGCCGACGCGGATGTCGCCCTGCTGCAGATCATAGAGTCGGGTCAACAGCGCGATCAGGGTCGATTTGCCTGCGCCGTTAGGCCCGAGTACCGCAGCAAAACGTCCCGGCGCCAGGCCGAAAGTGACCTGGCGCAGCGCCTCGCGGGCGCCATAGGCAAAGCTCAGGTCGCTGACGTCGAGGGCGTTCATGGGGTGACCACCACGCCCCAGGGATAACGCCCGACCTTCACCGACTTGATGACTTTGAGGCTGTCGACGTCAATCACCGAGACATCGCCGCTGACGCCATTGGTGGCCAGCAGCTGTTTCTGATCCGGGGTAAATGCCATCTGCCAAACGCGCCGCCCCACCAGCAGATAGTCAAGAATCTCGAAAGTGTTGGCGTCGATCACCGCCACATGGTTGGCCGGGCCGAGGGCGACGAATCCGTACTTGCCGTCGGCACTGAGCTTGACCCCCACTGGCTGGACCTTGTCCGGGTGCACGCCCTTGATCGCGAAGTTGAGAGTCTTGAGCACGTTGCGGCTGGCCACATCGAGAATGGTCACGGTGCCGCCGATTTCTGCCGAGGCCCAGAGCTGCTTGCCGTCCGGAGAGAATTCGACGAAGCGCGGACGCTGGTCGACCAACGTGCTGTCGGCCAGGGTCTGGGTGCTGGTGTCGATCCAGTGCAGCATGTTGGTCGTTTCACTGGTGTTCACCGCCCACTTGCCGTCGGGGCTGACCGCCATGCCTTCGGGCTCGACGCCGACGTTGATCTGGCCGAGCACCTTGGAGGTCTCGGTGTCGATCACCGTGACCAGCGCATCGTCCTCGTTGGACACATACAGCCAGCGGTTGTTGGGGTGCAGGGCGAATTGCTCGGGGTCCTTGCCGGAGGGCAGTTCCTTGATGATCTTGCGGGTCGCCACGTCCATCACCTGGACCCGGTCCGAATCGCTGGCGCAGATGTACAGCAGCTTGTTGTCATGGGACAGCAGCAGGCCGCGCGGACGCTGGCCGACCGGCAGGGTCTCGGTGACTTGCAGGGTCTGCATGTCGATCAGGCTCAGGCTGTTGTCCTTTTCGTTGGAGACCCAGGCAGTACTTGCCGCGGCGTGCCCGGCGGCGAGTAACAGGGCGCAGGAAAGCAGGGTGCGGCGCATGGTGGATTCCTTTTTGTTGTTGTCGTTGTCATGGGTGTCGATCAGGGAAAGCGGCAGCTGACCTCGGCCTTGTCGTAGCCCAGGCTGTCCATTTCGTTGAAGGGATGGAGGAAACCGTCCTGAGGCGAAGTGCTGACCAGCGCCCTTGGCTGGACGATCGGGATCGGTTGCCGCAGTTGGCCATTCCACGGCCGATAGCTGAGCTTGCGGCCCTTGAAACCGTCCAGCGGCAACTGGTCGCTGAGCTCCAACTGACGGATCGCCATCGGCTCGCTCTGGCGCAGTTTGCTGCCCGCACTGGCGATGCTGCGCACGGCAATCCAGGCGGCGAAATCCCGGTCGTTCATCCAGCGTCCGGCGAGGGCTTCAAAGCGCTTTTGCAGTTGTGCGGCGCCGTAGGTTTCCACGGTCTTGTGCCAGCCCACCGGCGTCAGGCCCTGGGTGCCGGCGACCGGGCGTGGGTACCAGGTCTGGTAGGGCACGTACTCGCCGAAGTCGCCGCGCTCGTCGGCCACCAGCACCACGTCGTACTCGGCGGTCTGAGTGAACAGCGGCATATCCGCCTGGGCGCTGCGCCGCTGATCGTTGTCGAAGGTCCAGGCTTTTTCCGCCACCAGTTGCACGCCGAAGCGCTTGGCGGCGCGGCGCAGGGCGGCGGCATAGGCCTGGTCGTCCTCGGTGGGGCCCACGATCAGCAGCGCCCGCTGCCATTTGCGCACGACCAGGAATTGTCCGAGGGCATCGGCGAGCATGGCGCGGCTGGGCAGGCTGTGCAGTACGTTGGGCAGGCATTCGGTGCTGCGCAGGCGGTCATCGGCGCTGCCAGCGTTGAACAGCAGGCTGTCGGGCAGGGCGGCACTGAGTTGGCGCAGGCTGGCGGCCGGTGCGTTGATGACGAACAGGCGCAGGCCTTGGGCGTGCTGGGCCTGGGCAGCGGCGAGCAGCGCCTCTGGGCTGTCGACGCTGGCGCTTTCGAGGCTGTAGCTCTGGTTGAGAAAACGCCCGGTGCTGTTGCTGTCGGTGATTGCCAGTTGCGCGCCGCGCAGCCCCGCATCGCTGGGTTCGGGGATCACGTTGGACAGCAGCGGGCCGGGGTCTGGGCGGTAGCCGAGGTAGCCGATGCGCACCTGCAGCGGCGCCTCGGCGGCCTGGCTGTGGGTCGCCAGTCCGGCGGCGCAGGCAATCGCCAGCAGGTAGTTCAGGGCGTAGGGGACTAGCTGGCGCATGGGGCACTTCCTCTGGGGTAGCGCCAGCATAGGAAGGCCACGACGACCTGCAAATATGCAGAAAGTACCGCTGGGGCAGTACCAAGGTAGTAACTCGTCGGGGCCGGCGTGGTTTTAGCATGGGCTATGGCGGCTACCATCCGGAGGGGATCGACCATGCGAATTCTCAAGGCATTGCTCCTGCCGTTGCTGCTGATCCTCAGCATGATCGGCATCGACCGGCTGCACGGTGCCCAACCGGCACCCTTGCGTTTGATTCCGGCCAGCGGCGGGCGCTAGGCATGTCGGCGCTATGGCGGATCAACCTGTGGGTCGGCGGCTTTTTTGCCCTGGTGACACTGGCCTGCGTCGGCCTGCTGCTGCACCAGGCGCTGGCGGACGTCGAGCGCGAGCTGCAATCGGCGCAGGCGGTGGTCGAGTACCTGAGCGACAGCGCCGAGCGTGACCCGGCCGGCCTGCAACCGCGCCTGACTGAAAGCCTGCGTCACGTACGGGTGCAGTGGCTGCAACCTGGCGAGACAGCGCCTTCAACGCCGCAGAGCGGGTTGGACGCCTGGTTGGGACGACTGTTGTTCGCCGAGGCCCGACACAGTGCGCGGCTGCTGGATCTGGCGGACGGTCGGCGGGTGCAGATCGCCCTCGATCCGCGGGATGAAATCGACGAAGTCTGGGATTCCCTGCAGCAGTTACTGAGCCTGTGCGGCCTGGCGTTGCTGGTCAGCCTGTTGACCATTCGCTGGGCGGTCAGCCGTGGCCTGGGCCAGTTGCAGCAACTGCAGCGGGCCTTGCAGCAGGTCTGCGACGGGCAGCTCAAGGTGCGCCTGCCCACCGAGGGCGTGGCGGAAGCGCGGCAGCTGGCGACTCAGTTCAATCGCATGACCGAGGCCCTGGAGCAGGCCCGTGCCGACAACACCCACCTGACGCGCACCCTGTTGGCGGTGCAGGAGCAGGAACGCACCCATCTGGCGCAGACCCTGCACGACGACCTCGGTCAGTACCTGGCGGGCATTCGTGCCCAGGCCTGTCTGCTGCGGCTGGTGGTGGACCAGCCGGAGACCGTCGAGCGCACGGTGCGTGAGCTGGAGCACAACTGCGAGCACTTGCAGCAAGGGTTTCGCACGCTGGTGCGCGAGCTGTATCCGGTGGCCTTGCAGCATCTGCCGCTGGCTGCAGCCTTTGCCTTGCTGGTGGAGCAATGGCAGGGCCGCCAAGGCATCGAATGCCGGCTGCGGGTCGGCGCACAGCTGCCGGTGTTGAGCTTGCCTGAGCAGGCCCACCTCTATCGCCTGCTGCAAGAGGCGCTGACCAACGTCGCCCGGCATGCCCAGGCCAGTCAGGTGCGGGTTCGTCTGCAGCAGCGCGGCGGGCGCCTGCGCTTGCTGGTGCGCGACAACGGGCGCGGGGCGCAGCGGCCGCAACGGCCGGGTGTCGGTCTATATTCAATGTTCGAGCGAGCCCGCAGCCTTGGCGGCGAGCTGCGCATCATCAGTCAGCCCGGCGCCGGATGGGCGCTGGCCTTGAGCATGCCTGTGGAGGCGTCATGAATATTCTGCTGGTCGATGACCATGCGGTGGTCCGCCAGGGCTACGCGAGCCTGTTGCGCGCGCTGTTGCCGGCGATCGAAGTGCGCGAAGCGGCCACCGGTGAAGAGGCGCTGGCTCGGGTGCAGGAGGCGGTGCCCAACCTGGTGATCATGGATTTCGGCCTGCCCGGTATCAGCGGCCTGGAAACCACCCGGCGCCTGCGCCAGCGCCTGCCGCAGCTGCGGGTGCTGTTTTTCAGCATGCACGATGAATTGCCCTTGGTGCGCCAGGCGCTGGATGCCGGTGCCTCGGGCTACCTGACCAAAAGCTCGGCGCCGGAAGTGTTGATCGAAGCGGTGCAGCGGATCCTCGCCGGCCATGCCTACATCGAACAACCCCTGGCCACCCAGCTCGCCTGCCACCCACAGCAAGACACCCGCGACCCGCGCCTGCAAAGCATGACCCAGCGTGAGCTGGAGATCTTTGTGATGCTCGCCAAAGGCACCCCGGCCCGGACCATCGCCGAGCAATTGAGCATCAGCAGCAAGACCGTGTCCAACCACCTGACCCTGCTCAAGAGCAAGCTGCAGGTGTCGTCCCATGCGGAGTTGGTGCATCTGGGGATTGATATGGGGGTGGTGCGGGTGGCGGGGTGACTTGGGGTGGCCTTGCACCAATATTGTGTTCGACGCGGTGTCTGTGGAAGCTAGCCTGCTAGCGATGGCGATCTGTTTGTGTACATATCCATTGCTGCGGTAACGGCGACTTATGGTTGCGCCGGTATGACTCACCCACATGGGTTACAAATCAGTTCACTCACATAGGTAACAGTTTTTAACTGGCAGGGTCGGTTTTTGAGGATCTGACCATGCCTTGGCGAGAGCTAAAACCTATGGACCTGAAATTGCTTTTCATCGCGGACTACATCAAGGGTCCGCCCAGCTTCAGTGCCCTCTGCCAGGCTTACGAAATCAGTCGCAAGACCGGCTACAAGTGGGTCGAGCGGTATGAAAAAGAAGGCCCGGCGGGACTCGAGGAGCACAACCGTCGCCGGCTAACGAGGCGGCCTACCGGCCGACCTGGTTTTTCAGGTTGGTGCAGAGCCCTGTAGGAGCGAGCCTGCTCGCGAAGAGCCTGAGGCCACCGCGTACATTCAGTACAGCTGCGTCACCGTTGACGACCATCGACAGCAGGCTGGCTCCCACAAAGGGCTGAGTTGCACCGGCTTCCCTGAATAGGCCGGCCGGTAGGCCGCCTCGGCTGCTTTTGATTTTGATCCACCGGCCCCGTTACCGCAGGAATGGATATGTACACCTTAAGGCAGCCATCGCTAGCAGGCGCCCACAATGAACAGTGCCGTTCAAATTGCATCCAGTTCATCTATCCCAGGTAGTAGGACACCCCCGGCACCCCTCCATATTCGCATCCTGAAAATTCCCATAATGCTGACGCGAACCGCTGAGGTTCGCCTGCTCCAGGTTGCTTTCACCGAACTTGGCTTCCTGCAAATTGGCGTCGCTGAGGTCTGCGCCCTTGAGGTCGGCCTTGCTCAGCCAAGCCATTTCCAGGTCGGCGGCGCGCAGGTTGCTGTTGTGCAGTTTGGCCCCGGAGAGGCGGGCGAATTGCAGGTAGGCGCCGCTGAGGTTGGCGTCCTTGAATTGCGCGCCCTGGGCGAACAGGCCCCAGCCCTGGATCGCCATCAGGTTGGCGCCGCTGAAGTCCGCCAGGCGTGCGTTGCTCTGTTGCAGGCTGGCGCGGGCGAGGTTTGCGCCTTGCAGTTGGGCTTTTTCCAGGTTGGCCAGGTCGAGGCGGGCGTGGCGCAGATCGGCGTCGCGCAGGTCGGCGCCGTTGAGGTTCATGTTGCGCAGGTCCTGATTGCTCAGGTTGGCCCCAC
Organism: Pseudomonas sp. Pse1; assembly: GCF_024519635.1. NCBI lineage: Bacteria > Pseudomonadati > Pseudomonadota > Gammaproteobacteria > Pseudomonadales > Pseudomonadaceae > Pseudomonas > Pseudomonas sp. Pse1. The sequence goes on from NZ_JALJRO010000007.1 coordinate 151,550, forward strand.
GCAAATTGGCGCCGGGGCATTGGCTGTGGTCGGCGATGGTGCAGCCGTTGATGATCAGCGGGGTGTCGTCACCGTCGTCGGCGTGGGCGGCGGTGAGGCCGAGCAGGAGCAGTAGGGGGAGATAGTTCATCGCGAGATTCTCGGGTATGCCCATTTCCCCTGTGGGAGCCGGCCTGCCGGCGATGGTCGTGAACGATGACGTGTGCTGTCTGGTACCCAGCGGCGGTCTTCAGTCCATCGCTGGCAGGCCAGCTCCCACAGGGTGTGTGTCAGTAGTGAAGATCAGCGTTTCGCCGTCTGGTTATCCCAGCTAGGAATCTTGAACACCCAGAACGAGCCGCCCTGTGCCACGGGCTTGGTCAGCTCGGCCATGTCGCCGCCCCACAACGGCACCGCGCCGCCGTAGCCGACGGTCACGCCGATGTACTGCTCGCCGTCCTGTTCCCAGGTGATTGGCGGGGAGACGATGCCGCTGCCGGTCTGGAATTTCCATAGCTCCTTGCCGGTTTTCGCGTCGAAGGCCTTGAAGTAGCCGTCGCCGGTGCCGGTGAACACCAGGTTGCCCTTGGTCGCCAGCACGCCCGCCCACAATGGCAGGGCCTCCTTGTGCTCCCAGACCAGCTTGCCGGTGGTCGGGTTCATCGCCCGCAGGGTGCCGACGTGATCCTCGTACATGCGCTTGATACGGAAACCCATGCCCAGGTACGCCGAGCCCTTCTTGTAGTTGACCTCCTCGGTCCAGTACTCCTCTTTCCACTGGTTGCCCGGGATGTAGAACAGCCCGGTGTCCTGGCTGTAGGCCATGGGGTTCCAGTTCTTGCCACCGAGGAACGGCGGCGAGACTTCCACCGGTTTGCCCTTGGTTTCACCCGGCAGCGGCTTGGCCGGACGCTGGCCCTCGTTCTCCACCGGACGCCCGGTCTTCAGATCGATATGGCTGGCCCAGGTGATGTTGTCGACGAAGGGGAAGGCGTTCTGCAATTTGCCGTTGTTGCGGTCGACCACATAGAAGAAGCCGTTGCGGTCGGCGTGACCGGTGGCCTTGACCAGCTTGCCGTCCTTGTCCTTGTAGTCGAACAGCACCAGTTCGTTGTTGCCGGAAAAGTCCCAGGCATCGTTCGGCGTGTGCTGGTAGAACCATTTGACCTCGCCGGTGCTCGGATCGACACCGACCTGGCCGGAGGTGTAGAGGCTGTCATAGTCGTGGGGGTTGCCATCCTTGGAGGTGCGCGCCCAGGTATTCCACGGGCCTGGGTTGCCGGCGCCGACGATGATGGTGTTGGTTTCCGCATCGAAGCTTGCGCTCTGCCACGGAGCGCCACCGCCGTGGCTCCAGGCCTCGACCTTGCCGGTTTCGGTGGTCGGATCATCCGGCCAGGACGGCGCCTTGACGTCGCCGGTGGGGGTGCTGTCCTTGCCGTTCAGGCGGCCCATGTGGCCCTCGACGAAAGGCCGCATCCAGACTTCTTCGCCGGTCTCCGGGTCGCGTGCATAGAGCTGGCCGACCACACCGAATTCATCGCCGGAGCTGCCGTGGATCAGCAGCACCTTGCCGCTGGTCTTGTCTTTGATCAACACCGGGGCGCCGGTCATGGTGTAGCCGGCGGCGTGGTCGCCGAACTTCTTGTTCCAGACCACTTTGCCGGTGTTTTTATCGAGGGCGATCAGCCGTGCGTCGAGGGTGCCGAAGTAGATCTTGTCGCCGAAAATCGCCGCACCGCGGTTGACCACGTCGCAGCACGGACGAATGTTGTCCGGCAGGCGATGGTTGTAGGTCCACAGGCGTTTGCCGGTCTTGGCGTCGAGGGCAAACACCCGCGAGTAGGATCCGGTGACGTAGACCACGCCGTCGCTGACGATGGCCTGGGACTCCTGGCCACGCTGCTTCTCGTCACCGAAGGAATACGACCAGGCCGGGGTCAGCTTGAACACGTTCTGGTCGTTGACCTGGGCCAGCGGGCTCCAGCGCTGGGCGTTGGTGCCCATGCCGTACTGCAGCACGTCCTTGGTGGTCAGGTGATCGTTGGCGATGTCTTCCCAGGTCACTTTGCCGGTGCTGACGGGGGCTGTCGCGGCATGGCTGGTGGCGCCGACGGACAGGCTGCCGACCAGCAGGAAGGCCTGCATGGCAACGGTCAGGGGGGAGAGGGCGGGTAGCGATCTTATTCTCATGGTTGCAGTTCCCAGTGGAGGTTTTGGCCTGCACAGGTTGCGGTGCCGGGCGCACGGCGGATACGGAAAAAGTCCCGCTGTTGTCGGGAAGACTTCCCGAACCGCACCTGATTTGGGCGTGCACCTCAAGCCCTACTACCAAGGGATTAGTACCCGACCACCAAAGCAGCATGGGGCATCCCGGCCGGGCTTTCTAAGATGGCTGCCATAGCCTCTGCCAAGAGGTTTTGCGTGCAATCCTGAGGGCATAACAATGACAACAAAACGCAACGCCGTGCTCGTGGTCGGGCTGCTGGCCGGCTTTATCTGTGCAGGTTCGACCTGGGCCCACGGCAACGTGGTACCGCAAGCGGTCGAGACCAAGGGCCTGACGCCAATCAAGGATGCCGGTGTAACGCTCAATGGCGATGGCTGGGCGGAGGTCAATCCGTACCGCAATTCGCCGGAACACGACAAGGCTGTCGAGATTGGTTCGTCGGCTTACAACCAGAACTGTGCGGCCTGCCATGGCCTGGAAGCCAAGTCCGGGGGGATCGCTCCTGACCTGCGCATGCTGGATGCGGGCGATGCCGGCGATGAATGGTTCGTCGAGCGGGTACGCCACGGCGCCGTGCGCGACGGCCGGGTGTACATGCCGAAGATGGCCGACTACCTGAGCCAGGAAGCGCTGTGGGCGGTGCGGACTTATCTGGACAGCGTGCACGTCGAGGAATAAGCCATGCGCCTGCTGAGCCTGTTGATCGGTGCCCTGTGGCTGTGCTGCCAGGCGGCGCAGGCGCAGGTCCGTAGCTATGACCAGATGATCGCCGACGGCGAGCTGCAGGTTGCGGTGTACAAGGATTTCGCCCCCTACAGTTTTGAAGACGGCGGTCAGGCACGCGGCGTCGACGTCGAACTCGCCGAGGCGCTGGCCAAGGCCCTGGGCGTGCGCCTAAAGCTGATCTGGGCGCCTGCCGGGGAAAAACTCGACGACGACCTGCGCGACTACATCTGGCGCGCCAGCCCGCTGCACAACCAGCAGCTGGCCGACCTGATGATGCGCGTGCCCTACGATCACGATTACGCGCGCAAGCGCAACGAATTGGGTGAGCTGGAGAACGGCCATGTGGTGATGTTCGGTCCGTACCAGAACGAACAATGGCAGGTCGCGTATGACCGCCGACGGCTGGACAAGGTCGCCAGTGTCGCGGTGTTCGAGCAGCATCCAATCGGGGTCGAAGTCGACAGCGTGCCGTCGTTCTATCTGACCTCGGTGTTCAACGGCATGTTGGCCAAGAGCACCCGCCACTACCCTGGCGTGCCCCAGGCATTTGTCGCGATGCGCGCCGGTGAAGTCGATGCGGTGATGGCGATGCGCGGCGAGATCGACTGGCAGGTGCATCTGGCCGCCGACCCGCAATTGGCCCTCGCCGAGAACGCCTACCCGAACATGGGCAAGCAGCTCTGGGAAATCGGCATGGCGGTGCACGAAAGCAATCGGCAACTGGCTTACGCCGTCGAAGAAGTCCTGGAAGGCTTGATTCGCGATGGCACGCTCAAAGCGATGTATGGGCGCTACGGCCTGCGCTACGACGTACCGCAGATGTACCAATAGGAGCTGGAGCGATGAACTGGCGAGTGAGTTGGTTGTTGGCCTGCTGGCTGCCGTTGCTGGCAGAGGCCGCGCAGGTCGACCCGGGAAAGGATCCGGTGCCCTCGGTGATGTGGGCGTTCTACCACAAGCAGATGCTCGGTGATGCGCCGTTCGTGTTCGACGAGCGGGTCAAGCTGCTCGCGCCACCCTTTGCCGAAGACGCCCGCCAGGTGCCGCTGGAGATCGATGCGCGGGCGTTCCAGGGCGACGTGGTGCGTATCCTTGCATGGGCCGAGCTCAATCCCTTGCCGAAAATCGTCGACTTCGAGCCGCTGCAGCGAGTGCTGCCATGGCTGTCGATCCGCATCCGCATCGAGCAGGCGACGCCGTTGCGTGCGGCGGTGCAGACCCGCGATGGCCTGTGGCATGTCGGCTCGACCCTGATCGATGCGGCGGGCGGCGGCTGTACGGCGCCGAGCGTGGTGCGCACCGAACCGGGGTGGGAAGAGCATGTCGGCGAAGTGCTCGGCGGCCGTTATCCGCGAGGGGACTTCAGTCGTCTGCGCCTGCAGGTGGCCCATCCGATGGATAACGGCATGGTCTCCGGCATCCCTGAATTTTTCCTCAATCATGCCGAATTGCGCGGTGCCGACGACCAGGTGTTGGCGCGTCTGGAGCTGTTCCCGGCGGTCAGTGAAAACCCTAACCTGGGCTTCGATCTCGAAGGGGCAGGGCAGACGCAACTGCTGCTGCGCGACAACAGCGGCAACCAATTCACCGCGGCCATACCCTGAGCCCAAGGAGCCCGCCATGTGCTGGATGCTGCTGTTCTGCCTGACATTGAGCCTGCCGGTGCTGGCCGATCTCGACTATGCCCTGACGCCGCGACAGATCGCCGCCGACACCTGGTTGCTGGAAGGCAGCACGGCCAATTTCGGCAAGGACAATGGCGGCAATATCGTCAACACCGGGTTCATTGTCACCTCGGCTGGCGTGGTGGTGATCGACACCGGGCCGTCGAAGCGCTATGGCGAAGCCATGCGTAAAGCGATTGCCAGCGTCACCGACAAGCCGGTGATCGAAGTGCTGCTGACCCATCACCATCCCGACCATGTGCTGGGCAATCAGGCCTTCAGCGATGTGCCGATTGGTGCGCTGCCTGGCACCGCTGCCTTGCTGAAACAGCAGGGCGAGGCCATGGCGGAAAACATGTACCGCATGGTCGGTGACTGGATGCGCGGCACCGAGGTGGTATTGCCGACTCAGGCCATCGAGCCTGGGCTGAAAAGTTTTGGGAATCACGATTTGCAATTGCTGAGCCTGGGTGGGCATACCGGCGCAGATCTGGCTATTCTCGACCAGCAAACCGGCGTGCTGTTTGCCGGCGACCTGGTGTTTTATCAACGCGCCCTGACCACGCCCAACAGCCCGGGGCTGGCGGTGTGGCTGGCGGATATCGCCACCTTGCAGGGCCTGGGCTGGAAGCTTGTCGTGCCCGGCCACGGCCCGCTCGCCAGCGATGCCAGGCCCTTCGAACAAATGCGTGACTACCTGGGCTGGCTCGATCAGTTGCTGCGCGAGGGCGCCGCCAATGGCAGCGACATGAGCGAAATGATCCGCAGCCCCATCCCCGAGCGCTTCGCCGCCATCAGCCTGAGCCGCTACGAACTGATCCGCAGCGTCAGCCACCTGTACCCGCGTTATGAGCGCAAGCAGATGATGCGCGTCGATTCCACCGCCGAGCACAACCCCCCTGTAGGAGTGTGTTGTGAATGACCTCTGCGACCCCATACCAAGGAACTAGCAATCTCCACACTGCGGGCAATTGTTGGCCCGGCGCCCTGGCTCAAGAATCTGCACCAGACCGGGAAAATTTCCCGGGTATAACAAAAACCGCAGAGGTAGCCGTCATGACACAACCCGCACGTCGCCAGCCCTTCGTCCTGAGCCTGCTGCTCAGTGCCATGCTGTTGTCCGGCCAGGCACTGGCCGCCGTCAGCGACCAGGACATTCTCCAGGACCCGAAAAACCCGGAGCAGATCGTCACCAACGGTCTGGGCGTCCAGGGTCAGCGCTACAGCCCGCTCGACACCCTCAACGTCAACAACATCAAGGACCTGCGTCCGGCCTGGGCGTTTTCCTTTGGCGGTGAAAAACAACGCGGTCAGCAAGCCCAGCCGATGATCAAGGACGGCGTGATGTACCTGACCGGTTCCTACTCGCGGGTGTTCGCGGTGGACGCACGCACCGGCAAAAAACTCTGGCAGTACGATGCGCGCCTGCCCGACGACATCCGTCCGTGCTGCGACGTGATCAACCGTGGCGTGGCGCTGTACGGCGACCTGGTGTTCTTCGGCACCCTCGACGCCAAGCTGGTAGCCCTGAACAAGGACACCGGCAAGGTGGTGTGGAGCAAGAAAGTCGCCGACCACAAGGAAGGCTACTCGATCAGTGCCGCGCCGCTGGTGATCAACGGCAAGCTGATCACCGGGGTCGCCGGTGGCGAATTCGGCGTGGTTGGCAAGATCCAGGCCTACGATCCGAAAAACGGCGAGCTGCTGTGGATGCGTCCCACCGTCGAAGGCCACATGGGCTATGTGTACAAGGACGGCAAGGCGATCGAGAACGGCATTTCCGGTGGCGAGGCGGGCAAGACCTGGCCCGGCGATCTGTGGAAGACCGGCGGCGCGGCGCCATGGCTGGGCGGCTACTATGACCCGGAAACCAACCTGCTACTGTTCGGTACCGGCAACCCGGCGCCGTGGAACTCGCACCTGCGTCCTGGCGACAACCTCTACTCCTCGTCGCGCCTGGCCCTCAACCCGGATGACGGCACCATCAAATGGCACTTCCAGAGCACGCCCCACGACGGCTGGGACTATGACGGGGTGAACGAGTTGGTGTCGTTCAACTACAAGGAAGGCGGCAAGGAAATCAAGGCCGCTGCCACCGCTGACCGCAACGGCTTCTTCTACGTGCTGGACCGCACCAACGGCAAGTTCATCCGGGGCTTCCCGTTTGTCGACAAGATCACCTGGGCCACTGGCCTCGACAAAGACGGTCGGCCGATCTACAACGACGCTAGCCGCCCCGGGGCGCCGGGCAGCGAAGCCAAGGGCAGCTCGGTGTTCGTCGCACCGGCGTTCCTCGGCGCGAAGAACTGGATGCCGATGGCCTACAACCAGGACACCGGGCTGTTCTACGTGCCGTCCAACGAGTGGGGCATGGACATCTGGAACGAAGGCATCGCCTACAAGAAAGGCGCGGCGTTCCTCGGTGCCGGCTTCACCATCAAGCCGCTCAACGAAGACTACATCGGCGTGCTGCGGGCCATCGATCCGAAGACCGGCAAGGAAGTCTGGCGCCACAAGAACTTCGCGCCGCTGTGGGGCGGGGTCCTGACCACCAAGGGTAACCTGGTCTTCACCGGCACCCCGGAAGGTTTCCTGCAGGCGTTCAACGCCAAGACCGGCGAAAAGGTCTGGGAGTTCCAGACCGGCTCCGGCGTCCTCGGCTCGCCGATCACCTGGGACATGGACGGCGAGCAATACGTCTCGGTGGTCTCCGGTTGGGGCGGCGCGGTGCCGCTGTGGGGCGGCGAAGTGGCCAAGCGGGTGAAGGACTTTAACCAGGGCGGCATGCTCTGGACCTTCAAGTTGCCGAAGGAGTTGGTGGCCAAGCACTGATCTGAAGACCGCTGGATAACCTGTGGGAGCGAGCCTGCTCGCGATGGGGCCATGTCAGTCACCCATGATGTGCTTGACCCACCGTCATCGCGAGCAGGCTCGCTCCCACAGGATTTACTACCAAATAACGAGAGCCCCTCCTGCCAACGGCGCATACGTCTGGCACGCGGGGCTCTCTACTATCGGTGCATCGCCTGTTTCCCCGACAGGCTTCGACCCAACAGAGGCTCACCATGATCTACGCACAACCCGGAACACCAGGCGCCGTCGTTTCGTTCAAGCCACGTTACGGCAACTTCATCGGCGGTGAGTTTGTCGCCCCGATCAATGGCGAGTATTTCACCAATACCTCGCCGGTCACGGGTGAAGTGATCGCCGAATTCCCGCGCTCCAGCGCTGCCGACATCGACCGCGCCCTGGATGCCGCCCACGCAGCAGCGGATGCCTGGGGCAAGACCTCGGCCCAGGATCGCTCCCTGGTGCTACTGAAAATCGCCGACCGCATCGAGCAGAACCTGGAAATCCTCGCCGTCACCGAAACCTGGGACAACGGCAAGGCCGTGCGCGAAACCCTGAATGCCGACGTACCGCTGGCCGCTGACCACTTCCGTTACTTCGCCGGCTGCATCCGCGCCCAGGAAGGCGGCGCCGCGGAAATCAACGAACTGACCACCGCTTACCACTTCCACGAGCCGCTGGGTGTGGTCGGGCAGATCATTCCGTGGAACTTCCCGCTGCTGATGGCCGCCTGGAAACTCGCCCCGGCCCTGGCCGCCGGTAACTGCATCGTGCTCAAGCCGGCCGAGCAGACGCCGCTGTCGATCATGGTCTTCGCCGAGCTGATCGCCGACCTGCTGCCTCCCGGCGTGCTGAACATCGTCCAGGGTTTTGGCCGCGAAGCCGGTGAAGCGCTAGCCACCAGCAAGCGCATCGCCAAGATCGCCTTCACCGGCTCCACGCCAGTGGGCGCGCACATCATGCATTGCGCCGCCGAGAACATCATTCCGAGCACCGTCGAACTGGGCGGCAAGTCGCCGAACATCTTCTTCGAAGACATCATGAACGCCGAACCGCAGTTCATCGAGAAGGCCGCTGAAGGCCTGGTACTGGCGTTCTTTAACCAGGGCGAAGTATGCACCTGCCCATCCCGCGCCCTGGTGCAGGAATCGATCTACGAGCCGTTCATGGCCGAGGTGATGAAGAAGATCGTCAAGATCAAACGCGGTAACCCGCTGGACACCGAGACCATGGTCGGCGCCCAGGCGTCCGAGCAGCAATACGACAAGATCCTCTCGTACCTGCAAATTGCCCAGGAGGAGGGCGCGCAACTGCTCACCGGCGGTGCGGCCGAGCGTCTTGAAGGCGATCTGTCCAGCGGCTATTACATCCAGCCGACCTTGCTCAAGGGCCACAACAAAATGCGTGTATTCCAGGAGGAAATCTTCGGCCCGGTGGTGGGTGTCACCACCTTCAAGGACGAAGCCGAAGCCCTGGCCATCGCCAACGACAGCGAATTCGGCCTCGGCGCCGGCCTGTGGACCCGCGACATCAACCGCGCCTACCGCATGGGCCGGGCGATCAAGGCCGGGCGCGTCTGGACCAACTGCTACCACCTGTACCCGGCCCACGCCGCGTTCGGTGGCTACAAGAAGTCCGGGGTCGGCCGCGAGAACCACAAGATGATGCTCGACCACTACCAACAGACCAAGAACCTGCTGGTGAGCTACGACATCAATCCGCTCGGATTCTTCTAACTCTTAAGGTTCACCGATCCCCCTTGTAGGAGCGAGCCTGCTCGCGATGGGGCCCGAACATTCTCCGCTGAATGTCAGGCCGCCATCGCGAGCAGGCTCGCTCCTACAGTTTTGTGCTCTGTGCAAGACCTGCAATACCCCCTACCAAATCACCCCGCAACCTCCTTCCAAAGTAGCATTCGGTCACCTCGGCCCCCCGTGCATTAATGCCTGTACCGGAATCGCCCGGCACAAGAAGAGGAATGACCCATGTGGACTAAACCCGCGTTTACCGATCTGCGCATTGGCTTCGAAGTGACGATGTATTTCGCCAACCGTTGATTGTTCACCCGGCCAGCCGTTGCGTTGGCCGGGCCTGCCTTGTGGAGCGATGTTCATGCAGATCCGCGTTCTCGGTTCCGCCGCCGGTGGCGGTTTTCCGCAATGGAACTGTAACTGCCGCCAGTGCGCCGGCGTGCGCAACGGCAGCCTGCGGGCGCAGCGACGCACCCAATCGTCGATTGCCTTGAGCGACAACGGCGTCGATTGGCTGCTGTGCAACGCATCACCGGATATTCGTGCGCAACTGGAGAGCTTCCCGGCGCTGCAACCGGCTCGCCGGCTGCGCGACACGGCGCTGGCCGGGGTGATCCTGATGGACAGCCAGATCGATCACTGCACCGGCCTGCTGAGCCTGCGCGAAGGTTGCCCGCACTCAGTGTGGTGTACCGAGCGGGTGCATCAGGACCTGAGCAGCGGCTTCCCCCTGTTCAACATGCTCGCGCACTGGAATGGTGGCCTGCAGTGGCAGCCCATTAGCCTCGACCGCGAGCCCTTTAACATCGACGCCTGCCCGGACCTGAGCTTTCGCGCCATTCCCTTGGTGAGCAACGCGCCGCCCTATTCACCGAACCGTGGCAACCCGCAGCCGGGCGACACCATCGGCCTGTTCATCGAAGACCGGCGCAGCGGCCAGGCGTTGTTCTATGCCCCGGGCCTGGGCCAGATAGATGACGAACTGCTGGGCTGGATGGACCGCGCCGATTGCCTGCTGCTCGACGGCACGCTGTGGCGCGATGACGAGATGCGCCTGAGCGGCGTCGGCCAGAGCCTGGGTCGCGACATGGGTCACCTGGCGCAAAGCGGGCCGGGCGGGATGCTTGAAGTGCTGGACGGTTTCCCGCGCCAGCGCAAGGTGCTGATCCACATCAACAACACCAATCCGATCCTTGACGAAGACTCCGCCGAGCGGACGCTGCTGCAGCGGCGGGGGATCGAGGTGGCGTATGACGGGATGAGTATTGAGTTGTAGCTGCAGACCCAATCGCGAGCAGGCTCGCTCCTACAGAAGAGCGCACAACCTGTAGGAGCGAGCCTGCTCGCGATGAGGGCCGCCCTAACAATAAAGATCCTGGAGAAACCTGATGCCCTCAGCCCCCATGCCCCCCGCCGAATTCGAGGCCGCCCTGCGCGCCAAGGGCGCCTATTACCACATCCACCATCCCTTCCACCAAGCCATGTACGCCGGCCGCGCCACGCGTGGGCAGATCCAGGGCTGGGTCGCCAATCGCTTCTACTACCAGGTCAACATCCCGCTCAAGGACGCCGCGATCCTCGCCAACTGCCCCGACCGCGAAGTGCGCCGCGAGTGGTTGCAGCGCATCCAGGACCACGACGGCGCACCCGGCAGCGAGGGCGGCATCGAAGCCTGGCTGCGTCTCGGTGAGGCGGTGGGCCTCGATCGGCAACAGATCCTCTCCCAGGAACTGGTGTTGCCCGGCGTTCGCTTCGCCGTCGATGCCTACGTCAACTTCGCCCGCCGTGCCTGTTGGCAGGAAGCGGCCAGCAGCTCGCTGACTGAACTCTTCGCCCCGCAGATCCACCAGTCGCGCCTCGACAGCTGGCCGACTCATTACCCGTGGATCGACAGCGCCGGCTACGACTACTTCCGTACCCGCCTGGGCCAGGCACGGCGCGATGTCGAGCACGGCTTGCGCATTACCCTGGCGCATTACACCACGGCCGCCGGCCAGCAACGCATGCTGGAGATCCTGCAATTCAAGCTCGACGTACTGTGGAGCATGCTCGACGCCATGAGCATGGCCTACGAGCTGGAGCGTCCGCCGTACCACACGGTGACTGGCGACAACGTCTGGCACCGGGGGATCGCCCTGTGAGCCTGATTCAACGCAAACAAGTGCCGGCACTGCGCCGGGGTTTTCGCCTGCAATGGGAGCCGCGCCAGGACTGCCATGTGCTGCTTTACCCCGAGGGCATGATCAAGCTCAATGGCAGCGCCGGGCAGATCCTTGCGCTGCTCGACGGCCAGCGCAGCGTCAACGCGATTATCGAGCAGTTGATCGAAAGCTTCCCCGGCGTGCCCGGGATCGACGAAGACGTGCTGGCATTCCTGGAGGTCGCCCATGCTCAGTTCTGGATCGAATGAGACCCTGCCCGGCCCGCCGCTGTGGTTGCTGGCGGAGCTGACCTACCGCTGCCCGTTGCAATGCCCGTATTGCTCCAATCCGCTGGACTTCGCCCGCCATGGCGAGGAACTGAGCACTGAGGAATGGATCCGGGTATTCCGCGAGGCACGGGACATGGGCGCGGCGCAATTGGGGTTTTCCGGCGGCGAGCCGCTGGTGCGCCAGGACCTCGCCGAGCTGATCAAGGCCGCGCGAGACATGGGTTACTACACCAACTTGATCACCTCGGGCATCGGTCTGACCGAACAGAAGGTCCGTGACTTCAAGGTGGCTGGGCTGGACCACATCCAGATCAGTTTCCAGGCCGCCGATGAGGCGGTGAACAACATGCTCGCCGGTTCGCGCAAGGCCTTCGCGCAGAAATTGGCGATGGCCCGGGCGGTGAAAGCCCAGGGTTATCCGATGGTGCTGAACTTCGTCACCCACCGGCACAACATCGACCACATTGAGCGCATCATCGAGCTGTGCCTGGAACTGGAAGCAGACTTTGTCGAGCTGGCCACCTGTCAGTTCTACGGCTGGGCCGAACTCAACCGAGTCGGCCTGCTGCCGACCCTCGAGCAGTTGCAGTGCGCCGAGGCGGTGACCAACCTCTATCGCCAGCGCCTCGAAGCCGAAGGACATCCGTGCAAGCTGATTTTCGTTACCCCGGACTATTACGAAGAGCGCCCCAAGACCTGCATGAACGGCTGGGCCAACCTGTTCCTCGACATCACTCCCGACGGCACCGCACTGCCATGTCATAGCGCACGGCAATTGCCGGTGGCCTTTCCCAATGTGCGCGAGCACAGCATCGAGCACATCTGGAATGATTCGTTCGGCTTCAATCGCTTTCGTGGCGATGCCTGGATGAAGGAACCGTGCCGCTCCTGCGATGAAAAACACAAGGACCTGGGCGGCTGCCGTTGCCAGGCCTTCATGCTCACCGGCGACGCCGAAAACGCCGACCCGGTGTGCAGCAAGTCAGCGCATCACGGGGTCATCCTCAAGGCCCGGGAAGAAGCCGAGGCGCCGGGGCAGGGGATCGAGCAGCTGACGCTGCGCAATGAAAAGGCCTCGCGGTTGATTTTTCGTGGATAAAGCCGATTTTGATCCTGTGAATGGGCTCCTACTGGGGGGCACACAGAAACGCCAGCTCCCCACCATTTGGTCTCATTGCATTCGCCAACGGATGCTTTAGTGTGGCGGTTACATTCCAATACAATAAAAAACAGGCTTTCCAATGAGCCAGAGTCTCAGTCAACTGCGTAAATTCGTTTCCCCGGAAATCATTTTCGGTGCCGGCTGCCGGCACAACGTCGGCAACTTCGCCAAGAGTTTCGGCGCGCGCAAGGTGCTGGTGGTCAGTGATCCCGGGGTGATTGCCGCCGGTTGGGTGGCGGATGTCGAGGCCAGCCTGCAGGCGTTGGATATCGATTACTGCCTGTATAGCGACGTATCGCCCAACCCACGGGTCGAGGAGGTCATGCGCGGTGCCGAGTTGTACCGCGAGCAACAGTGCGACGTGATTGTCGCGGTCGGCGGCGGCAGCCCGATGGACTGCGGCAAGGGTATCGGCATCGTGGTCGCTCACGGGCGCAGCATCCTCGAGTTCGAGGGTGTGGACACCATTCGTGTGCCGAGCCCGCCGCTGATCCTGATTCCGACCACCGCCGGCACCTCCGCAGACGTCTCGCAGTTCGTGATCATTTCCAACCAGCAGGAACGCATGAAGTTCTCCATCGTCAGCAAGGCGGTGGTGCCGGACGTGTCGCTGATCGACCCGGAAACCACCCTGAGCATGGACCCGTTCCTCTCGGCCTGTACCGGTATCGACGCGCTGGTGCATGCAATCGAGGCGTTCGTTTCCACTGGCCACGGCCCGCTGACCGATCCCCATGCGCTGGAAGCAATGCGCCTGATCAACGGCAATCTGGTGCAGATGATTGCCAATCCCCACGACATTGCCCTGCGCGAGAAAATCATGCTCGGCAGCATGCAGGCCGGGCTGGCGTTCTCCAACGCGATCCTCGGCGCGGTGCACGCCATGTCCCACAGCCTCGGCGGCTTTCTCGACCTGCCTCACGGCTTGTGCAACGCGGTGCTGGTGGAACACGTGGTGGCGTTCAACTACAGCTCGGCGCCGGAGCGTTTCAAGGTGATCGCCGAGACCTTCGGCATCGATTGCCGTGGCCTCAATCACCGGCAGATCTGCGGCCGTCTGGTGGAGCACCTGATCGCCCTCAAGCATGCCATCGGCTTCCACGAGACCCTTGGATTGCACGGCGTCAGCACGGCGGATATTCCGTTCCTGTCGCAGCACGCGATGGACGATCCGTGCATTCTCACCAACCCCCGCGAATCCAGTCAGCGTGACGTCGAGGTCGTTTATGGCGAAGCCCTCTGACCAGCAGCAACAGGCGCTGGCGGGGTTACTGGGACTGGGCAGCCACTCGACGCGCAAGAGCCATTACCCGGAGCTGGCGGCGCGTTTGCAGGATCTGGAAACCGAGCGCAATCGCTACAAGTGGCTGTTCGAAAACGCCGTGCATGGGGTGTTCCAGGCCAGTTTGCTGGAGGGCATGCGCGCGGCCAATCCGGCGCTGGCGCGAATGCTCGGCTACGACGATCCGCAGGACGTGCTGTTTTCCCTCACCGACCTGGCCGGCACCTTGTTCGTCGGCGGCGCCCGCGAACTGGAGCAGATCGGCCTGATCCTGCAGCGCGAGCGCAGCCTGCTGGCCTATGAAACCCAGCTGCGGCGCAAGGATGGCAGCCATGTCGATGTGCTGATGAACCTGCTGCTCAAGCCGGACCAGCAAGGCCTGGTTGAGGGCTTTGTCGCTGATATCACCGAGCGCAAGCTGGCCCAGGAGCATCTGCAACAACTCAACGATCAATTGGAGCAGCGGGTGACCGCGCGCACAGACGAGTTGCTCGAGGCCAACCGCAACCTGCAACAGCAGATCGCCCAGCGTGAGCAGATCGAGCAGGACTTGCGCGATGCCCGCGACGCCGCCCAGGCCGCCAATCGCAGCAAGGACAAGTACCTGGCGGCGGCCAGCCATGACTTGCTGCAACCGCTGAATGCCGCACGCCTGCTGATCTCCACCCTGCGCGAGCGACGTCTTCCGGAGGTCGAGCAGGTGCTGGTAGAACGCACGCATCAGGCCCTGGAAGGGGCAGAGGATCTGCTCACCGACTTGCTGGATATTTCCCGTCTGGACCAGTCGGCGGTGAGGCCCGATGTGGCGCTGTATCGCCTCGATGAATTGCTCGGGCCGCTGGTCTCGGAGTTTCAGTCGGTGGCCCAGGCCGCCGGTCTCAATCTGCGGGTACGCATGGGCGACTACGCGATTCGCACCGACTTGCGGCTGATGACCCGGATCCTGCGCAACCTGCTGAGCAATGCCTGCCGCTACACCGACCAGGGCAGCATCCTGCTGGCGGCCCGGCGTCGTGGCGACCAACTGCGGCTGGAAGTCTGGGACACCGGACGCGGGATCGCCGCAGACCGGCTCGAAGCGATCTTTCTTGAGTTCAACCAACTGGATGTCGGCCGCGCCGCCGACCGCAAGGGTGTCGGTCTGGGCCTGGCGATTGTCGAGCGCATCGCCAAGATTCTCGGCTACTCGGTGCAGGTGCATTCGCGTCCGGGGCGCGGCTCACGCTTCAGTATCGAGGTACCGATTTCTGCCGAAGTACCGCTGCCCATCAACCTCGCGGCTCCTCAAGCCAGCACGGGCAATCCGCTGCCGGGGCGGCGTCTGTTGGTGCTGGATAATGAAGTGAGCATTCTGCAGAGCATGGGGGCATTACTTGGGCAGTGGGGCTGCGAAGTGGTGACCGCCACTGACGAAAGCTCGGCCCTGAGCAACCTGCAAGGCCAGGCGCCGGAACTGATCCTCGCCGACTACCACCTGGATCATGGGGTGGTTGGCTGTGACGTGGTGCGGCATTTGCGCGAGCATTTCCAGCAGGCGATCCCGGCGGTGATTATCACCGCCGATCGAAGCGATCAATGCCGGCGCTCATTGCAACAGCTGGAGGCGCCGCTGCTCAACAAACCGGTGAAGCCGGGCAAGCTGCGCGCAGTGTTGAGCCAGTTGCTGGCTTAGCCGGCGATCATCGGCGGTAGCGTCCCAAGCAACGCCACCGCTGCCACCGCGCCGAGCCCCAGCAGCCACTCCAACTGAACGCTGGCGCGCAACACGCCCAGGCGCTGTTGGCACTGGTCGATGCGCAGCCGATTGAACAGGGCCAGGCCGAGCATCGCCAACACCAGCAGCACCTTGATCATCAGGATCAAGGCAAAGCCGGACAGCAGCGGGGTGGGCCAGAAGGCGCCAGTGAGCACCCGCACGTTGATCAGGCCCGTGATGACCAGGCCCGCCACCAGCCCGTAGCCGACCCCACTGAAACGTCGCAGGATGGTGCTCAGGTCATGTCCCTCGGGCTGGCGCAAAATCAGCACCAGCATCAGCAAACCGCCGAGCCAGGCGGCGACGCAGCTGAGGTGGACGATCTGATTGAGGATCAGCAACTGCCCGCTCAGGCCGTCGAGCATGGCGCCGTGGCCGACCGGGGCCAGGGTTGCCAGCAGCAGCGCGCCAAGGCTCAGGCGCGGCCAGTGGCGCGAATGCCAGGGCGTCCACAACAGCGCCAGCAGCAGGGCGTTGAGCAGCAAATGGCAGCGCCAGACCTGGCCGAAAAAGGTCTTGTCGAGTACCAACTGCAGCGTCGGTGTATCTACCTCCAGCAGCGTTGAACCGGCCATGCTGGCGCTGATCAGCCACAACCAGGCCACACCACTGAGCAGCGCCAGTGAGGTCAACCAGCGCGCCAGACGCAGCAAGCGGCGATCCAACAGCGGGGTATTGTCCTTGATCAGTAACGGTCGAAACAGCCAGGCACCGAACAGGGTCAATACCAGGCTGAAATGCACAAAGCGCAACAGCACCATGCCATCGATCATGGGTTATTCGCCGATCTTGAAGCCGTAGCTGCCTTTGCTTTTGTGGGTGTCGACTGAAAGCGCATTCCATTGCACCTGATAGCTGCCAGGCGCCAGAGGTGCCACCGGAGTGACCACCAGGGTTTTCTTGTCGCTGCCTTCGGTGACGATGCTCTTGACCGGCACCGCGACCCCATCCTTGGTCAGGGTGACCTGGGTGAACGCTGCTTCAATGCCTTCGGAGAACACCAGGCGTACGTCAGCGGGCGCGCTGACGGTGCTGTCCGCTGGCGGCACCTGGCTTTTCAGGTGGGCATGGGCCCAGACCGAAGAGGCCACCAGCAAGGAGCCGAGCAGGGCGGCAGTGGTCAGGGCATTTTTCAGCAGCATGAGAGGCACCTATGTGATTGATCGAAATACCGCAGTTTAGCCTTGGCTGGCGCAGCGCACGACGTTTCGTTTCGTCCTGTGCCAATGCTAGTCTTGGACCATGCCGTTCTCAGGGAGCCCCCATGGGCAATCACAAGATCGAGATCCGTCGCAGCAACGTCGAAAAAATCCTCCTGGCGGCCGAAAAGGTCTTCGCCGAGAAAGGCTTCGGCAGCACGGCCATGGCCGACATCGCCCGCGAAGTGCAACTGCCGCGCTCCAACCTGCATTACTACTTCAGCACCAAGACCGAACTCTACAGCGCGGTGCTGTTCGACCTGCTGGAAGTGTGGAAACAGGACGCGCTGTGCTTCGAGATGTTCGATGACCCGCGGGTGGTGTTGAGCAGCTACATCCGCGCAAAAATGCAGCACTCACGCAGCCGGCCTTATGGCTCGAAAGTCTGGGCCAACGAAATCATCCACGGCGCCCCGACCCTCGGCGAAGCCCTGGATGCCAGTCTCTACGATTGGGCAAAAATGAAAGAAGCGAAAATCCGCCAGTGGGTCGACGACAAACGCATCCTGCCGGTGGAGCCTTCGAGCCTGCTCTACATGATCTGGGCCTCGACCCAGCACTACGCTGACTTTGATCATCAGGTGAATATTCTCAATGACCATCAGCCGCTTTCGGATATGCAGTTCGAGAAAGCGGTGCAGACGGTGACGAGTGTGATTTTGCGGGGGATTGGGTTGGGGTTGTGAGGGTGATTTGGCACAACGATGATGTGTTCATCCTGAATGTGCGCGGCGCCCAGAAGTTTTTCGCGAGCAGCGGAGCGCCGCCCGGGCGGCGCTCCGCTGCTCGCGAAGGCGGCCTGGCAGGCGCCGCCGCACTCAAGCACTGACGTGATACGGATTCCTCGGATCATGGTTCCAGTCGAGGAACGGCTTGCCATTGTCCTTGGGCACCATCTCGATGCAGTCCTGTACCGGGCAGGTGATCTGGCACAGGTTGCAGCCCACGCATTCGTCGTCGATCACCTGGTACTTGTGGGTGCCGTCGGCTTGTTTGAGGCTGGCCACGGCCTGGTGGGAGGTGTCTTCGCAGGCAATATGGCAACGACCGCAGCCGATACAGGCCTGCTGGTCGATTTTCGCGATCACCTGGTAGTTGATGTCCAGGTACTTCCAGTCGGTGGTGTTGCCCACGGCGCGCCCGGAGAAGTCGGCGATGCTGCGATAGCCCTGACTGTCCATCCAGCGTGACAGGCCGTCCTTCATGTCTTCGACAATGCGAAAACCATGCAGCATCGCCGCGGTGCACACCTGCACCGCACCGCTGCCCAGGGCGATGAATTCGGCGGCGTCGCGCCAACTGCCAATGCCGCCGATACCGCAGATGGGCAGGCCCTGGGTCTGTGGATCGCGGGCGATTTCCGCGACCATATTCAGCGCAATCGGCTTGACCGCCGAGCCGCAGTAGCCACCGTGGGTGCTCTGGCTGCCGACGGTGGGCAGGGCGACCATGTGCTCGAGGTCGACACTGGTGATCGAGTTGATGGTGTTAATCAGCGACACCGCATCGGCGCCGCCACGGTGAGCCGCGCGGGCGGCGACGCGGATGTCGGTGATGTTGGGCGTGAGCTTGACGATCACCGGCAGTGAGCAATAGGTCTTGCACCAGCGGGTGACTTGCTCGACGTACTCCGGCACCTGGCCGACCGCCGCGCCCATGCCGCGTTCCGGCATGCCATGGGGGCAACCGAAATTCAGCTCGATGCCGTCGGCGCCCGTGGCCTCCACCAGCGGCAGGATGTTTTTCCACGACTCTTCGACGCAGGGCACCATCAGCGACACGATCAGCGCTCGGTCCGGCCAGTCCTTCTTGACCTGAGTGATCTCGCGTAGATTGATTTCCAGCGAGCGGTCGGTGATCAGCTCGATGTTGTTGATGCCCATGACCTCGCGGTTGGCGCCGAAATGCGCCGAGTAACGCGATGAGACGTTGACCGCCGCCGGGTCCTCGCCGAGGGTTTTCCAGACCACGCCACCCCAGCCGGCCTCAAACGCGCGGACCACGTTGTAGGCTTTATCGGTAGGTGGCGCCGAGGCCAGCCAGAACGGATTGGGGGCTTTGATGCCGGCGAAGACAATCGAGAGATCGGCCATTACGCAGCCTCCACATTGAGCATGAGTTGGGCATGGATCGCTTGTGCGGCCAGCTTGCCGTGTTGCACCGCCTGCACGGTGAGGTCCTGATCGAGGCTGGTGCAGTCACCGCCGGCGTAGACCCCGGGAACGCTGGTGCGCATCTGTTCGTCGACCTGAATCCGGCCATTGGTACGCTGCAGTTGAGCGGCCAGGGAATCGCTCAGCGCCTGGTCATCGAAAGCCTGACCGATGGCTTTGAAGATAGCGTCGGCGGCCAGTTCGAAGGTCTCGCCGGTGGTGGCCAGGCGACCGCTGTCCATGCGCGTGCGGGCGAAGCGCATGCCGCGCACCTGGCCGTTGCTGTCGAGCAGCACTTCCTCGGGCTGGGCCCAGGTCAGCAGCCGCACCTGATTGGCCTTGGCGATGTCCTGTTCGTGGTCGGTGGCGCCCATGTCCTCGACACCACGGCGATACACCAGGTTGACGTCACGGGCGCCGAGTCGGGCCATCTGCACCGCCATGTCGATCGCGGTGTTGCCGGCACCGAGGACGATGCAGTGTTGGGCCAGCGGTAATTGGCTCAGGTCATCGGCCTGGCGCAGTTCGCGGATGAACTCGGTGGCGGCCAGCAGCCCCGGAGCATCTTCATCGGCGAGGCCCAATTGTTTGCTGGCAGCCAGGCCGAGGCCGAGGAATACCGCGTCGAACTGTTGATGCAGTTCGCTCAGGCTGAGGTTGTTGCCCAGTTGCTGGCCATGGCGAATTTCGATGCCGCCGATCTGCAGCAGGAAGTCCACTTCGTGCTGGGCAAAGTCATCCACCAGTTTGTACTTGGCGATCCCGTACTCATTGAGGCCGCCAGCTTTTTCCCGCGCTTCGAAGATCACCACGTCGTGGCCGTGCATCGCGCAACGGTGGGCACAGGACAACCCGGCGGGCCCGGCACCGACCACGGCAATCCGCTTGCCAGTCGTTGGTGCGCGCTGGAAGGGATGCTCGCTGAACTGCGCGTTGTCGATGGCGTAGCGTTGCAGCAGGCCGATCAGCACCGGCGCGCATTCTGCGGCGTTGTTGCGCACGCAGGCTTGCTGGCAGAGGATTTCGGTGGGGCAGACCCGGGCACAGCTGCCGCCGAGGATGTTTGCCGAGAGAATTTTCTGCGCGGCGCCCTGGACGTTGTCCTGATGGATGTTGCGGATGAACGACGGAATGTCGATCTCGCTCGGGCAGGCATTGACGCAGGGGGCGTCGTAGCAATACAGGCAGCGCGAGGCTTCGACCTCGGCCTGGCGTGGGGTAAGAGGGGGCGCCAGGTCGGTGAAGTGGCCGGCGAGGGTGGCCCCATCCTCGAGGGGATGGGGCAAGTGGTTGAGGGTCGGGATCACGGTGGTGGCCTCACGGTTATTTGAGGTGCTGCCTCTGGTGGGCAGGTGATTTTTTTGTATGGCTATCGCGGGCGAGCCCGCTCCCACAGGGGATTGCACTTCGATTTCAAACTGTAGGAGCTGGCTTGCCAGCGAATGACGGCTTCAGCGTTTCACAGCCACGGGCCTGTTCAACTCCGCCCGCTTGCTGAGCAAATCAAACACCGCCGGATAGGCCGGCCGTTCGATATAGCGTCCGGCACCACGCTCGGCCCGCAGGTCGCCGTTGGCCCAGACCAGCTTGCCTTGGCTGATGGTGTGGCTGGGCACGCCGCGCACGGTCTTGCCTTCGAAAATGTTGAAGTCGACCTGCTGATGATGGGTTTTGGCCGAGATCGTGCGAGTGCCCTCAGGGTCCCAGAGCACCAGGTCGGCATCGGCACCGACGCGAATCGCGCCTTTGCGTGGGTAGAGGTTGAAGATCTTCGCGGTGTGGGTGGAGGTCAGGGCGACGAACTGCTGCATCGACAGGCGTCCGGTGTTGACCCCTTCATCCCAGAGCACCGCCATGCGGTCTTCGATACCCGCGGTGCCGTTGGGGATCTTGCTGAAATCGTTGCGGCCGGCGGCTTTCTGCTCGGCGCAGAAGCAGCAGTGGTCGGTGGCGGTGGTGTGCAGGTTACCTGCCTGCAGGCCATGCCACAGCGCCTCTTGATGGCCGCGTGGGCGGAACGGCGGGCTCATCACGTAGCCTGCAGCGGTGTTCCAGTCGGGATGCTGGTAGACGCTGTCGTCCAGCAGCAAGTGCCCGGCGAGGACTTCGCCGTAGACCGGCTGGCCCTTGCTACGGGCATAGGTGATTTCGTCCAGTGCCTCCTTGGTCGAGACGTGCACCAGGTACAGCGGAGTGCCGAGGGTTTCGGCGATGCGGATCGCCCGGCTGGCAGCTTCGCCTTCGACCTGAGAGGGGCGCGACAGCGGATGCGCCTCGGGACCGGTCATGCCTTGGGCCATCAGTTTGCGTTGCAGGTGGAACACCAGCTCGCCGTTTTCGGCGTGCACGGTGGGCACGGCACCGAGTTCCAGGCAACGCTCGAAACTGGCCACCAGGGTGTCGTCGGCCGCCATGATCGCGTTCTTGTAGGCCATGAAATGCTTGAAGCTGTTGACCCCGTGCTGGCTCACCAACTCGCCCATCTCTTCGCGGACCTGCTCGCTCCACCAGGTCACCGCCACATGAAAGCCGTAGTCAGAGGCGGACTTTTGCGCCCAGCCGCGCCATTGGTGAAAGGCTTCCAGCAAGGATTGCTGCGGATTGGGAATCACGAAGTCGATGATCGAGGTGGTGCCACCGGCCAGGCCGGCCGCAGTGCCGCTAAAGAAGTCTTCGCTGGCCACGGTGCCCATGAAGGGTAATTGCATGTGGGTGTGGGGATCGATGCCACCGGGCATCAGGTATTGGCCGCTGCCGTCGAGCACTTCGCAGTCTGCGGGAACATCAAGATTGTCACCGATGGCGGCGATCAATCCGTTATGGCACAGGACATCGGCGCGATAACTTTCATCATGGGTAACAACGGTGGCGCCACGGATCAACAGAGACATTCCGAGTTCCTCGCAGGCAAGACCGGCTTATGCCGGTTCTAAGTGTTTTTATATGAGGCAGGCTGCGTGGGTTATATTCCTGTCAGCGCTGTCAAGATTAAACGCTAGCTGGTGATGTCAGATTGAGCAAGAATATTTTTTATAAGCTTATAGCCTGATTAACTATATGATTTTAAATGATTAAATATGTAAATCCGCAATTTGGTGCGGTCCCTCACCAATTTGACGAACTTGACAGGATCCAAATATGGTCAAGATTTCTCATGTGCAATCAGCTATTTGCGGTAGGTTCGTGGCATACGAAAAAAACGCCTATAAATAAAGCGCACCAGTTTGGATCCTGGAAGTTCCGATCATTTGACCGACATTTAGCCTGAGTGCCCGATCAAGTAGTCGCAGCGGGATCGACTGTAGATATAAAAGTTATGGGTATCAGTTGTTTACATGGATTTTACCGAGCCGTTGCAACCGTCAACGGAGCCTGCGGCACAGTTATTGATTGCCGCCGCTGGCACCTTGGCCGGTCGGTAAATGTTGTCAGTTCTCCGGCCATCGTCAGGTCAGCGGATCGCCGCTGGCCAACCCGATGAGCACAATAATCAGAACAGTGGAGCGGCCATGCAACAGAACAGATCGCAAGTCACCGAGCGTGACGGACTCTACGAACTCGAGGCCGCCAGCGACGTCCTCGACAGCCCCCGATACAACCACGACATTGCCCCGACCAAGGTCCACGAGCGCACTTGGAACAAGTGGCACATCACTGCGCTATGGGTTGGCATGTCGATCTGCGTACCGACTTACACTCTTGGCGGCGTGCTCACGGCTTACTTCGGCCTGAGTGTCGGCGAAGCGCTGATGGCGATTCTGCTGGCCAACGTCATCGTGCTGATCCCGCTCACGCTCAACGCCTTTGCCGGCACCAAGTACGGCATTCCATTTCCGGTGTTGCTGCGCTCGTCCTTCGGGGTGATTGGCTCCAACGTACCCTGTCTGATTCGCGCCTTGGTGGCCTGCGGCTGGTTTGGCATCCAGACCATGTTCGGCGGGCTGGCGATCCACCTGTTTCTAGGCTCGCTGTCGGCCGACTGGAAGGGGCTCGGCGGCACCGGGGAGGTGATCGGCTTCATGCTGTTCTGGGCGCTGAACCTGTGGGTGGTGCTGCGCGGCGCCGAGTCGATCAAATGGCTGGAAACCCTTTCTGCGCCGCTGCTGGTGCTGGTGGGCCTGGGCCTGCTGGTGTGGGCGATGCCTAACGTGTCGCTGACCGAACTCATGGCCCAGCCGCCAAAACGGCCCGAGGGCGCCAGCCTGTGGAGTTATTTCTTTGCCGGCCTGACCGCGATGGTCGGATTCTGGGCCACGCTGTCGTTGAATATCCCGGACTTCAGCCGTTATGCGAAAAGCCAGAAGGACCAGATTGTCGGGCAGATCATGGGCCTGCCGTTGACCATGTTCCTGTTCGCCGCCCTCGGCGTAGTGATGACTGCGGCTTCGGAAAAACTGGTGGGGGTGACCGTCTCGGATCCGGTGTCACTGATCGGCCATATCCAGAGCCCGGCGTGGGTCGCACTGGCCATGGCGCTGATCATTATCGCCACTTTGTCCACTAACACCGCCGCCAACATCGTCTCGCCCACCAATGACTTCCAGAACCTCGCGCCGAAGCTGATCAACCGCACCAAGGCAGTAATGCTCACCGGTCTGGTGGGCCTGGCGCTGATGGGCCATGAGCTGCTGAAAAAGCTCGGCTGGATCGTCTCCGAAATCAGCCTCGAGTCGGTTTATTCCAACTGGCTGCTGGGCTACTCGAGCCTGCTGGGGCCGATCGCCGGGATCATGGTGGTGGACTATTTCCTGATCAGGAAACAGCAACTCGATCTCGCCGGCCTGTACCGCGATGACGTCTATCCGGCGTGGAACTGGTACGGCTTCATTGCCTTCGCGGTGCCTGTGGCGCTGACTCTGCTGTCGCTGGGCAGTGATGTCTTCAACTGGTTCTACAGCTACGGCTGGTTCACTGGTTCGGCGTTGGGCGGCCTGATTTACTACGGGCTGTGCTCGATGCGCTCCAGTCAATCGGTGGCGAAATCTGCGGTGTAGTGGGCGGCGTTCCGCTGCTCGCGAAGGGGCCCTCAAACCCACCCAAAAACCACCTGAACGAACCCATAAGAACAACCCCGAGGAGATCACCATGAACGCGGCCGTAGACGTTCTGCAGTCCAGCCACCAGCACATCAACCGCGACCGCCTGTGGCAGTCACTCATGGAACTGGCCAAGCTCGGCGCCACGGTCAAGGGCGGCGTCTGTCGCCTGGCGCTGACCGACCTCGATCGCCAGGCCCGGGACATTTTCGTGGGTTGGTGCGAGGACGCCGGATGCACGGTCACCGTGGACGCGGTGGGCAACATCTTTGCCCGCCGCCCCGGACGCAATCCCGACCTGCCGCCGGTCATGACTGGCAGCCACATCGACACCCAGCCCACCGGCGGCAAGTTTGACGGCTGTTTCGGTGTTCTGGCCGGTGTCGAGGTGCTGCGCACCCTGAATGACATGGGCGTGGAAACCGAGGCACCACTGGAGGTGGTGGTCTGGACCAACGAAGAAGGTTCGCGCTTCGCCCCGTGCATGATGGGATCCGGGGTGTTCGCCGAGAAATTTACGTTGGAGGAAACCCTGGCCAAGGTCGACGCTGAGGGCGTAACGGTGGGGGAGGCACTCAACGCGATTGGCTATGCCGGTCCGCGTAAAGTCAGTGGGCACAAGGTCGGTGCCTACTTTGAAGCACATATCGAACAGGGGCCGATTCTTGAAGATGAGCACAAGACTATTGGTGTAGTCATGGGCGCGCTGGGGCAGAAGTGGTTCGACCTTAAGCTGCGCGGTGTCGAGGCCCACGCCGGGCCAACCCCGATGCACCTGCGCAAGGATGCCCTGGTGGGTGCTGCGGTGATCGTCGGTGCAGTCAATCGCGCAGCTCTGGGGCACCAGCCCCATGCCTGCGGCACCGTCGGGTGTCTGCAGGCCTATCCCGGCTCACGCAACGTGATCCCGGGCGAGGTGCGCATGACCCTGGATTTCCGTCATCTGCAACCGGAGCGCCTAGACTCGATGATCGCCGAAGTGCGCCAGGTGATCGAAACCACCTGCGAGGAACACGGCCTGAGTTACGAACTGACGCCCACCGCCGATTTCCCACCGCTGTACTTCCACCAGGACTGCGTCGAGGCGGTTCGCGGGGCGGCGCAAGGCTTGGGTTTGTCGCACATGGACATCGTCAGCGGCGCGGGACATGACGCGATCTTCCTCGCGGAACTGGGCCCGGCGGGGATGATATTTGTGCCTTGTGAGGGGGGGATCAGCCACAACGAGATTGAGAATGCCGCACCGGATGATCTGGCGGCTGGGTGTGCGGTGTTGTTGCGTGCGATGTTGGCGGCGTCGGCGACGGTGGCCGGGGGGCATGGCAAGGGATAACAAAACCATGTGGGAGCAGCCGGTCGACGCTCGAATGCTCGCGAAGGTCGTCAACGATAACGCGCTTTTTCAGCTAAGGCGCGGTGACCTTGAGACCTTCGCGAGCAGGCTCGCTCCCACAATGATCAACTAATAGCCGAAGATTACTCTTCGATGTTACCCATAGCCGTGGTGTTGAAACCACCGTCTACATACATGATTTCACCGCTGATGCCCGACGCCAGGTCGGAGCACAGGAAGGCGCCGGCGTTGCCGACTTCGTCGATGGTGACGTTGCGACGCAGCGGGGTTTGCGCTTCGTTGGCGGCCAGCATTTTGCGGAAGTTCTTGATGCCGGAAGCCGCCAGGGTGCGGATCGGGCCAGCCGATACGCAGTTCACGCGGGTGCCGTCCGGGCCCAGGGAGCCGGCCAGGTAACGCACGCCAGCTTCCAGGGAAGCCTTGGCCATGCCCATGACGTTGTAGTTCGGCATGGTGCGCTCGGCGCCCAGGTACGACAGGGTCAGCAGGCTGCCGTTGCGGCCTTTCATCATTTCGCGACCGGCCTTGGCCAGGGCCACGAAGCTGTAGGCGCTGATGTCGTGGGCAATGCGGAAACCGTCACGGGTGGTGGCTTCGGTGAAGTCGCCGTCCAGTTGGTCGCCCGGGGCGAAGCCCACGGAGTGCACGATGCAGTCCAGGCCGTCCCACTTCTGGCTCAGGGCTTCGAAGACCTTGGCGATTTCTTCATCGCTGGCCACGTCGCACGGGAAGCACAGCTCAGGGCTCGAACCCCAGCCTTGTGCGAACTCTTCGACACGACCCTTGAGTTTGTCGTTCTGATAAGTGAAGGCAAGCTCAGCGCCCTCGCGATGCATGGCGGCAGCGATGCCGGATGCGATGGACAGCTTGCTGGCGACACCGACGATCAGTACGCGCTTACCGGCGAGAAAACCCATGTGTTGCTCCTCTTTCAGGTTATTCGGCTGATGCTGGGGCCAGGAAGGCGGCCTCCAGCAACTGCTGGGTATAGGGATGTTGCGGTGCGGCAAAGATCGCTTGCGCAGCACCTTGTTCGACCACTTGGCCATGCTTGACCACCATCAATTGGTGGCTCAGCGCTTTCACCACAGCCAGGTCATGGCTGATGAACAGATACGTCAGGTTGTACTTGCTCTGCAGTCTGCGCAGCAGTTCAACCACTTGGCGTTGCACGGTGCGGTCGAGGGCCGAAGTCGGCTCGTCCAGCAAAATCAACGCCGGTTTTAGCACTAATGCCCGGGCAATGGCGATTCTTTGCCGTTGCCCACCGGAAAATTCGTGAGGGTAGCGGTGCCGGGTGTCCGGATCCAGGCCTACTTCCTCGAGCGCGGCAATAATAGCCTGCTCTTGCTCTGCTTCCGTGCCGATCTTGTGAATTCGCAGGCCTTCGCCGACGATCTGACTCACGCACATGCGTGGGCTCAGGCTACCGAAGGGGTCCTGGAACACCACCTGCATCTCCCGCCGCAGCGGCCTGACCTGTTGCTGCGTCAGGCTGTCCAGCGATTTGCCTTCAAAACGGATCGCGCCCTTGCTGGCAATCAAACGCAGTATCGCCAGGCCCAACGTCGACTTGCCCGAACCACTCTCGCCGACAATGCCCAGGGTCTGGCCCTGGGGCAGGCTGAAGTTGATTCCGTCCACCGCCTTCACGTAATCGACGGTGCTGCGCATAAAGCCTTTCTTGATCGGGAACCAGACTTTCAGGTCCTCGACTTGCAGCAGCGGCGGGCCGATTTCATTGCTCGCCGGGCGTCCGCTGGGCTCCGCTGCCAGCAATTCACGGGTGTACGGATGCTGTGGCGCGCGAAACAATTCCTCACACGATGCCTGTTCGACGATGCAACCGCGCTGCATGACACATACCCGATGCGCAATTCTTTGCACCAGGTTCAAATCGTGGCTGATCAGTAGCAGCGCCATGCCCAGGCGCGCCTGTAAATCCTTGAGCAAATCGAGGATTTTCAGCTGCACGGTGACGTCCAGCGCGGTGGTCGGTTCGTCAGCGATCAGCAGTTCCGGCTCGTTGGCCAGGGCCATGGCAATCATCACCCGCTGTCGTTGGCCGCCGGACAATTCGTGGGGGAGAGCCTTGAGGCGTTTGTGCGGTTCAGGGATGCCCACCAGTTCCAGCAATTCCAGGGTGCGCTGGGTCGCGACCTTGCCGGTGAGACCCTTGTGGATCCCCAGCACCTCGTTGATCTGCTTCTCGATCGAATGCAGCGGGTTCAGCGAGGTCATGGGTTCCTGAAAAATCATCGCGATGCGATTGCCACGAATGTGGCGGATGGTTTTTTCTTTCAGGCTCAGCAGGTCATGCCCGGAGTAGTGGATGCTGCCGCTGGGGTGACGGGCCAGGGGGTAGGGCAGCAGGCGCAGGATCGAGTGCGCGGTGACCGACTTGCCCGAACCGCTTTCGCCGACCAGTGCCAGCGTTTCCCCGCGCTTGATGTCGAAACTGACACCCTCGACCACCCGATGCCGTCGGTCGCCGATGCCAAACTCGACGCTGAGGTCGCGCACTTCGATCAGATTGTCCTGATTCATTTCACTTCCTCGGGTCGAAGGCATCGCGAGCGGACTCGCCGATAAACACCAGCAAACTCAACATCACCGCCAGTACCGCAAAGGCACTGATACCCAACCACGGCGCCTGCAGGTTGGACTTGCCCTGGGATACCAGCTCACCCAGGGACGCACTGCCGGCCGGCAAACCGAAGCCGAGGAAGTCCAGGGCGGTCAGGGTGCCGATGGCGCCGGTGAGGATGAACGGCATGAAGGTCATGGTCGAGACCATGGCGTTGGGCAGGATATGGCGGAACATGATCGCGCCGTTCTGCATGCCCAGCGCCCGGGCGGCACGCACGTATTCGAGATTGCGCCCACGCAGGAACTCGGCACGGACCACATCCACCAGACTCATCCAGGAAAACAGCAGCATGATTCCCAGCAGCCACCAGAAGTTGGGCTGCACGAAACTGGCGAGAATGATCAGCAGGTACAGCACCGGCAAGCCCGACCAGATTTCCAGGAAACGCTGCCCGGCGAGGTCGACCCAGCCGCCATAAAAGCCCTGCAGGGCACCGGCGATCACCCCGATGATCGAACTGAGGACGGTCAACGTCAGGGCAAACAGCACCGATACCCGGAAACCGTAGATCACCCGGGCCAGCACATCACGGCCCTGGTCGTCGGTGCCCAGCAGGTTATCCGCCGACGGCGGCGCGGGGGCCGGGACTTTCAGGTCGTAATTGATGCTCTGGTAGCTGAACGGGATCGGCGCCCACAGGGTCCAGGCGTCCTTGGCCTTGAGCAACTCGCGGATGTACGGGCTCTTGTAGTTGGCTTCCAGCGGGAATTCGCCGCCGAAGGTGGTCTCTGGATAGCGCTTGAGTGCCGGGAAGTACCACTCGCCGTCGTAGTGCACGGCCAGCGGCTTGTCGTTGGCGATCAGCTCGGCGCCGAGGCTCAGGCCGAACAGCACGAGGAAGATCCACAGCGACCACCAGCCGCGCTTGTTGGCCTTGAACAGCTCGAAACGGCGTCGATTGAGAGGGGAAAGGTTCATCTCAATGCTCCCGGGTTTCGAAGTCGATACGTGGGTCGACCAGGGTGTAGGTCAGGTCGCCGATCAGTTTTACCACCAGGCCCAGCAGGGTGAAGATGAACAGGGTACCGAAGACCACCGGGTAATCGCGGTTGATCGCCGCCTCGAAACTCATCAGGCCGAGGCCGTCGAGGGAGAAGATCACCTCCACCAGCAGCGAGCCAGTGAAGAAAATCCCGATGAAGGCCGAGGGGAAACCGGCGATTACCAGCAGCATGGCGTTGCGGAATACATGGCCGTACAGCACCCGGTGGCGGGTCAGGCCCTTGGCCTTGGCGGTGACCACGTACTGCTTGTTGATCTCGTCGAGGAAGCTGTTTTTGGTCAGCAGGGTCATGGTCGCGAAGTTGCCGATCACCAGGGCGGTCACCGGCAGCGCCAGGTGCCAGAAGTAATCGAGGACCTTGCCACCCAGGCTCAGTTCGTCGAAGTTGTTCGAGGTCAGGCCGCGCAGGGGGAACCAATCGAGGTAGCTGCCGCCGGCGAACACCACGATCAGCAGGATGGCGAACAGGAACGCCGGGATCGCATAGCCGACGATGATCGCCGAACTGGTCCAGACGTCAAAATGGCTGCCGTGTCGCGTGGCCTTGGCGATCCCCAGGGGGATCGACACCAGGTACATGATCAGGGTGCTCCACAAGCCGAGGGAGATCGACACCGGCATCTTCTCCTTGATCAGGTCGATCACCTTGGCATCGCGGAAGAAGCTGTCGCCGAAATCCAGGCGCGCGTAGTTTTTGATCATAATCCACAAGCGTTCCGGCGCCGACTTGTCGAAGCCGTACATCTGCTCGATTTCCTTGATCAGCGCCGGGTCCAGGCCCTGGGCGCCGCGATAGCTGGAGCCAGCCACCGAGACTTCGGCACCGCCACCGGCAATCCGGCTGGTGGCGCCTTCGAAGCCTTCGAGCTTGGCAATCATCTGCTCCACCGGGCCACCGGGCGCGGCCTGGATAATCACAAAGTTGATCAGCAGGATGCCGAACAGGGTAGGAATGATCAGCAGCAGTCGCCGTAATATGTAGGCCAGCATCTTATTGCTCCCCGGCCGCAGGTTCGGCTTGCTCTTGTTTCAGCACCTCGATCGCCGGCTTGGCGTCGGGCTTGATCCACCAGGTATTGATGCCGATGTCGAAGGTCGGCGAAACCTTGGGGTGACCAAGGTGATTCCAGTAGGCCACACGCCAGGTCTTGATGTGCCAGTTGGGGATCACGTAATAGCCCCATTGCAGCACTCGGTCGAGGGCGCGGGCGTGAGCCACCAGGCTGCTGCGCGAGTCGGCATTGATCAGCGCCTCCACCAATTGGTCGATGGCCGGGTCCTTGAGGCCAATGTAATTGCGGCTACCCGGCTTGTCGGCACTTTCCGATTTCCAGAACTCGCGCTGTTCGTTGCCCGGCGAACTGGACTGCGGGAAACCGCCGACCACCATGTCGAAGTCCCGCGAGCGCACGCGGTTGATGTACTGCGAGACGTCGACCCGGCGAATCTCCAAATCGATCCCGAGGTCGCTGAGGTTGCGCTTGAACGGCAGCAGCACGCGCTCGAACTCGGTCTGCGCCAGCAGGAATTCGATCTTCACCGGTTTGCCGCTGGCGTCGACCATCTTGTCGTCGACAATGCGCCAACCGGCTTCCTGCAGCAGTTGATAGGCCTGGCGTTGCTGGGCGCGGATCATGCCGCTGGCATCGCTCAGCGGGTTGGCGAAGGCCTCAGTGAACACTTGCTCGGGAATCTTGCCGCGCAGGGGTTCGAGGATCTTCAACTGGGCTTCATCCGGCAGCCCGGTGGCGGCCATTTCCGAGTTTTCGAAGTAGCTGCGGGTGCGGGTGTAGGCGCCGTTGAACAGCTGTTTATTGGTCCATTCGAAGTCCAGCAACAGGCTCAGGGCCTGACGCACCCGCACGTCCTGGAACAGCGGCCGGCGCAGGTTAAAGACAAAGCCCTGCATGCCGGTGGAGTTGCCGTTGACGATCTGTTCCTTGATCAGTCGACCTTCACTGACCGCCGGGATGTTGTAGGCGTTGGCCCAGTTTTTCGCGGAAATTTCCAGCCAGTAATCGAACTGGCCAGCCTTGAGGGCTTCCAGGGCGACGGTATTGTCGCGGAAATAGTCGGTGCTCATCACATCGAAGTTATAGAAACCGCGATTGATCGGCAGGTCCTTGCCCCAGTAGTCCTTGACCCGCTCGTAACGGATCGAACGTCCGGCCTTGACCTCGCTGACCTTGTACGGCCCGCTGCCCAACGGCGCTTCGAGATTGCCCTTGGTGAAGTCGCGGTTTTCCCACCAGTGCTTGGGCAGCACGGGCAATTGACCGATGATCAGCGGCAGCTCGCGATTGTTGTTGTGCTTGAAGGTGAACAGCACCCGCAGTGGGTCTTCGGCGACCACTTGGTCGACATCGCCGTAGTAGCCGCGATACAGCGGTGCGCCACTTTTCATCAGGGTCTGGAAGCTGAACACCACGTCCTCGGCACGGACCGGATGGCCGTCATGGAAGCGTGCCTCAGGGCGCAGGTAGTAGCGCACCCAGCTATTGTCCGGGGCTTTCTCGATCTTGCTGGCGATCAGCCCGTATTCGGTGAAGGGTTCGTCCAGGCTTTGCCGCGCCAGGGTGTCGTAGATCAGGTCGGTGTCGTTGGCCGGTACGCCTTTGCTGATGAAGGGGTTGAGGCTGTCGAAGCTGCCGAAGCCGGCCTGGCGGAAGGTCCCGCCTTTGGGCGCATCCGGATTGACGTAATCGAAGTGTTTGAAATTCGCCGGGTACTTGGGCGGTTCGTCGTACAGGGTCAAGGCGTGTTGCGGCGCCGCTTGGGCGACACAGGCTACACCCGCGAGGAGCAGGCCGAGGAGGGTACGCACAGGCATCATTGAGCTTTCTCCGAAGTCTTCAGCCACCACGCGTTCAGGCCCAGGGTGTAGGGCGGCGTGGTCACGAAGGCGAACCGGTTACGGTACGCCAGGCGGTGATAATTGATGTACCAGTTAGGAATGATGTAGTGCTGCCACAGCAGCACGCGGTCCAACGCCTTGCCGGCGGCCAATTGTTCATCGCGGGACTGGGCCGCGAGCAACTGTTCCAGCAGGTGGTCGACCACCGGGTTGGCGACGCCGGCGTAGTTCTTGCTGCCCTTGACCGCGACCTGGCTCGAATGGAAGTACTGCCACTGCTCCAGCCCGGGGCTGAGGGTCTGGTCGAGGGTCATGAGGATGATGTCAAAATCGAACTGGTCCAGACGCTGCTTGTACTGGGCGCGGTCGACCGTGCGCAGGCGCGCGTCGATGCCGATGCTGGCGAGGTTTTCCGCGTAGGGCTGGAGAATCCGTTCCAGGTTCGGGTTGACCAGCAGAATCTCCAGGCGCAACGGCTGGCCGGCGGCGTTCTGCAGGCGCTGGCCATTGAGCTTCCAGCCCGCTTCGGCCAGCAAGCCCAGGGCCTGGCGCAGGGTCTCGCGGGGAATCCCGCGGCCCTCGGTGCGCGGCAGGCTGAACGGCTCGGTGAACAGCTTGGCGGGCAACTGCTCGCGATAGGGCGAGAGCATCAGCCATTCGTGGCCCACCGGCAGGCCGCTGGCAGAGAATTCGCTGTTGGGGTAATAACTCATGGCCCGTTGGTAGGCGCCGCTGAACAGGGTGCGGTTGGTCCATTCGAAGTCAAACATCAGGCCCAGGGCCTGGCGCACCTTGGCGTCGGCAAACGTGCTGCGCCGGGTGTTCATGAACAGGCCCTGGGTCTGGGTCGGGATCTGGTGCTTGATCTGTGCCTTGATCACCTCGCCCCGGCGCACGGCGGGGAAGTTATAGCCATTGGCCCAGTTCTTCGCCTGGTGTTCGATGTAGATGTCGAACTCGTTGGCCTTAAAGGCTTCGAAAGCGACGTCGCTGTCGCGGTAAAACTCGACCTCGACCTTGTCGTAGTTGTATTTGCCGCGATTGACCGGCAGATCCTTGCCCCAGTAATCCTTGACCCGTTCGAACTGCAACTGTCGCCCCGGCTGAACCTGGATGATGCGGTACGGCCCGCTGCCCAGTGGTGGTTCGAAGGTGGTGGCCTTGAAGTCGCGACCTTTCCAGTAGTGCTGCGGCAACACCGGCAACTCGCCAAGGCGCAGGATCAACAGGGGGTTGCCGGCGCGCTTGAAAACGAAGCGGATGCGCAACGGGTTGAGGATATCGACCCGTTGCACTTCCTGCAGACTGGTGCGGTAGCGCGGGTGACCTTCCTTTAGCAATAAACGGTAGGAAAAGGCCACGTCGTAGGCAGTGATGGCTTTTCCGTCGTGGAAACGTGCCTCGGGGCGCAGGTTGAACACCACCCAGCTGCGGTCCTCACTGTATTCCACGGATTGCGCGATCAGCCCGTAGCTGGATGCCGGCTCGTCGCCGGAGGGTGCGTATTGCCCGGTGCCGACCATCAGTGGCTCATTCAGCTCGTTGATGCCGTATTGCAGGAAATTGGGCGTGGCAACCGGGCTGGTGCCCTTGAAGGTGTAGGGGTTGAGGGTGTCAAAAGTGCCAAACGCCATCAACCGCAAGGTGCCGCCCTTGGGCGCTTGCGGATTTACCCAGTCGAAGTGGGTAAAGCGGGCTGGGTACTTGAGTGTGCCGAACTGCGCATAACCGTGGCTTTCGCTGATGGTTGCGCTCGCAGGGAAGCTCAAGGCCAGGCTGATCAGCAGGAGGGGAAAGACAGGCTTCAAGTCAGGGTTTCGATCCAGGCGGCTTGGGCTACATGGTTCGTACAGTAACAGCTTGTCTTGACAGGAAAAAGCCGGAGGAGGGGGCTGTTCAAATGTAGGAGCTGGGTTGTCGGGACGCCGCATCGCAGCGAAAAACCTGAGGCCGCCGCATTTATTCAGAATGGGCGCCTCATCGTTGACATTTTTCGCGAGCAAGCTCGCTCCTACCACTTATCGTCCATTAGACACGCATTGACTCTCAGCGCGGCGAGGAGACGGTGAGCAACTGCCCCGGCTTCAGCGCCTGGCCCACCCGTGGGTTCCAGCGCTTGAGGTGTTGCATCTCGACATTGAAACGCTTGGCGACCATGTACAGCGAGTCACCGCGCTGGACCTTGTACTTCGTCTGCTTCTTGCTGTTGGCGGCTAGGGTGGTGGTAGTGCGGCCGCTGCTGCGGCGGGTGTCCTGCATGACCAGGGTCTGGCCGGCCTTGAGGTGCTTGCCGCTGAGGTTGTTCCAGCGCTGCAGGTCCTTGACGTCGACCTTATTGGCCTTGGCGATGGCGGTCAGGTTGTCGCCACGCTTGACCCGATAACTGCGCTTGGCACCGGCAATCGCCGGGCTGTCGGCACCGTCGAACACCGGCTTGAGCGGCCGCTTGCTGATCAGCTCTTCGGGCTTCATGGTCGACAGGCTGGCCGTCAGCAGCTGTGCCTTGGAGGTTGGCACCAGCAGATGCTGGGGGCCGTCGATGGTGGTGCGTTGCTTGAAAGCCGGGTTGAGCTGGAACAACTCGTCTTCGTCGATATTGGCCACCGCGGCGACCTTGGACAGGTCCATGCGCTGGTTGATTTCAACGACTTCGAAGTAGGGCTGGTTGGCAATCGGGTTGAGATTGACGCCGTAGGCTTGCGGGGTGATCACTACCTGGGACAGGGCGAGCAACTTGGGCACGTAGGCCTGGGTTTCCGACGGCAGTGGCAGGTTCCAGTAATCGGTGGGCAGGCCGAGTTTTTCGTTGCGCTCGATGGCCCGGCTGACCGTGCCTTCGCCGGCGTTGTAGGCCGCCAGAGCCAGCAGCCAGTCGCCGTTGAACATGTCATGCAACTTGGTCAGGTAATCCAGGGCGGCGGTGGTCGACGCGGTGATGTCGCGACGACCATCATAGAAACGGGTCTGGCGCAGGTTGAAGTAACGTCCGGTGGACGGAATGAACTGCCACAGGCCTACCGCGTTGGCCGGTGAATAGGCCAAGGGATTGTAGGAGCTTTCAATCACTGGCAGCAGCGCCAGCTCCAGCGGCATGTTGCGTTCTTCGAGGCGCTCGACAATGTAATGCATGTACAGGCTGCCGCGTTCGCCGGCGCTTTCCAGGTAGGAAGGATTACTGGCGAACCACAGGCGCTGTTGCTCGATCCGAGGGTTGACGCCCAGGCCGTCCTGCAACTGGAAACCCTGGCGCATGCGCTCCCAGACATCCTGCGGGACCTCCGGCGTGGGTTTTTCGCTGAGCCAGATCGGCTTTTGCTTGGGGCGTGCGGACAGGGTGTGTGCCGCATCGGTTTGCGGCACTTGACCGGTGCTGCTGCAGCCCGCCAGGGTGGCGGACACAGCCACCGCGATGGCTTGAGCCAGGCGGGTCAATGCGTCTGATTTGATGGATTTACGTATAGATGACGACATTGGCTGGAAGTAAGTTCCGGGCAAAAATGTCGGGCGATTCTAGAAAGGGCACCCGGTGCGGTCAACCTTTGAGAATCTTCCGACCTATGCTGGCCCTGTTTAGAACCTATCCTTCCAAGCCCGAAGTGCCGCAAAAACCTCACTGGGCGCCCGGTCTTTGGAGTCACTCCGTTCGTCTAATATTTCTTTAACGGATGTTTCGCCGGTGCGCAAAAAGGGATTTGTCAGCTTTTCCAAAGCCAGATTGGACGGCAATGTAATCTGCCCGGCTTCGCGTAATTGCGAGACATTCCTGAAGCGCTTGGCGACGTCCGGGTTATTCGGTTCGACGGCGACGGCAAAGCGCAGATTGCTCAGGGTGTACTCGTGGGTGCAATACACCAGGGTCGCGTCCGGCAAGGCAGCGAGGCGGCTCAGCGAGTGGTGCATCTGTTGCGCAGTGCCCTCGAACAGGCGGCCGCAACCGGCGGCGAACAGGGTGTCGCCACTGAACAACACGCCCGGGGTGTAGTAAGCGATGTGGCCGAGGGTGTGGCCCGGCACCGCATACACGTCGAAGGTATGACCGAGTACGCTGATCTGGTCGTTATCGTTGAGGGCCACGTCGCGCGCCGGGATGGCTTCGCTGGCTGGGCCGTAGACCTTGGCCCCGGTGGCTTGCTTGAGGGTTTCGACGCCGCCGACGTGGTCATGGTGATGGTGGGTGACCAGAATATCGCTGAGGGTCCAGTCGGAATGTTCCGCCAGCCAGGCCAGGACCGGTGCCGCATCGCCCGGATCGACCACGGCGCAGCGGAAATTTGCTTCATCTTGTAACAACCAGATGTAGTTGTCGGTGAAGGCGGGTAGGGCTGTGATCGGTATCATTACGAAATTCGCCAAGCGGAATACATTGGCGCATCTTAGAGCTTCCTGGCGAGTTGGAGAATGCAATGACCGATAAAGCGTTCGCGCAGGCCGATCCGCAGTGGCTGGAGTTGATCGGCGCTGCCCGCGAGTGGCTGTCCGGGCCCATTGGCCAGTTTCTGCTGAATGAAGAGCGGCGCATGCTCGAAGACGAACTCGGGCGCTTCTTCGGCGGCTACCTGGTGCATTACGGGCCCTCGGCTGAAACGCCGCCCAACGCCCCGCAAGTGCAACGCAATGTGCGCCTCGGTGCGCCGCTGCCGGGGGTGGAAATTGTCTGTGAAGAACAGGCATGGCCGCTCAGCGAGCACGCCGCCGACGTGGTGGTCATGCAGCACGGCCTGGATTTCTGCCTGTCGCCCCACGGCCTGCTGCGCGAGGCCGCCAGTGCCGTCCGCCCTGGCGGGCATTTGCTGATCATCGGCATCAACCCCTGGAGCAGTTGGGGCATGCGCCATGTGTTCGCCGCTGACGGGATGCGCAAGGCGCGCTGCATTTCGCCGTCGCGAGTGGCCGACTGGCTCAACCTGCTGGGCTTCGCGCTGGAGAAACGCCGCTTCGGGTGCTATCGTCCGCCGCTTGCGTCTCCTGCCTGGCAAGCTCGCCTGGCCGGTTGGGAGCGCAGGGCGGGTAACTGGCAACTGTCCGGTGGCGGCTTCTATCTATTGGTCGCACGCAAGATTGTTGTGGGCCTGCGCCCGGTGCGCCAGGTGCGGCGCGAGCCGATGGGCAAGCTGATCCCGCTGCCGATGGCCAAGGTCAACCGACGCGACAGCAAGCCGTAACCCCCCTTCCTTATTACTCCAGCCGGGTTCGCCCGGCCCAGGCATTGTCGACCCAGGCCGACAAGCCACCGACTTATTCTGGATAGATTGCATGAGCGATAGCGTAGAACTCTTCACCGATGGCGCCTGCAAGGGCAACCCCGGCCCCGGCGGCTGGGGCGCCTTGCTGGTGTGCAAGGGCGTGGAAAAGGAGCTCTGGGGCGGCGAAGCCAACACCACCAACAACCGCATGGAGTTGATGGGGGCAATTCGTGGCCTGGAAGAGCTCAAGCGGCCCTGCGATGTGCTGCTGGTGACCGACTCGCAGTACGTGATGAAGGGCATCAACGAGTGGATGGTCAACTGGAAAAAGCGCGGCTGGAAAACCGCTGCCAAGGAACCGGTCAAGAATGCCGACCTGTGGATGCAACTGGACGAACAGGTTAATCGCCACAACGTGACCTGGAAGTGGGTGCGTGGCCACATCGGCCATCCGGGTAACGAGCGCGCCGACCAGTTGGCCAACCGCGGCGTCGATGATGTGCGCGGTTACAAGCAGGCCTGATCGGCTGAAAAGCTGCGCAGTTCGTCGATCAAGCGCAAACAGTGCTTCAACCCCGGTGAAACGTCGCCAATGCGCTGACTGAGAATGATCGGCGAGGTGGCGTTGTTTTCCAGGACCGGGGTGAAGCCGATGTCGTCGCGGTGCAGCAATTGCACCGACGCCGGCACCAGGGTCACGCCGATGCCCGCACCCACCAGGCCGATCGCCGTCTGCAGTTCGTTGGTCCACTGCGCCACCTTGATGCTCACCCCATAAGACTCGAACAACGCGATCACATGGTCGGCGTAGCTTGGCCGTGGGTTACCGGGATAGAGCACGAAGGGCTCGTTGGCCAGCTCGCTGAGGCTGATGGGTCGGGCCAGCAGCGGATGGCCGGCGGGCAGGGCGGCGACCAGGCGGTCTTCGTTGAGCACGGTTTGGATGATCGCCGGGTCATCGATACGAATCCGCCCGAAACCGACATCGATCCGACCCGCTTTGAGCGCCTGCACCTGCTGCAGGGTGGTCATTTCCGACAAGCCCAACTCCAGCTCCAGGGCGTCGTTGCTGCGCAGGCGCCTGATCAACTCGGGGAGTACACCGTACAGAGTCGATGGCGCAAAACCGATACCCAGCCAGGTTTTCTCGCCCAGGCCAATCCGCCGGGTGTTGTCGCAGACTTTGTGCAGTTGCTCCAGCAGCGCCGTGGAGTGCTCAAGGAAAAACCGCCCGGCCTCGGTCAGGCGCAGCGGCCGTCCGCGCTCCAGCAGGACCACCCCCAACTCATCTTCCAATTGCTGGATCTGCCGGCTCAAAGGCGGTTGGGCGATGTGCAGGCGCTCGGCGGCGCGGGTGAAATTCAGGGTGTGCCCCAGCACCTGGAAGTAGCGCAAATGACGTAGTTCCATGAGTCCTCCACAGTCGAATCTTGAAAATACCTAAAAGGTATCGATCCAGACCAATTCTATATTGGAACCCGGAAAAAAGCCGTACGAGAATCGGTCCCAGAACTTCAAGAACCTGATGGGTATGGACATGCTTTCTTCTGCCATTGAATCGATCGAGACGATCATCGTCGATCTGCCGACTATCCGCCCGCACAAGCTGGCGATGCATACCATGCAGAACCAGACCCTGGTGATCATCCGTGTGCGCTGCGCCGACGGCATCGAAGGTATCGGTGAGTCGACCACCATCGGTGGCCTGGCCTACGGCAACGAAAGCCCGGACAGCATCAAGACCAACATCGACCAGCACTTTACGCCGCTGTTGCTGGGCCAGGACGCCTGCAACATCAACGCCGCGATGCTGCGTCTGGATCGCAGCATCCGTGGCAACACTTTCGCCAAGTCCGGTATCGAAACCGCCTTGCTCGACGCTCAGGGCAAGCGCCTTGGTTTGCCGGTCAGTGAGTTGCTCGGTGGCCGTGTGCGTGACGCGCTGCCCGTGGCCTGGACCCTGGCCAGCGGCGACACCGCCAAGGACATCGCCGAAGCCGAACAGATGCTCGACCTGCGTCGTCACCGGATTTTCAAATTGAAGATCGGTGCCGGCGAAGTCGACCGTGACCTGGCTCACGTGATCGCGATCAAGAAAGCCCTCGGCGATCGCGCCAGTGTGCGGGTCGACGTCAACCAGGCCTGGGACGAGGCCGTGGCCTTGCGCGCCTGCCGGATTCTCGGCGGCAACGGCATCGACCTGATCGAGCAGCCAATCTCGCGCAACAACCGTTCCGGCATGGTCCGCCTCAATGAAATGAGCCCGGCGCCAATCATGGCCGACGAGTCCATCGAGTGCGTCGAAGACGCCTTCAACCTGGCCCGCGAAGGCGCGGCGTCGGTGTTCGCCCTGAAAATCGCCAAGAATGGTGGCCCTCGCGCCGTGTTGCGCACCGCCGCCATTGCCGAAGCAGCGGGGATCGGCCTGTACGGCGGCACCATGCTCGAAGGCGGGATCGGCACCCTGGCCTCGGCCCATGCGTTCCTGACCCTGAACAAACTGAGCTGGGACACAGAGCTGTTCGGCCCCTTGCTGCTGACCGAAGATATTCTCAGCGAGCCACCGGTGTACCGTGATTTCCAATTGCACGTTTCACGCGAGCCGGGCCTTGGCCTGAGCCTGGACGAGGAGCGCCTGGCGTTCTTCCGCCGTGACAAAACCGCCACCACCCTGTATTCCGCCTGAGGAGATGCGCATGCTGTTCCACGTAAAAATGACCGTGAACCTGCCGGTCGACATGAATCCCGAGCGGGCTGCCAAGCTCAAGGCCGATGAAAAGGCCTTGGCCCAGCGCCTGCAGGAACAGGGCAAGTGGCGGCACCTGTGGCGAATCGCCGGGCTCTACGCCAACTACAGCGTGTTCGACGTCGACAGCGTGCAGGAACTGCACGACACCTTGATGCAACTGCCGCTGTACCCGTACATGGCCATCGAAGTGAACGCGATGTGCAGGCATCCTTCTTCTATTCACGAAGACGATCGCTGAGCCGGCGTCGTCCGTACTGCACTCTAATAACTACAAGATGAGGAATAATCATGAACGTCAAAATTTCCCACACTGCCACTGCCCAGAAGTTTCTCGAAGAAGCCAGTGGCCTGCATAACGATGAAGGCAGCCCGCGCGCCAAGGCGCTGATCTACCGCATCCTGCGCGACTCGGTGAACATCATCGAAGACCTCAACGTGACCCCGGAAGAGTTCTGGAAAGCGGTGAACTACCTGAACGTCCTCGGCGCACGCCAGGAAGCGGGCCTGCTGGTTGCCGGCCTAGGCCTGGAGCACTACCTCGACCTGCTGATGGACGCGGAAGACGAGCAGGCCGGTAAAACCGGCGGCACCCCGCGCACCATTGAGGGCCCGCTGTACGTAGCCGGTGCGCCGCTGTCCACCGGCGAAGCGCGCCTGGACGACGGCGTCGATCCGGGTGTGGTGCTGTTCATGCAAGGCCAAGTGAAGAACACCGACGGCTCGCCACTGGCCGGCGCCGTGGTCGACGTCTGGCACGCCAACACCGGCGGCACTTACTCGTACTTCGATGGCAGCCAGTCGGAATTCAACCTGCGTCGTCGTATCGTCACCGATGCCGAAGGTCGCTATCGTTTCCGCAGCATCGTGCCGTCGGGCTACGGCTGCCCACCGGACGGTCCGACCCAGCAACTGCTCGATCAACTGGGCCGTCACGGCCAGCGTCCGGCGCACATCCACTTCTTCATCTCGGCAGACGATCATCGTCACCTGACCACCCAGATCAACCTGGATGGCGACAAGTACCTGCACGACGACTTTGCCTACGCCACCCGCGACGAACTGATCGCCAAGATCACCTTCAGCGACGATCAGCAACGCGCCGCAGCCTACGGCGTGAGCGGGCAATTCGCCGAAATCGAGTTCGATTTCACCCTGCAGTCCTCGGCTCAGCCTGACGAGCAGCAGCGTCACGAGCGAGTTCGCGCCCTGGAAGACTGATAACACGCGGCTCACCGACCACGAGATAAACCACCGTTTATCTCGTGGTTTTTGCCGTTGTGGCACCTGGCATACAATGGCCCGGTCCGATGTACCCATAACAACAATGAGAGAGACGGTTATGCAAGCGCATCTATTGAGTGAGCGCAGCCGCGTGTTTGCCCAGGCCGACCCCTATGCGGTGTCGGAGTACGTCAATCAACACGTGGGCAACCACTGCATCCGCCTGCCTGGCAGCGGCAGCCCGCAGGCCAGTCTCAATCACAGCAAATTCGCCAGCCTGGACCTGTGCCGTATCAGCTACGGCGGCAGCGTGCGGGTCACCTCACCAGCCCTGGAAACTATCTTTCACCTGCAAGTCCTGCTGCGTGGCCACTGCCTGTGGCGCGGCCATCGTCAGGAGCATTACTTCGCTCCCGGCGAGTTGTTGCTGATCAATCCGGACGATCCGGTGGACCTGACCTATTCCGACGACTGCGAAAAATTCATCCTGAAAATGCCCGCCAGCCTGCTGGAATCGGTGTGCCAGGAGCAGCGCTGGTTGCACTCGGGGCAGGGCGTGCGCTTTCTCGAAAATCGCTATCAACTGGATGAGTTGGAAGGCTTCTTCAACCTGCTGGGCATGATCTGTCAGGAGGCCGAAGCGTTCGACAGCATGCCGCGGGTCCAGGATCACTACGCACAGATCATCGTCAGCAAGATGCTCAGCCTGATGAAAACCAACGTCAGCCGCGCCGGCCTTGGTTCGCAGACTGCCTGCTTCGAGCGGATCACCGATTACATCGAGCGCAACCTCAAGCAGGACATCTGCAGCGAGGAACTGGCCCGCCAGGCGAGCATGAGCCTGCGTTCGCTGTACGGGCTGTTCGAGCGATATGCCGCGACCACGCCAAAAAACTACATTCGCCAGAAGAAGCTGGAACGGGTCAACGCCTGTCTCAGCGACCCCACCTGCACCGTGCGCAACGTCACCGAGCTGGCCATGGATTACGGTTTCCTGCACCTGGGCCGGTTTTCCGAAAGCTACCGAAAGCAGTTCGACGAATTGCCGTCGGACACCCTCAAGCGCCGCCACTGATCGTCAGTCGATGCGCGCAGCCCGCGTATCGACCTGGTTGCACAAAACGGATAGTGCTTTGCACCCAGTGGATATTGGCCCTCCAGCGCCCGTTCTAGCATGAGCCTTGCCTGAACAATAACAATGGAGGCGGCGGCCATGACCCTGCGACCCGAATATCTTCAATCCCTGCTCGAAGACGATAAAGAACAGGGCCTCTTCCGTTGCAAGCGGGAGATGTTTACCGACCCGCGCCTGTTCGATCTTGAAATGCAACACATTTTCGAGGGCAACTGGCTGTACCTCGCTCACGAGAGCCAGATTCCCAACAAGAACGATTTCTACACCACCACCA
Organism: Pseudomonas sp. Pse1; assembly: GCF_024519635.1. Lineage (NCBI taxonomy): Bacteria > Pseudomonadati > Pseudomonadota > Gammaproteobacteria > Pseudomonadales > Pseudomonadaceae > Pseudomonas > Pseudomonas sp. Pse1. Next base: position 194,192 of record NZ_JALJRO010000007.1, read on the forward strand.
TGGGCCGCCAATCGATCTTTATCGCCCGTAACAAGGACGGTGAGCTCAACGCTTTTCTCAATGCCTGCAGCCACCGTGGCGCCATGCTCTGCCGGCACAAAACCGGCAATAAGAGCTCCTATACCTGCCCGTTCCATGGTTGGACCTTCAACAACTCCGGCAAACTGCTCAAGGTCAAGGATCCAGCGGCGGCCGGCTACCCGGCGAGCTTCAACTGCGAGGGCTCCCACGACCTGACCAAGGTGGCGCGCTTCGAGTCCTACCGTGGCTTCCTGTTCGGCAGCCTCAAGGCCGACGTGGTGCCGCTGGTGGAGCACCTGGGTGAGTCGGCGAAGATCATCGACATGATCGTCGATCAGTCGGTGGACGGCCTGGAAGTCCTGCGCGGCTCCAGCAGCTACATCTATGAAGGTAACTGGAAACTCACCGCCGAAAACGGCGCCGACGGCTACCACGTCAGCTCGGTGCACTGGAACTACGCGGCGACCCAGAACCAGCGCAAGCAACGCGAATGCGGCGACGAGAACCCGACCATGAGCGCCGGCACCTGGGCCAAGCAGGGCGGCGGTTTCTACTCGTTCGACAAGGGGCACATGCTGCTCTGGACCCGCTGGTCGAACCCCGAGGACCGGCCGCTGTACGAGCGTCGCGACGAACTCGCCCGCGACTTCGGCAAGGCCCGCGCCGACTGGATGATCGAAAACTCGCGCAACCTGTGCCTGTACCCCAACGTTTATCTGATGGACCAGTTCAGTTCGCAGATTCGCATCGCCCGGCCGATCTCGGTCAATCGCACGGAAATCACCATTTATTGCATCGCCCCCAAAGGCGAAAGCGACACCGCGCGCTCCAGCCGGATCCGCCAGTACGAAGACTTCTTCAACGTCAGCGGCATGGCCACCCCGGATGACCTGGAAGAGTTCCGCTCCTGCCAGATGGGCTATCAGGGCAGCAACACGGCCTGGAACGACATGTCCCGTGGTGCCGAGCACTGGATCGAGGGCGCCGATGAGGCGGCCAAAGAGATCGACCTGCAGCCACTGCTCAGCGGTGTGCGCACCGAAGACGAAGGGCTGTTCGTGCTGCAGCACAAATACTGGCAGGAAACCATGCTCAAGGCCCTGGCCGAAGAGCAGTCGGCCTTGATCAAGCTGGAGGCGCTGGCATGAGCATTTCTTACGACGCCGTGCGCGACTTCCTCTACCGTGAAGCGCGCTACCTCGATGACAAGGACTGGGACAACTGGCTGGAGCTGTACGCCGCTGACGCCAGTTTCTGGATGCCGTCCTGGGATGACAACGACGAGTTGACTGAAGACCCACAGCGGGAAATCTCACTGATCTGGTACGGCAACCGCATGGGCCTGGAGGACCGCATCTTCCGGATCAAGACCGAGCGTTCCAGCGCCAGCGTGCCGGACACCCGGACCTCCCACAACATCAGCAACATCGAGCTGTTGGAACAGGCTGACGGCCTGTGCAAGGTGCGCTTCAACTGGCACACCCTGAGCTTTCGCTACAAGACCGTCGACAGCTATTTCGGTTGCAGTTTCTACACCCTCGACGTGCGCGGCGACAGCCCGCTGATCAAGGCCAAGAAAGTGATCCTGAAGAACGACTACGTTCGCCAGGTCATCGATGTCTACCATTTGTGAGGTCACGGTCATGACGCATTCCATTGCACTGAATTTCGAAGATGGCGTGACCCGGTTCGTCGACGCCAAGCCGGGCGAGACCGTGGCCGATGCTGCGTACCGTCAGGGCATCAACATTCCGCTGGACTGCCGCGACGGCGCCTGCGGTACCTGCAAGTGTTTCGCGGAGGCTGGCCGTTATGAACTGGGCGAGGAATACATCGAAGACGCCTTGAGCAGCGAGGAAGCCGAGCAGGGCTTCGTGCTGACTTGCCAGATGCGCGCCCTGAGCGATTGCGTGGTGCGGGTGCCGGCGTCCTCGGACGTCTGCCGGACCCAGCAGGCCAGCTACAGCGCGGCCATCAGCCAGGTGCGGCAGTTGTCCGACAGCACCATTGCTCTGTCGATCAAGGGCGACGCCTTGAGCAAACTGGCGTTCCTGCCGGGGCAATACGTCAACCTGGGGATTCCCGGCAGCGAGCAGACCCGTGCCTATTCCTTCAGTTCGTTGCAACGCGACGGCGAGGTCAGCTTCCTGATACGCAACGTCCCGGGCGGCCTGATGAGCAGTTTCCTCACCGGCATCGCCAAGGCCGGCGACAGCATGAGCCTGGCCGGGCCACTGGGCAGTTTCTACCTGCGCGAAATCCAGCGCCCGCTGCTGTTGCTGGCCGGCGGCACCGGCCTGGCGCCGTTCACCGCGATGCTGGAGAAAATCGCCGAGCAGGGCAGTGCCTATCCGCTGCATCTGATCTACGGGGTGACCAACGATTTCGACCTGGTAGAACTGGATCGCCTGCAGGACCTGGCCGCGCGCATCCCCAACTTCAGCTTCAGTGCCTGCGTGGCGAATCCGCAAAGCGCTCATCCGCTCAAGGGCTACGTGACCCAGCACATCGAACCGCAGCACCTCAACGAGGGCGACGTCGACGTCTACCTCTGCGGCCCGCCGCCGATGGTCGAAGCGGTCAGCCAGTACATCCGCGAACAGGGCATTGCGCCGAAGAACTTCTACTACGAGAAATTTGCTGCCAGCGCGGCGTGATCGAGGTCGGCGGATGGTCCGTTGACTTTGTGGGAGCTGGCTTGTCGGGCCGCCGCGGTGTACCTGATACACCGCCATCGCCATGCTCCTACAGGGGTGCTGTCCAGTCAGATGTCCATGATTCAAAGGAACCCAACATGCACAGATTCCAAGACAAAATCGCCCTGGTCACCGGCGCCGCCCAAGGGATCGGCCGGCGGGTGGCCGAGCGTTTGGCAGCCGAGGGCGCGCGCCTGGTGCTGGTCGACCGCTCGGAGCTGGTGTTCGAACTCGAAGCCGAACTGGCCGGCAAGCACCCAGTGCTGGCCCTGACCGCCGATCTTGAGCAATACGCCGAGTGCAGCCGGGTCATGCAGGCCGCGGTAGAGCGTTTCGGTCGGCTCGACATTCTGATCAACAACGTCGGTGGCACCATCTGGGCCAAGCCTTTCGAGCACTACGAAGAACAGCAGATCGAAGCCGAAGTGCGGCGTTCGCTGTTTCCCACCCTGTGGTGCTGCCACGCCGCCTTGCCATTCATGCTGGCGCAGGGCAGTGGTGCGATTGTCAACGTCTCGTCGATCGCCACCCGCAGCGTCAACCGGGTGCCCTACGGCGCCGCCAAGGGCGGAGTCAACGCGCTGACCGCCTGTCTGGCATTCGAAACCGCCGAGCGCGGCATCCGCGTCAACGCCACGGCTCCGGGCGGCACCGAAGCGCCGCCACGACGCATCCCGCGCAACAGCGCCGAACAAAGCCCCGAGGAGAAGGTTTGGTACCAGCAGATCGTCGACCAGACCGTCGATAGCACCCTGATGAAGCGCTACGGCACCATCGACGAGCAAGTCGAGCCGATCCTGTTCCTCGCCTCCGATGATGCGGCCTACATCACCGGACTGGTAATGCCCGTGGGCGGTGGCGACCAGGGCTGAGCCCACGCCGATCGACCCGGTCGGCGTGCCTCGTACGCTCTGTGATAAGATCGCGCCCTTACGCAAAACGGCACGATGAGGGGTTGAAACAAGATGGCTCAAAGGATGGTGGTGCTCGACACTGAAACCACCGGTATGCCGGTGACCGACGGCCACCGGATCATCGAGATCGGTTGCGTCGAGTTGCTTGGTCGACGCCTGACCGGCCGGCATTTCCACGTCTATCTGCAGCCGGACCGGGAAAGTGACGAGGGCGCGATTGGCGTCCACGGCATCACCAACGAGTTCCTGGTGGGCAAGCCGCGCTTCGCCGAAGTGGCCGATGAGTTCTTCGAGTTCATCAAGGGCGCGCAGCTGATCATCCACAACGCGGCGTTCGACGTTGGCTTCATTAACAACGAATTCGCGCTGATGGGTCGCCACGACCTGGCCGACATCACCCAGCACTGCTCGATCCTCGACACCCTGTTGATGGCCCGTGAGCGTCACCCCGGCCAGCGCAACAGCCTCGATGCCCTGTGCAAACGCTACGGCGTCGACAACTCCGGCCGTGAACTGCACGGCGCCTTGCTCGACTCGGAGATTCTCGCCGACGTCTACCTGACCATGACCGGCGGCCAGACCAGCCTGTCGCTGGCGGGTAATGCCTCTGACGGTGCCGGTGACGGCTCCGGCAGCCAGGCCACGGAAATCCGCCGCTTGCCGGCCGACCGCACGCCAGCACGGATCATCCGCGCCAGCGAAGCAGAGCTGGCCGAGCACGCCGCACGCCTGGAAATCATCGCCAAGTCCGCCGGCGCTCCGGCGCTCTGGACCCAGTTGCTCGAAGCGCAGAGCCAGGGCTGATACACGCGGCCTCGCGACATGGGGTTTGACCTTCTACCCTGAATGTATTCAGGCAGGTGTGGTCCAGTGCCGATCAGTTGAGCGATGGGGATCAACTGTAGGAGCGAGCCTGCTCGCGATGGTCGTCAACGATAGCGCGTTCCTGCAAAGGGCACGCGGCGTACTTGAGTCCATCGCGAGCAGGCTTGCTCCTACAAGGTCCTTGACTGACGGGGATCAGGCCATGGCCTGTCATCTCAGGACGCCGCTCCCCATGTACAAAGACTTGAAATTCCCGGTCCTTATCGTTCACCGCGACATCAAGGCCGACACCGTCGCCGGCGACCGTGTGCGCGGTATCGCCCGCGAGCTGGAGCAGGAAGGCTTCAGCATTTTCTCGGCGGTGGATTACGCCGAAGGCCGCCTGGTCGCCGCCACCCACCACGGCCTGGCGTGCGTGTTGATTGCCGCCGAGGGCGCCGGGGAAAACACCCATCTGCTGCAGAACATGGTCGAGCTGATCCGCGTCGCCCGCGCCCGCGCACCCAACCTGCCAATCTTCGCCCTCGGCGAACAGGTGACCCTGGAAAACGCCCCCGCCGATGCCATGAGCGAGTTGAACCAACTGCGTGGGATTCTCTACCTGTTCGAAGACACCGTGGCCTTTCTTGCACGCCAGGTGGCGCGGGCGGCACGCACCTACCTGGATGGCCTGTTGCCGCCGTTTTTCCGCGCCCTGGTGCAGCACACCGCCGACTCGAACTACTCCTGGCACACACCGGGGCATGGCGGCGGCGTGGCCTATCACAAAAGTCCGGTGGGGCAGGCATTCCACCAATTTTTTGGCGAGAACACCTTGCGCTGCGACCTCTCGGTGTCGGTGCCCGAGCTCGGCTCGCTGCTGGATCACACCGGTCCGTTGGCCGAAGCCGAGGCGCGGGCGGCGCGCAATTTCGGCGCCGATCACACCTTTTTCGTAATCAACGGCACGTCCACCGCCAACAAGATCGTCTGGCAGGCCATGGTCGCCCGCGACGACCTGGTGCTGGTGGATCGCAACTGCCATAAATCGGTGCTGCACTCGATCATCATGACCGGCGCCATCCCCCTGTACCTCTGCCCCGAGCGCAATGAGCTGGGGATCATCGGGCCGATTCCCCTGAGTGAATTCAGCCCCGAGTCGATCCGCGCCAAGATCGACGCCAGCCCGCTGACCCGTGGACGGCCAGCCAAGGTCAAGCTGGCGGTTGTCACCAATTCAACCTACGACGGCCTGTGCTACAACGCCGAGCTGATCAAGCAAACCCTGGGCGACAGCGTCGAAGTCCTGCATTTCGACGAGGCCTGGTACGCCTACGCGGCTTTCCACGAGTTCTTCGCCGGTCGCTATGGCATGGGCACTTCGCGCTCGCCCACCAGCCCGCTGGTGTTCACCACCCATTCCACGCACAAGCTGTTGGCCGCCTTCAGCCAGGCCTCGATGATCCATGTGCAGGACGGCGGAGCCCGGCAACTGGATCGCGACCGTTTCAATGAAGCGTTCATGATGCACATCTCGACCTCGCCGCAGTACAGCATCATCGCCTCTCTGGACGTCGCCTCGGCGATGATGGAAGGCCCGGCCGGGCGTTCGCTGTTGCAGGAAATGTTCGATGAGGCCCTGAGTTTTCGTCGCGCCCTGGACAATTTGCGCCAACACATCAACGCCGACGACTGGTGGTTTTCGATCTGGCAGCCGCCGCAGGTGACCGGAATCGCCACCGCCGACTGGCTGTTGCAGCCGGACGCGGAATGGCATGGCTTTGGCGACGTCGCCGAGGACTACGTGCTGCTGGACCCGGTCAAAGTCACTCTGGTGATGCCCGGTCTGACCGCTGGCGGCGCCTTGAGCGAGCGAGGGATTCCGGCGGCGGTGGTCAGCAAGTTCCTCTGGGAGCGCGGGCTGGTGGTGGAAAAAACCGGGCTGTATTCGTTCCTGGTGTTGTTTTCCATGGGCATTACCAAGGGCAAGTGGAGCACCTTGCTCACCGAATTGCTGGAGTTCAAGCGCAGTTACGACGCCAACCTCAGTCTCGCCGCCTGCTTGCCGTGTGTGTCCCGGTGTGACCCGGCGCGTTACCTGGGCATGGGGCTGCGCGATCTGTGCGATCAGTTGCACGCGTGTTACCGCAGCAATGCCACGGCCAAACACCTCAAACGCATGTACACCGTGCTGCCTGAAGTGGCGATGAAACCGGCCGAGGCCTACGACCATCTGGTGCGCGGCGACGTCGAGGCGGTGCCGATCGATCAATTGCCAGGGCGCATCGCCGCGGTGATGCTGGTACCGTACCCACCAGGTATCCCGCTGATCATGCCAGGCGAGCGTTTCACCGAGGCGACCCGCTCGATCATCGACTACCTGGCATTCGCCCGTACCTTTGACATCAGTTTTCCCGGGTTCGTCGCCGATGTGCACGGCCTGCAACACGAAGACGCGGGCAGCGGGCGCTGCTACACCGTCGACTGTATTTGCACCTGAGGACGTTTCCCCCTATGCAACCGCTGAGTAACCCCCGACAGCCGAATCTCGCGGTGCGTGTCGCCGACCAGGGCTTTGCCGCCTATATCTGCGCCAGTGATTTCAGTTTTGAAATCAGCGCTTATATCAGTGCCCATATCGACCGGCCGGTGGCGCAGTGGCCGTTGCACGCGGTGACGCCTTACCGCAAATGTTATGGCATTGACGCCGAGGAGTTCGCGAGTTACCACGATGCCCCCGACAGTGCGATTTTCATGGCTTTTCTGGACGAGCAGGCGGTGGGGCATATCGTGGTCAGCACCAACTGGAATGGCCTGGCCCATATCGATGAAGTGGCGGTGCATGCGCCGGCCCGGCGGCATGGCGTGGCCAAGGCCTTGCTGGACGTGGCGCAGTTCTGGAGTCAGAAGAAACTGCTGCCGGGGATCATGCTGGAGACTCAGAACAATAACCTCGGTGCCTGTCGGCTGTATGAGCGTTGCGGCTACGTGCTGGGCGGCATCGATCACCTGCGCTATCGGGGGATTGATCCACGCACCCAGGAAGTGGCGTTGTTCTGGTATCGATTTTTCGACGAAGCAACCGCCCTCAACCCTGCAACAGTGCCTGGGCGTTCGTCGTGATGATCTCCAGCAGCGCTTCCTGCGCCGTTGTTGGCTCAACATTCTTCAGGCTCAGGGCGTAAAGACTGATCGGCACCGCCGGCGACACCGGGCACACATCCAGTCCGGACGCCTTGGCGCCAAGGGCGGTAAACGGATCGACAATCGCCAGGCCTTCACCGGCCTCGACCATACTGCGCATCATCTGGTGGGTCTGCACCCGGGTCTGCACCACGGGCGCAGGGCGCAACGCTTGTAGCTTGCTGTCGAACAGCACACTCAATGGGTCATGGCCTTCCAGCCCGACCAGCGCCTGGCCGGCCAGGTCTTGGGCCGAGATGTACTTCTGTCGCGGTTGCAGCCAGCCGTGGGGCGCCAGCAGTTGCAGCTTGCCCTGGGCCAGCACCTGGCATTGGATGTCACTGTGTTCGGGGTCGTGCAGGCTCAATCCCAAGTCGCTTTCGCGCAGCAACAGGCTCCTGACGATGTCGGCGGTGGGCTGGCTCTGCAGAGAGCAGGGCATATCGGGGAAGCGCCGGCGCAAACTGGCAATAGCCTGCGGCAGCAGTTGATACGCCAGGGGCGGCGTGCCAATCACCCGCAATGGCGGCGCGTGGTACTGGCGCAGGCTTTCAGCCAGGCGTTGCACAGGTTCGAACGCGCTATAAACGTTGGCGATCTGCACCTGCAATAACCGTGCTTCACGCGTGGCCTGCAAGCGCCCGCGAACACTGGCGAATAGCATGAAGCCGAGTTGATCCTCGGCCTCGCGCAATACCCTCTCGATCTCGGTCACCGGCAGTTGCAACATCTCGGCTGCGGTACCCACGTGAGCGGTTTGCAGGAGCGCCTGGATCACTTCGATATGGCGTAGACGCATGCGTGAAGTCCATGTTCAGCGGGTGAGGGGTAGTGGCTGAATCCTAACCCAAGTCCGCAACCATGACTCCAACGGGTCGTGGAATTACTCAGGCGCTGACCACGGATTCGGGTTCACGAATCAGCGTGACGCCTGTTTGTACCAGCACGAACTGGTTGTCATCGACTTTATTGACCCGGTCTCCGATCGCCAATTTGTAGGTCATGACCGGTGCGGATCCGCCGAAACTGTCGACCGCTGGGGTGGATTCCTGGAACTCATGCACCGAGTAGACGCGGCCCTGCGCGTCTCTTGCATGGAATTGTCCGACGAGTACTGCTGCCATCTGCTTAGAACCTCTGGGAATAAGTCATTCAATTTGCGGTTCAGTAGACCGTCGTCAAGCGTGGGAAGTTTTCCTTCCGGAAAAAAATAGTGAATTGCCGTGATTGCCCGAGCCAAACCCGCTGCACTGCCCGTGGATCATCTATAACTACAGGCTCCTTTAGCCAGATAGTCGGGAATTCCCATGAGCAAGGTCCATACGGTCGCTGTCCTGGTAGGCAGCCTGCGAAAACAGTCGATTAACCGCAAGGTTGCCCTGGCGCTGGCGGAACTGGCCCCGGCCACCCTGAAGCTGAACATCGTCGAGATCGGCGACCTGCCGCTCTATAACGAAGACATCGACGAAACACCGCCGGCAGCCTACAGCACTTTCCGCGAGCAGGTACGTTCATCCGACGCAGTGCTGTTCGTCACCCCCGAATACAACCGCTCAGTGCCGGCGCCTTTGAAAAACGCCATCGACGTTGGCTCCCGGCCCTACGGTAAAAGCGCCTGGAGCGGCAAGCCCGGTGCGGTGATCAGCGTTTCTCCGGGCGCCGTCGGCGGTTTCGGCGCCAACCACCATCTGCGCCAGTCCCTGGTATTCCTCAACGTCCCGTGCCTGCAGCAGCCGGAAGCTTATCTGGGTGGGGCGGGGACGTTTTTTGATGAGTCGGGCAAGCTGTCGGATAAGGTTCAGCCGTTCTTGCAGAGCTTTATCGATGCATTTGCGGGGTGGGTGGAGCAGCACAAGAAGGTGTGAGGGCAAGGTCATTCTGGACATTTAAGTCCCTGCCTCTCCGAGCTACCGTTGGCGTAAGAGACGCCTTGGCTTTTCAGCAGGAAGAAGCTCCAACGCCCGTGCGTCTGGACAGTCTGCTGTTGTTTGCACCCGGCAGCGCCGAGTTCAGGACCGATTCGGCCAAGGTACTGATCGACGCCTTGGTGACTATCAAGGCTCGGCCAGGCTGGTTGATCGTCATCAGTGCCCACACCGACAGTTCCGGCGACACCGAGCGCAATCTGCAGTTGTCCCACGCCCGGGCCCTGGCTGTTCGTGACTGGATGCAGCGCATGGGTGATATCCCCAGTGGCTGCTTCGTTATCCAGGGGGTTGGCGCCAATCAGCCGGTTGCCAGCAATGACACGGCCGCCGGGCGCGTCGAGAATCGGCGAGTGGATATTCGCCTGATTCCTGAAGCCGGCGCCTGCTCCAGCGCATCAATGGGGCCCGTGGCGAGTTGACAAGCCCGCAGCAACTGATGGATAGGTGACTCCCTTCTCCAGTTGTTGCAGGCCCCACGCATGCTCATTGCCGCCTCCATCTTCCTGCTGACCATCACCCTGGTGATCTGGCAACCCCGTGGCCTGGGTGTGGGCTGGAGTGCGATGCTCGGCGCCGGACTGGCGTTGCTCAGTGGCGTGGTGCAGATCAGCGATATCCCACTGGTGTGGGAGATCATCTGGAATGCCACCGCCACCTTTGTCGCGCTGATCATCATCAGCCTGCTGCTGGACGAGGCGGGTTTTTTTGCCTGGGCGGCGTTGCATGTGGCGCGCTGGGGGCGGGGTAACGGGCGTCGGTTGTTTGCCTGGATGATCGTGCTGGGGGCGTTGGTCTCAGCGTTGTTTGCCAACGATGGCGCGGCGTTGATCCTGACGCCGATCGTGATTTCGATGTTGCTGGCCCTGCGTTTTTCACCGACGGCGACCCTGGCCTTCGTCATGGGCGCCGGATTTATCGCCGATACCGCCAGCCTGCCGCTGGTGGTGTCAAACCTGGTGAACATTGTCTCGGCGGACTTCTTCCACATTGGCTTCAACCGCTATGCCGCGGTGATGGTGCCGGTCAACCTGGTGGCCGTCGCGGCGACCCTGGTGGTGCTGATGGTTTTTTTCCGTCGGGACATTCCGCAGGCCTATGAACCCGGGCAACTGGATGAGCCGAAGAGCGCGATCCACGACAAGGCGACCTTTTATGCCGGATGGGTGGTGCTGGTCATTCTGCTGCTGGGGTGCTTTGCCCTGGAGCCGTTGGGGGTACCCATCAGTGCGATTTCGGCGGTGTGTGCGGCGCTGCTGCTGGCCGTAGCCGGGCGTGGTCACAGGATTTCCACGCGCAAGGTGCTCAAGGAGGCGCCGTGGCAGATCGTGATTTTCTCGCTGGGCATGTACCTGGTGGTCTACGGCCTGCGCAACGCCGGGCTGACCGCCTACCTGGCCGGCTGGCTGGACGCTTTCGCCCGGCAAGGGGTATGGGGCGCGGCCATGGGTACCGGGTTGCTGACGGCGCTGCTGTCATCGCTGATGAATAATCTGCCCACCGTGCTGATTGGCGCCTTGTCCATCGATGCCAGCCAGGCGACCGGGGTGGTCAAGGAGGCGATGATCTACGCCAACGTAATCGGCAGCGACCTGGGGCCGAAAATTACCCCGATTGGCAGCCTGGCGACCTTGCTCTGGCTGCATGTACTGCAGCGCAAGGGCATCCTGATTGGCTGGGGGTATTACTTCAAGGTCGGGATTGTGCTGACGTTGCCGGTGTTGTTGCTGACGCTGGCGGCGTTGGCGGTGCGGTTGACGGTGGGGTTCTGAGGCTGGGGATGATGGTGTATCAAGTCCAGGCACATCAATTCCCCGGTACATTCGGCCAGTGGTCCGAGACCAGGAACAGCCGTTCGGCCTCTTCCCAATCACCCCGGGCGTTCTCGCTCAGACGCACCAACAGCTGCGCCGGCGCCAGTGGGTCGAGGTTTTCCAGCCAATCCTGAAGTTGCCCAGCGTCCCAGGTTTGATCTGCCGGGTAGTGGGCCGGGGCCAGCCAGGCGTGGCGGGGCAGGGGTTGCCAGCGGCCGGGCGGGCGTTGCGCGACGAAAGCCGACCAGTCCTGTTGGTGCAGCCAACTACCGCGCAGGTGCTGCGGATGGGCGCCGTGAGGGGCGGCGGCGTGGCCTGGCCAGGGGTAGAGCAGATAGCCGCCGAGCCACAAGGTGGCGCTGAAATCTTCCACCTCCAACGCTGCAAGGGCGACGCGGCTCTCCGGGCGGGCGGAAATCGGCAGTTGGTGCTGACTCAGATGCGCCAGCTTCAGGTCCAGCCGGTCGTGACAACCGGGGCCCAGCCACTGAGCCGGATCCGCGCCATCGCCGTGCTGCGGCCCCAGGTACAGCTTGATTGCCAGTTCCAGGTGATGCACACCCTCGCGATCACGCAGCAGCATGTCCAACTCCCCGAGGGTGTGACCCTCGCGGCGAATCGGCAGGTTGGCCGCGATCAGCTCGATCCCCGGCGCCTGCGCCACGGCGAACTGCCACAAACGCTCGTAGTACAGACCCAGGCGTCGAGTGCGGGCCTGGGACAACCAATGCAGCAGTGCATAGCTGTCGCGGTCCAGTTGCCGCAGCCAGTGCTCCAGCCGCTGCGGGTCGCGCACCCAGTCGCTGCCGGCCAGCGGGTGGCGTTGTGGCCAGGGCGTGGCGCAGAGCATCGGCGGGGCGAGGATGACCCACGCTAGGTCACGCACTTCAGGGTGACGTAATTGCTGGGGCAACTGCAGTAAATCGGGAAATAGGATCATCCTGCGAGCATAGCCGCAAACCGCAGTGGCCCCTTGCCGCTGAAAGGATTTTGTCTACGGCGCGCTTTCGCCCATAATTGGGCTTTTCGCTGTTGCAGACCTCAGGGTCTGCCGACCTGGGCGGCACAGCCCCCACGGCCAACCGACCCTCGCTAGGAGCCCCATGGAGCAATTTCGCAATATCGGCATCATCGGTCGCCTGGGCAGTTCTCAGGTGCTGGATACCGTTCGCCGACTGAAAAGATTCCTGCTTGACCGGCACCTGCACGTGATTCTCGAAGACACCATCGCCGAAGTCCTGCCTGGCCACGGCCTGCAAACCTCGTCGCGCAAAATGCTCGGCGAAGTCTGTGACATGGTCATTGTCGTTGGCGGTGACGGCAGCCTGCTGGGCGCCGCCCGTGCCCTGGCGCGCCACAATATCCCGGTGCTGGGGATCAACCGCGGCAACCTCGGCTTTCTCACCGACATCCGTCCTGATGAACTGGAAGTCAAGGTCGCCGAAGTGCTCGACGGCCATTACCTGGTGGAAAATCGTTTCCTGTTGCAGGCCGAAGTCCGTCGGCATGCCGAAGCCATCGGCCAGGGCGATGCACTCAACGACGTGGTGCTGCACCCCGGCAAATCGACGCGGATGATCGAGTTCGAGCTGTACATCGACGGCCAGTTCGTCTGCAGCCAGAAGGCCGACGGCCTGATCGTCTCGACCCCCACCGGTTCCACCGCCTATGCCCTGTCCGCCGGCGGCCCGATCATGCATCCCAAGCTCGATGCCATTGTGATTGTGCCGATGTACCCCCATACCTTGTCCGGAAGGCCGATCGTGGTCGATGGCAACAGTGAGCTGAAAATAGTCGTGTCCAAGGATATGCAGATCTACCCGCAGGTGTCCTGCGACGGGCAGAACCACTTCACCTGCGCCCCCGGTGACACCATCACCATCAGCAAAAAAGCGCAGAAATTGCGCCTGATCCATCCGCTGGATCACAACTACTACGAAGTCTGCCGGACGAAGCTGGGCTGGGGTAGCCGCTTGGGTGGTGGAGGCGACTGATGCTCGATCCCGCGCGTAGCTACGACCTGATCGGTGACGTGCACGGTTGCGCTCATACCCTTGAGCATCTGCTGGACCGGCTCGGTTACGAGAAGCACGGTGGCGTGTGGCGTCACGCCCGGCGCATGGCTGTGTTTCTCGGTGATGTGATCGACCGTGGCCCGCGGATCCGCGAGGCCCTGCACATCGTCCACGACATGGTCGAGGCCGGGCAGGCGCTGTGCATCATGGGCAACCATGAGTTCAACGCGCTGGGCTGGTCCACTCCGGCACCACCGGGCAGCGGCAAGCAGTACGTGCGTGAACACACCCCACGCCATGCGCGCCTGATCGAAGCAACCCTGACCCAGTTCGCTCACCATCCGGGGGACTGGCACGACTTCCTTGCCTGGTTCTACGAGATGCCGCTGTTCGTCGATTCCGGACGTTTCCGCGTGGTGCATGCCTGCTGGGACGGCGCGCTGATCGACCTGCTGCGCGAACAGTATCCCGACGGCCGCGTCGATGAACATTTCGTCCAGGCGGCGGCAGTGCCTGGCAGTTTTGCCTGCATGGCCTTCGACCGCCTGCTGCGCGGCACCGACATGCGCCTGCCCCATGGCCAGACCATGACCAGCGGCGATGGCCTGACGCGCGCGTTCTTCCGCACCAAGTTCTGGGAAGACAACCCGCAGACCTACGGCGATATTGTGTTCCAGCCGGATGCCTTGCCCGAACCCGTGGCACAGACGCCGCTGTCGCCAGTGGAAAAAAACAAACTGCTGCGCTACGACGTCGAACAGCCACTGTTGTTTGTCGGTCACTACTGGCGCAGCGGCACGCCGGCGCCGATCCGCTCCAACCTGGCGTGCCTGGACTACAGCGCCGTGTTGTACGGCAAGCTGGTCGCCTATCGCCTGGACCAGGAAACCCGTCTCGACCCGAACAAGTTCGTCTGGGTCGATGTTGAACGGCCGGAGGCCCCGCAATGACTGCTGTTGCCGTACTGCGCCTGCCGCTGAGTGTTGATCTCAGTGGTTTCGTCAAACTGCTGCAGCGTATGCAGGTGCCCCATCGGGTCAGCGAAGAGGCTGGCGAGCAGGTGCTGTGGGCGCCGGAGGCGATCAGTGAGGACGTGCGCTCGCTGTATCAGCGCTTTCCAGCGGGCGATCCCGATCAGCAACTGGACCTGCCACCGGCCGCGCGCTCGCAGCGTCCGGGCTTTGTCGAGCAACTGCGCCACAGCCCGATGACCGCGCTGGTGCTGCTGGCAACCCTGATCGTCGGCGGCCTGACGCTGCTGGGCTCCAACCTCGACACCATGGAATGGTTTTCCTTTCTGCAATACCGGGTGGCGGGCGAATACATCCAGTTCACCTCGCTGACCGAGAGCCTGGCGGCAGGGCAGTGGTGGCGCCTGGTGACGCCGATGCTGATTCACTTCGGCTTCCTGCACATCGCCATGAACGGCATGTGGTACTGGGAACTGGGGCGGCGCATCGAAGCGCGCCAGGGTGGGATCAACCTGCTGGGCCTGACCCTGCTGTTCAGCCTGGTGTCGAACTACGCGCAATATTACTACGGCGGTCCGGGGCTGTTCGGCGGCCTGTCCGGGGTGCTCTACGGCTTGCTCGGACACTGCTGGATCTACCAGTGGCTGGCGCCCAACCCGGCGTATCGCCTGCCCCGTGGGGTGCTGGTGATGATGCTGGTGTGGCTGGCGCTGTGCATGTCCGGGCTGATGTCGATGATCGGCTTCGGCGAAATCGCCAACGCGGCCCATGTCGGCGGGTTACTCGTCGGATGCTTCAGCGGTTTGTTGGGCGGCTTGTACAGTCGCCGTAAAATCGCCCTCTAATTCTGTTACGTCACTGAAGAGCACGGAGACCCTGATGTCCTCTTTCAACGAAATGATCAGCAACATCACCCCCGAGATCTACCAGAGCCTGAAACTGGCGGTGGAGATCGGCAAGTGGTCCGACGGCGGCAAACTGACCACCGAGCAGCGTGAACTGTCCCTGCAGGCGATGATCGCCTGGGAATTGCAGAACCTGCCGGAAGACCAGCGCACCGGTTACATGGGCCCGCAGGAATGCAGCTCGAAGTCGATTCAGGTGCCAAATATCCTGTTCAAGTCGGATGCCATCCATTGATCGAGATTGGCCGCGGTGCAATCAGTAAAATGTCGGCGCGCCTCGACGGGCCGAACGTGCAATATGCTTTTCGCCTGGGCGACAGCGAGGTGCCGGTCAATCCGTTGATCGGCTCCACAGTGCGCCTGGAATACCTGGGGGCGATCCACTGCACCCATTGCGGGCGCAAGACCAAGACCAGTTTCAGCCAGGGCTACTGCTACCCGTGCATGACCAAACTGGCCCAGTGTGACGTCTGCATCATGAGCCCCGAGCGCTGCCACTACGACGCTGGCACCTGCCGCGAGCCGCAGTGGGGCGAGCAGTTCTGCATGACCGATCACATCGTGTATCTGTCGAATTCCTCCGGGGTCAAGGTCGGGATCACCCGCGCTACCCAACTGCCGACCCGCTGGATCGACCAGGGTGCCAGCCAGGCCCTGCCGATCATGCGTGTTGCCACTCGCCAGCAATCGGGCTTCGTCGAAGACCTGCTGCGCAGCCAGGTGGCCGACAAGACCAACTGGCGCGCCTTGCTCAAGGGCGATGCCACGCCTGTCGACCTGGCTCAGGTGCGCGATCAGTTGTTCGCCAGTTGTGCCGACGGTTTGCAGGGCCTGCAGGAACGATTTGGCCTGCAGGCGATCCAGACAGTAACCGACGTCGCGCCGCTGGAAATTCGCTATCCGGTCGAGCAGTACCCGGCCAAGATTGTCAGCTTCAACCTGGACAAGCAGCCGATTGCCGAAGGCACGCTGATGGGAATCAAGGGCCAGTACCTGATTTTCGACACCGGCGTGATCAATATTCGTAAGTACACGGCCTACCAGCTCGCCGTGCATCAGTAAGGACTCCAGCATGCGCACCGAACAACCGAAGATGATTTACCTCAAGGACTATCAGGCACCCGAGTACCTGATCGACGAAACACACCTGACCTTCGAGTTGTTCGAGGACCACAGCCTGGTCCACGCGCAACTGGTGATGCGCCGCAACCCCGAGCGTGGCCCGGGCCTGCCACCGTTGGTGCTCGATGGCCAACAGCTGGAACTGCTGGCAGTGAGCCTGGCGGACCATGCGCTGGACGCCGGCGACTACCAGTTGACTGACAGCCACCTGACCCTGCACCCGACCAGTACCACCTTCACGGTCGACACCAGCGTGCGCATCCACCCGGAAACCAACACCGCCCTGGAAGGCCTGTACAAATCCGGCACGATGTTCTGCACCCAGTGCGAAGCCGAGGGCTTTCGCAAGATCACCTATTACCTCGACCGCCCGGATGTGATGAGCGCCTTCACCACCACCGTGGTCGCCGAGCAGCACAGCTACCCGGTGTTGCTGTCCAACGGCAACCCGATCGCGTCCGGTCCTGGCGAAGACGGCCGGCACTGGGCGACCTGGGAAGACCCGTTCAAGAAACCGGCGTACCTGTTTGCCCTGGTGGCCGGTGACTTGTGGTGCGTCGAAGACAGCTTCACCACCATGAACCAGCGCGACGTGGCGCTGCGCATCTACGTCGAGCCGGAAAATATCGACAAATGCCAGCACGCGATGAACAGCCTGAAGAAGTCCATGCGCTGGGACGAAGAGGTGTATGGACGCGAGTACGACCTGGACATCTTCATGATTGTCGCGGTCAACGATTTCAACATGGGGGCCATGGAGAACAAGGGCCTCAACATCTTCAACTCCAGCGCCGTGCTGGCCCGCGCCGAGACCGCCACCGATGCCGCGCACCAGCGGGTCGAAGCGATCGTCGCCCATGAATACTTCCACAACTGGTCGGGCAACCGCGTGACCTGCCGCGACTGGTTCCAGTTGTCGCTCAAGGAAGGCTTCACCGTGTTCCGCGACTCGGGCTTCTCCGCCGACATGAACTCGGCCACGGTCAAGCGCATCCAGGACGTGGCGTTCCTGCGCACCCACCAGTTCGCCGAAGACGCCGGCCCCATGGCCCATGCCGTGCGCCCGGACAGCTTCATCGAGATCTCCAACTTCTACACCCTGACGGTCTACGAGAAGGGTTCGGAAGTGGTCGGTATGATTCACACCCTGCTTGGCGCCGAGGGTTTCCGTAAAGGCAGTGACCTGTACTTCGAACGCCATGACGGCCAGGCCGTGACCTGCGATGACTTCATCAAGGCCATGGAAGATGCCAACGGCGTCGACCTGACCCAGTTCAAGCGCTGGTACAGCCAGGCCGGTACACCACGCCTGGCGGTGAGCGAGTCCTATGACGCCGCCGCGAAGACCTACAGCCTGACCTTTCGCCAGAACTGCCCGCAGACCCCGGACAAGGTGGAAAAACTGCCATTCGTGATCCCGGTTGCGCTGGGCCTGCTGGACAGCCAAGGCAACGAGATTGCCCTGCGCCTGACCGGCGAAGCCGCCGCTCAAGGTACATCCCGGGTGATCTCGGTCACCGAAGCGGAACAGACCTTCACCTTCGTCGACATCGCCGAACAACCGCTGCCGTCCCTGCTGCGCGGCTTCTCGGCGCCGGTCAAGCTGAGCTTCCCGTACAACCGCGACCAGTTGATGTTCCTGATGCAGCACGACAGCGACGGCTTCAACCGCTGGGACGCCGGCCAGCAACTGGCGGTGCAGGTGTTGCAGGAATTGATCGCTCAGCAGCAGAAGGGCGAGACGCTGACTCTCGATCCACGGCTGGTGACGGCGCTGAAAACCGTGCTGTCCGATGAGTCGCTGGACCAGGCCATGGTTGCCGAAATGCTCTCGCTGCCAGGTGAGGCATACCTGACTGAAATCAGCGAAGTGGCAGACGTCGAAGCGATCCACAACGCCCGCGAATTCGCCCGCAAGCAACTGGCAGACGCCTTGTTCGAAGGCCTGTGGCTGCGTTACCAGGCCAATCGCGACCTGTCCCGCCAGACCCCATACGTCGCCGAAGCCGAGCATTTCGCCCGGCGCGCCCTGCAGAACATCGCGCTGTCGTACCTGATGCTCAGCGGCAAGCCGGAAGTGTTGGCGGCGACCCTCGAGCAGTTCGAACATTGCGACAACATGACCGAACGCCTGACCGCGCTGGCGGTGTTGGTCAACTCGCCGTTCGACGAGCAGAAGGCCGAGGCCCTGGCCAGCTTCGCCGAGCACTTCAAGGCCAACCCGCTGGTGATGGACCAGTGGTTCAGCGTGCAGGCCGGCAGCACCTTGCCGGGTGGCCTGGAGCGGGTCAAGACGCTGATGCAGCACCCGGCGTTCACCATCAAGAACCCGAACAAGGTACGGGCGCTGATCGGTGCATTCGCCGGGCAGAACCTGATCAACTTCCATGCCGCCGACGGCTCCGGCTACCGTTTCCTCGCCGATCTGGTGATCGAACTCAACGGCTTCAACCCGCAGATCGCCTCCCGGCAATTGGCGCCGCTGACCCGCTGGCGCAAATACGACAGCGCCCGCCAGGCGTTGATGAAGGCCGAGCTGGAACGCATCCGTGCCTCCGGTGAGTTGTCCAGTGATGTGTTTGAGGTGGTCAGCAAAAGTCTGGCTTGATGCTCAACCAGGCGACGCAGATTCACTAGGAGCCGGCTTGCCGGTGAAGGTCTTGAACGATGACGCGGGTTTCCTGACTGCACGCGGCGCTCTCAAGTCCTTCGCCAGCAAGCTCCTACAAACATCGAGTTCAGCGAGCTTTTTTCATCATCCCCACGAATGACCGCTCATTCAGCATCTACCCTCAATCCCCAGGTTAACAAAACATAACGTGGCGTTGATTGTCAGACGATTCCAAAGCTGGATAGGATAAGCCAGCCCGCAGAAGGGGCTCTAGACGGCAGGTTTCAGCAGTGTGTTGAAGCTGTTTAAAAAGAGCATGAACTCCCTGAACGGCGCCCCAAGGGTTAAACGACCTGACAATAATAATGGGAGAAAGGTCTATGAGTGAGCCTGTCATGGGTGTGGGTATTGGCCGCCCGCCGGCACTGCGCAGATTCGCAATGCTGGCTACAGCGCTCTCGCTGCTGGCGACTGCAGTGCTGTCGGCCCCGGTGCTGGCGGCCGCGACGCCCGCCGTCGAAACCGTCTATTCAATTGAATCGGCCAAGGCCGCCAAGGGCTTGATGCTCGATGTGGTGCACGCCGGCAACCGGCTGATCGCGGTCGGCGATCGCGGGCACATTCTCTACTCCAATGATCAGGGCGCCACCTGGACCCAGGCCAAAGTGCCGACCCGGCAACTGCTGACCTCCGTGTTCTTCGTTGATGAGCAGCACGGCTGGGCCGTCGGACACGATGCGCAGATCCTCGCCAGCACCGATGGCGGCCTCACCTGGACCAAACAATTCGAAGACCTTAAGCGCGAAGCACCCTTGCTCGACGTCTGGTTCAAGGACACCAGCAGCGGCTTTGCCGTGGGTGCCTATGGCGCTCTATTGACCACCACCGACGGTGGCAAGACCTGGGAAGACGTCAGCGACCGCCTCGACAACGAAGACCAGTACCACCTCAACGGCATTGCCGCGGTCAAGGATTCCGGACTGTTCATCGTCGGCGAGCAAGGCAGCATGTTCCGCTCGGCCGATTGGGGCGAGACCTGGGAACACGTCGAAGGGCCGTATGAAGGCTCGCTGTTCGGCGTGATCGGCACCGCCCAACCAGCAACCCTGTTGGCATACGGCCTGCGCGGCAACCTGTTTCGCTCAAGCGATTTCGGCAGCACCTGGGAGCCGGTCGAACTCAAGGCCGCACGCGGTGCGCTGGAGTTCGGATTGTCGGGCGCGACCCTGCTCGACGATGGCTCCATCGTCATCGTCGGCAACGGCGGCAGTGTGGTGCGCAGCAGTGACGATGGCCAAAGCTTCAGCGTGTTCAATCGACCGGACCGGATCTCCGTCTCGGGCGTGACTGCCGCAGGCAATGGCAACCTGATTCTCGTCGGACAGGGCGGCGTTCGCGTGTCGATGCCAACCGGCGCTGAGCTAAGCAAATGAGCCGGGCACATAATAAGAAGGCGGAGAGATGACATCCATGAGCAGCCACCACCAAGACAAGGCGACCTTTCTCGAACGCCTGATTTTCAACAACCGCCCGGCAGTCATCGTGATCTGCTTGCTGGTGAGCATTTTCCTGTTCTGGCAGGCGACGCTGATCCGGCCGTCCACCAGCTTTGAAAAGATGATCCCGCTGGAACATCCATTCATTGAAAAAATGATGGAGCACCGCAACGACCTGGCCAACCTGGGCAACACCGTGCGGATTTCGGTGGAGGCCACCAACGGCGACATCTTCTCCAAGGAGTACATGGAGACCCTGCGCCAGATCAACGACGAGGTGTTCTACATCTCCGGCGTTGATCGCTCGGGGCTCAAGTCGCTGTGGAGTCCAAGCGTGCGCTGGACCGAAGTGACCGAGGAAGGTTTTGCCGGTGGTGAAGTGATCCCGCAGAGCTACAACGGCTCGGCCGACAGCCTCGAACTGCTGCGTAACAACGTGCTCAAGTCGGGGCAGGTCGGGCGTCTGGTGGCCAACGATTTCAAGTCGAGTATCGTCGATATCCCGCTGCTGGAGTCCTACCCGGACCCGCAGGACCAGGGCAAACTGTTGGCGCTGGACTACCAGAAGTTCTCCCACGAGCTTGAAGAGAAGATCCGCGACAAGTTCGAAAAGCAGAACCCCAACATCAAGATCCACATCGTCGGTTTCGCCAAGAAAGTCGGTGACTTGATCGATGGCCTGATCATGGTGGTGCTGTTCTTCGGCGTGGCCTTCGTCATCACCCTGATCCTCCTGCTGTGGTTCACCCATTGCGTGCGCAGCACCGTGGCCGTATTGATCACCACCCTGGTGGCGGTGATCTGGCAACTGGGGCTGATGCATGCGTTCGGCTTTGGCCTCGATCCGTACTCGATGCTGGTGCCATTCCTGATCTTCGCCATCGGTATTTCCCACGGCGTGCAGAAAATCAACGGCATCGCTTTGCAATCCGGTGAGGCCGACAACGCCCTGACCGCAGCCCGGCGCACCTTCCGCCAGCTGTTCCTGCCGGGGATGATCGCGATTCTGGCTGACGCCGTGGGCTTCATCACCTTGCTGATCATCGACATCGGGGTGATTCGCGAGCTGGCCATCGGTGCTTCGATCGGCGTGGCGGTGATTGTGTTCACCAACCTGATTCTGCTGCCGGTGGCGATTTCCTATGTCGGCATCAGCAAGCGTGCAATCGCCCGCAGCAAGAAGGACGCGACCCGCGAGCATCCGTTCTGGCGCCTGCTGTCGAACTTCGCCAGCTCGAAAGTCGCCCCGGTGTCGATCCTGATCGCCCTGGTCGCCTTCGGTGGCGGCCTGTGGTACAGCAAAAACCTGAAGATCGGCGACCTCGACCAAGGCGCGCCGGAACTGCGTCCGGACTCGCGCTACAACCAGGACAACAACTTCATCATCAGCAACTACTCCACCAGTTCCGACGTGCTGGTGGTGATGGTCAAGACCAAGGCTGAAGGCTGCTCGCGCTACGAAGCCATGGCGCCGATCGATGAACTGATGTGGAAGATGCAGAACACCGAGGGCGTGCAGTCGGCGATTTCCCTGGTCACCGTATCCAAGCAGATGATCAAGGGCATGAACGAGGGCAACCTGAAATGGGAGACCCTGTCGCGCAACCCGGACGTGCTGAACAACTCCATCGCCCGTGCCGACGGTCTGTATAACAACAGTTGCTCGCTGGCGCCGGTGCTGGTGTTCCTCAACGACCACAAGGCCGAAACCCTCGACCGCGCAGTGCATGCGGTGCAAGAGTTCGCCAAGGAGAACAACAAGGACGGCCTGGAGTTCATCCTCGCGGCCGGTAACGCCGGGATCGAGGCGGCGACCAACGAGGTGATCAAGGAGTCGGAGCTGACGATTCTGATTCTGGTCTACATCTGCGTCGCGACCATGTGCATGATCACCTTCCGCTCGTGGGCAGCGACCCTGTGCATCGTCTTGCCGCTGGTGTTGACCTCGGTGCTCGGCAACGCCCTGATGGCCTTCATGGGCATCGGCGTCAAGGTGGCGACCCTGCCGGTGGTGGCGCTGGGCGTGGGGATTGGCGTGGACTACGGCATCTACATCTACAGCCGCCTGGAAAGTTTCCTGCGCGCCGGTTTGCCGCTGCAAGAGGCCTACTACGAGACGCTGAAGTCCACCGGTAAAGCCGTGCTGTTCACCGGCCTGTGCC
Source organism: Pseudomonas sp. Pse1 (assembly GCF_024519635.1). Lineage (NCBI taxonomy): Bacteria > Pseudomonadati > Pseudomonadota > Gammaproteobacteria > Pseudomonadales > Pseudomonadaceae > Pseudomonas > Pseudomonas sp. Pse1. The sequence goes on from NZ_JALJRO010000007.1 coordinate 216,831, forward strand.
TGGCCATCGGCGTGTGCACTTGGATCTTCTCGGCCATCAAGTTCCAGGCCGACATGGGCCTGATGCTGACCTTTATGTTGCTGTGGAACATGTTCGGTGCCCTGTGGCTGCTGCCAGCGCTGGCGCGCTTCCTGATCAAACCGGAGAAACTGGCAGGGCAGAAGGGCAATTCACTGTTCGCCCACTGATCCTTTGGTTGTGTTGAAACGCGAAAGCCGCGCCCCTGAAAAGGCGCGGCTTTCGCCGTTCAACGAGCGGCGATCAATTCGGCAGCAGGCTCAGAAACAGACGTTGATCCCGTGGCGCGGTAATCGGACTGTAGAGATCGCGGACGATCACTGTGTTGTCCGCTCCGGCCTTGGCTATCAGGTCCTTGAGCGTGATAAAACGATGCTCCGGGCGCTTCAGGTGGGCGACGCTGTAGCTCGCAGGCGTGCTGCTCGCCTGGGCATAGTGAAAGTGTGCGTACCACAGGACCTTCAGCGAGTTTTTCTCACGGATCGCAAACTCCGTCAGATAGTCTTTGGCGGCGGTGCGCTTGAGCGCCTGGACCAGGCCAATATCCACCGCCTGGTGATCACGCAGGTACTGAATGTTTTCCTCGCGCGGACGTTGTGCCTTGAAACCCTCGATGCAGTGTTGCTGGCCCTTCAGGCGGGCTTGCGCGGCACCACTGCGTAGGGTTTCGAGGGCGCCGGCCAGTTGCGGATGCTCGGCATGGGTGCGCTCAAGCTCGCCGGCCAGGGTTTCGATCCGTTCGGCCTGGTAGCCCAGCATGTCGTTCCAGTCACGCGGGTTGAGCTGATCGCGGCGTAGCGGATCGGCGAGCTTCTTCCTTTGAAAGTCGATTGAACGCTCAATGGCCGGGACCTCGTCGATCAGTCGCTGCCCCTCTGCCCGCAGGACGGCGAAAGCACGCGGCGGGGGTGTCAGGGTCGGTTTTACCGGTGCGGCGTCGACAATCTCGACCCATCCCTCACCGGGGTGCTCCATGAATCGGCCGCCCACCTGCAGGGTCACCGGATGGCGGCTGACCATCGTCGCAAACGGCATACCGGCCTGCGCCGGCTCTAGCTCACCCACCAGTGCGCCTTTGTCCCGTGACTTGAACACGCGCTTGGTGTTCGACGGGACTTTCAGCGTTTTAAGTGCCGCCGATGAAGGCGGCAGAAATTCATCTTCGCGCAACAGGTCGGCTAGTTCGGCCTCGGCACTGCTGCGGGCGGTCTCCAGGCGGGTCATCAGCAGGTCCATGAAGGGCTGCCGGATCAGCGGTGACCCGAGCTCCTGCAACGAACGATTGAATGTCAGGCGTTCTTCATAGTGTTTGATCACGTTGCTCAGGACGTCCTTGCGCTCCTGTGGGGTGAAGCCATCGGTGATCATCAGGTCGAGGTGGGAGTTTTCAAACGCCACCATGTCGTCACGACGCGCCTCGTAGGCCTTGATGAAGTACTGTTCCTGGGGCGTGCTGGCATCGCTGAAGAAGTCAACGCTCAGGGTGTTGAGGACATCCAGTGACTCAAGGACCGCCGCATCGCGGTTGTAGTAGCGGGTGCGCGGATTGTCCTTGAGAAACTTCAGGCGGATGGCCGGCCCGGTCTTGAAGTTCTGCGCCAGCTCCGTCAGCACCTCGTCGAAGGCGATCATCGCCTGGGTGTAGCGCTCGGAGGCGGCAAAATTGTTCTCCAGCATGTCGTACATGCGCTGCGAGCCTTCAATGTCATTGATTTTGTGCTGCCTCTCGATCAGCGGTTCGCCTTGCTCGGAAATGAAGCTGGCCAAATAGAGGTCGGTCAGGCGATGGATACGCAAGACGTGGGCCCCCAAAATCTTATGGTACTCGTCGGTCGCGCTGCCCTCGAAGTCGAACCTCGCGTCGACCTCTTTGAGCTGGCGGAAAGCCTCGATCAGCTCACGCCGGGCCTGGATCAGTTGGTCAATGACGATCTCTTCGCGTTCCTGCAGCACCTGGAAATCCAGGCGGCTGCGGGATCGCGCAAGCACCTTGAACCGCTGCGTATCCATCAGTTGCTGGTCGTCGGGTGATGCTCGCAGACGCGCCCGGGCGACTCCCAGCTCGTTGTGATTTTTTTCGTAGGCGGTTTTGGCAACGCTCAGTAGATGGTCCAGATCCCTGGCCTGGCTGATCAGCTGTGACGCCTTCTCGCCGATTCGACCGACTTCGTCGCGCACCTGTTGGCGCTTCTTCTCGATCTCCGCCAGCTTGTTCTGCAGGCGATTCTTGGGGCCGCCCCCTCGCAACTTCAACCCGCGATCCAGTGTCCAGTGGCCCTGACCGTCAGTCTGCAGCTTGAACCCGGGGTGCCCAGGCTTGTGCGGGTGAATGAGGTACACCTCGCCTAGGTCGAGATCGACAGTGACCTTGAACAACAGGCCCGCCACCGACCCGTACCATTGATGGTCGATACGGTAAAGGCCCCTGACTATCCCAATGTCGACAGGCTCGGGAGCCGGCACGGGCCAGTCGACGTGCAACTCAAGCAAGGCATTGAGCAAGCGTCGGCTGGACGAATCCCTGGCGCTGGAGTGAATGAAATCGATCTGGGTGCTGTCGCCCGCCGGCGGCGATGCGGGCAGGCCGGTGGCACCTTGTTCGATAACGGCGCTTGCCACAAATGTCTCTTCGGGGGCGCGACGCAAGGCTGCGAGATGCAGCGCCGGGTCTGGCGACTCGTGCACCGGCAGAGGCGGATGTCCACGGGAAGACAGCTGCATCAGCAGCAGGCCAACGTTGAGCAGCAGGTCGACCCAGGCCAGTTCCCTGGCGGTCGGATCATCACTGTGCAGCGCCGGTATATCCTGATTGAGGCTGACGGCCAGTTGCAGCATCCAGCCGGCGAGCATTGCCGGACCACTGAGCACCGGCAGGAGGATGGTGTTGAACAGCAGCCAGCCGCCCTCGCGCACAATCGCCCAGCGGCTCTCGGCGTTGGACACCGACTCTCTGTCTGCCAGGTCGACCAGCGCTCGGGCGTTGCAGGTGTAGAGGTACTGGGTCAGGTTGACGCTGGCCAGGGCCTGGGCGCTTGTATCCTGAGCCAACTGTGCCGGCTGCGGCTTTTCCCAACGGACGCTGTCGTCCCCCGACAGAAATTGCAGGATATGCGGGCTGTTGAAACCGTCATGGCTGTAGATCGGCCGGGCCTTGTCCGGCAGCCAACTCAACACGCTGTCTTGCAGGGCACCGGTATGGGCAATGGCCTCGAACAGGGCTTCACGGCTGGCGAACTGTAGAAGGGCGTCCCGGTACACCGGGCGGTAGAGAATGTGCGGGCCAACCGCAATGTCTCGCGGTTCAATGATGAACATATTCTCGACCACGTCCGCGCTCGCGCCGGGCTGGCGGATAAAGGCCAGCGGACGGATCACAATGTCCTGGCCGTCGACCACGCGCTCGGGTGCCTGGCTGTGCAGAACCGCCCTGACGCAGCGGTATCCGTGGAAGCTCAGGCCGTGTTCGCCACGTATGGCATGTTCAAGTGCCTGCAGCGGCAGTTGGACCTTGAGCATCTGGCCAAAGAGGCTGGCGCGGCGGGCAGATTCACCGGCGTCGTCGAGCAATAGGGCCTTTAGCTGCTGCGGGTAGCGTTGACCAATGTTCACCCGGCTGATCAGCCCCTCGGTGCTGCTGAACAGGCCCGGTACACCGAGGATGTAGTCGGCGTTCAGCCAGGCAGGAACGGCTTTGCCGCTGCTGTCGCTGACGGTCATGTTGCGTGAGGGCATGGCGCTGAGGTTGCGGATCGCCAATTCGCTCAACGGCATCGGCACGTGGGTGACGAAACCACTGCCGAAATCACCGGCCGCGACATGGAAGTTGAGTAGCAGATCCTGCGGCTCGTTTTGCACATCTGGATGATCGAGGCGTAACTGCGTGCGCAAGGCTTCAAGGGTGAAGGCTTGCAGGTTGTCGATGCCGTCGAGGAATGACTTGCCTGCGGTCAGTCGCTGCAGGCGAGCTTGCTCCACCAGTAACTGGCGGTACTCGTCGCGCTGGGTATCGGTTCCATCCTTGAGCCATTGCGGCAGGGCAGCGTGGATTTTTTCCATGGCGGGCGCGACTGGCACAGGCGCATCGCGAAAAAATCGACTGGGATCGGTGCAGGCGGCGATGCGTCGCTCCAGGGCGGCCACCCCTTGATCAGCGGGGAAACGCAGAGCATCCAGACTTTGCAACTGACGCTCCAGCAGCAAGGCGGCCTGGGTATCGAAGATATTGCCGTCAGGCTCGGAGCGCTCGATCACCAGGGTCTCGGCTTGGAATTGGCGCTCCACTTCGCTCCCCCAGGCCTGATTAAAGGCGTGCATGTCCGGGTATGACTCCAGGCGCCCGCAACTCCGGTACAAAAACACCCGTTCGGCCTGGACGATCAGTAGATCGGGGCTAAGCAACGAGTGGCTTTGGCCATGGCTGAGCAAGCGGGTTTCCAGGCACCAGGCATGCACAAAACCGCCGGGGCAGGGGATGGCTTTACGCTCGCGGCGGTCTGGGTGGCGGGCCAATTGGTAGAGCGCGTCCCGGGCCGTTGTCTGCGTCACGGGCAGCAGGCTGGCAGCGCTGCTCAGGCCGCTGGCCAGCAAGTCGCCGAGCCATTTCCAGTGGCTGTCGCCGTGTTCGTCGAGCTGGTTCCAGTAGTCACTCAGGGCGTTCTGCAGGTGTGTGCCGAGGGTATCCGCCAGGGCCAGGATCTGTTCCTGGATGACCGCCATGTCCGGACGCCCGGGGCCCTGCGAGCCAGTAAAGTACAAGCGCGAGGGCAACTGGTTGCTGAGGAAGTGCGTACGACCGTCGATTTCCTGAGTGAGGTCGAGGCGAGTGCCGTGGGCGAGAAAGTCCAGGGCGACGTCGATCAGCAGGATGAAATCCCAGCCCCCGGTGCGGTTCGGGACGGCCAGGCGGGTAACCTGCGGATCCAGCGGCAGGGTCGGGTATTGCTCGAGAATACTGGCGGCCAGCACGTGCCCGACGATCTGGCGCAGGGTCGGTCGGCCGGCAAATCGCAGGGCGACCGCCTGGGCGGGGGCGTCGCTCAAGGATATGGGTAGAAGGGTGGTTTGGTCTGGCATGGCGGATTCCTTTCTGCAGCGAAAATAAGGGACTTCGCTGCCAGAATGGAGGGCGCGGCAAGCGTCTGTGCGCTAGCGCGCTACCGCTCGGATCAGCCGCAAACGTGCCTGCTCAAGCCTGACTTGGCGCTGGGCGCAATGGGGTATCATGCTGGCTTTTCCACCCAAAGATTAATTGCCATGACTGCTGTGACCGACACCTTGCTCAACGCCCTGGAAAACTGCGACATGCTGGAAATCGACGGCCTGCACGCCTTCGATTTCTACCTCGACGAGGACGATAACCTGCACATCGAGTGCATGGACGGCCGCGCCAACAAGCGTTGGCAGTTCAGCCTGGCCCAGGTAGAGGCAGCAGTGTTCGATAGCACACTGCACAGCTGGACCCTCTGCAGCGATGCCGGCGAGCATCGCCTGGTGTGCCTGAGCGCGCTCAGTGGTAGCAACCAAGAGGACGACGAGCATGCGGATGCCTAAGGTCTGGCCGCTATTGGTGGTCGCAGGCATCGGGGCAATGGGTGGGCCAGCAGTCGCGGCTCAGCCCCATCAATTGCTGATCGGCAGCTACACCCAAGGCACCAGCCAGGGGATTTATCACCTCAGCTTCGACAGCCAGACCGGCCTGCTCGATGCCAAGCCGCTGCAGGTGATCAAGAGCGCCAACCCGTCGTGGCTGACGCTCTCGGCCGACCAGCGCCGTCTGTTCGCGGTCAACGAGAACGGTCCAGGACAACGTGATGTGGTCGGACGGGTCAGCAGCTTCGCCGTCGATCCCAAGTCTCGGCAATTGAGCCCGATCAATCAGGTGCAAAGCCTCGGCAATGAGCCGACGCATTCGAGCCTGAGCGCCGATGGGCGTTACCTGTTTGTCAGCAATTATTCGGTGGCTGAGGATCCGGGCGGCAGCCTGGCGGTATTGCCAGTGGATGCCGGCGGCCGGTTGTCGCCGCCGGTGCAGTTGAGCAGCCACCCGGCGAGTCGGATCAACCCCGAGCGGCAACGGTCAGCGCATGTGCATTCGACCGTGTCGTCGCCGGATGGTCAGTACGTGTTTTCCAACGACCTGGGGGCCGATCGGGTATTCGTCTATCGCTATGAGCCCAAGGCCCACCCCGAGCATCCGCTGATCGCCGCGACGCCGGCCTCGGTGCAATTGCCGCCCGGCAGTGGGCCGCGCCATCTGCTGTTCGGTGCCGACGGCAAGCACGCCTACCTGAGCATGGAAATGAGTGCGCAAGTGGCAGTGTTCGACTACCAGGCGGGGCAACTGACCCAACGCCAACTGGTGGACCTGGCGGCAGGGCAACCGGCAGCCAACAAAGCCGCTGCCGCATTGCACGCATCGCGCGATGGCAAGTTTCTCTACGTCAGCAACCGTGGCGCCGCCAACGAACTGCTGGTGTTTGCCATCGATCCGGTCAGTGGCGAGCTGAAAGAGCTGCAACGGCGTTCGGTGGAGGGCGATCACCCGCGCGAATTCAGTCTCGATCCGAGCGAAAAATTCATGCTGGTGGCCAACCAGAAGAGCAATCAGATCGTGGTCATCGAGCGTGACCGGCAGACGGGCTTGCTGGGCAAGACCGTGCAGAAACTGCCGTTCGATGCCCCCAGCGACATCAAGTTCTTCTCTGCTGAATAAGGCTGCAGGCCCCGGTTGACGGGGCCTGCGTGCTTGTATTAATCAGAGTGATAACGGCTACTGCTACAAAAGATTTCAAGCGCTCCAAGCATCGGGCGTAAGTTTGCTTCACGGCCTACACAGGCAAACAAGCCAACTGCACACGAGGGTTACCGCCATGAATTTCAATCTCTTCTCCGTGATCGCCGCTTCCGCCATTTCCGCCAGCGTGGTGTTGCCGGCGGGCGCCAGTGTCGAAATCAGCTCGAAAAAATCCGCGACCCATAGCTACACCCAGAAGTACCTGCAGCAGAGTGCCAATTTCTATGCGGCGCTGGATCATAAGGTTCAGCATTGATTGCACATTTCGGATGTGTTGCTGATGGCCCATTCGCTAGCTGGCTAGCGAATGGGCGCTCCTACAAGAGCTGCTACTGCTGCTTGATCATCACCGCCACAAACAGCCCTGATTGCAACAAACCCTCCAACCACGCCTGCAAATGCCGATACGGCGTCTGCGCGAACCAGTCGCGGTCGACGTGGGCGAATTGACGGATGAAGGGCAGCAGGGCCATGTCGGCCAGGCTGGGGTGTGCGGCCAGGAGAAAAGCCTGGCGTTGCAGCAACCCGTCGAGCTTGCGCAGAAACGCCTCGCCTTCACTGCGATAGTGTTCCATCGGCTGTTCGGGATAGCGCTCGGCGTATTTGTAGCGATTGAGTTGCAGCTTGAACGACTGGTCGTTTTCCTCAATCAGCGCCGCCATCAACGGTTGTGCATCGGCGTCGTCCTTGAGCATCCAGTCCTGCGGGTCGTGCTGTTGCAGGGCCCAGCGCATGATGTCCAGGCTCTCGTCCAACACCCGGCCGTCCGCGCTCAGCACCGGCACCGTGCCCTTGGGTGACAGTGCGAGCATGGCGGCGGGCTTGGCCTTGAGGCTGACTTCGACGATCTGCAGCGGCACTTCGCTGTAACGCAGGGCGAGGCGGGCGCGCATCGCGTAGGGACAGCGGCGGAACGAATACAGGGTATTCATTTGACCTCCAGGGTGCTCAGGCCATTGCCCTGGCGGTGGACCTGGATTTGCACCGGGATCCGTTCATGCATTTCCTGGACGTGGGAGATCACCCCGACCTTGCGCCCCTGCGCCTGCAACCCGTCGAGGGCGTCCATGGCCAGTTGCAGGGATTCCGGATCGAGGCTGCCGAAGCCTTCGTCGATAAACAGTGATTCGATTTTCAGCGTGCTCGAGGCCATCGACGCCAGCCCCAACGCCAGGGCCAGGGACACCAGGAAGGTCTCGCCGCCGGACAACGAGTGCACCGAACGCAGCTCATCGCCCATTTCGGTGTCCAGCACCAGTAAGCCGAGCATGCTGCCGCCGCGCTTGAGCCGGTAGCGTCGTACCAGTTGGCGCAACTGGACGTTGGCGTGGTGCACCAGCAGGTCAAGGTTGTAGGCCTGGGCGATCTTGCGGAAGGTGTCGCCGGTGGCCGAGCCGATCAGCGCGTTGAGCCGTGCCCAGCGCTGCCACTCGTTGTAAGCCTCATCGATGCGCTGAGCCAGGGCTTGATTGGCGTCCTGGCGACGCTGGTCCTCGGCTTGTTGCGCACGCAGTTCGGCGCAGTGTTGTTCGCGCTGGGCGTTGTCGTGCTGGACCGCGACCAGGGCGCCGGCCAGTTGCTCGGCGTCGAATGGCTCGCTGTGCAGCGCCTGGTGGTCGTGCAGGCGCTTCTCGCGTTCCTGCAGCAAGACCCTGGCCTGTTCGATGGCCGACTCGCTCGATTTGAGTTGCTGGCGCAACTGGCTGACTTGCTCATCGCTGTAACCCAACAACCGCTCCAGACCGCCGTCATCCAGTTGCGGATGCAAGGCGCGCCAGTCGGCGATGCGCTTGCCCAGATCACTGCGCTCCGCCTCTAGCGTCTGCTGACGCTCCTGCTCAGCCTTGAGTTCGGCAGCCACCTGAATCAACTGACTGGCAACGTCCTGCAAGTGCTGCTCAGCCTGGCTTTGCGCCTGGCGTGCCTGTTCCACCGACTGTTCCAGATGCTCTTGCCATTGTTCGGCACTGGCGTGTTCGCCCAGCAGCTCGCCCAGAGTGTCGCGGGCGGCTTGCTGTTGCTCGGCGAGTTGGCCGTGCTGTTGCAGTGCCGCCTGCAATTGCGCGCTGCGATGCAGTTGCCGTTCCTGTTCTTTCTCCAGGTGCTGTTGGCGCTGTTGCTGCTCTTCAAGTTCCTCGCGTTGCCGGCTCAGTTGCTCCAGGCGCTGGCTAACCTGTTGGTCGAGCTGCATGAAGGTCGCGGCCGGCTCACTACGCAAACCGTCCATGACCTCAGCCGGCAGCAAGTTGGCAAAGCCTGTGAGCTCTTCCTCCAGGCGTTTGCGGTCGTTGCTTAATTCATGTTGCTGCAGGGTCAACTGTTGGCTGGCTTGCTGGCTGGCCTTTTCGGCCGCCTGCAGCGCCTGAGTCAAGCGTGCAGCCTCGTGTTGCACGGCGAGCAGGACGCTTTGGCGTTGTTCGTCCTGGCCGATGCGTTGCTGCAATTGCGCGGTCTGCTGGGCCAGCCAGGGTTCGCGACGAGCGTCGTCCTGATCGAACAGCTGGATGGCCAGTGGATGGGCTTCGAGCTCCGGGCTGAGGCTCTGCTGCTGGAGCGCGAGTTGCTCCTGTTGCTGCAGCAGTTCTTTTTGCTGGGCGATCAGGCCGCCGACTTCGGCGCGCAACTCACCGAGTTTTTCCTTGAGTTGATCGACGGCCAACTGCGCGCTGGCCTGTTCGTTCTGGTCATGCCGGCCGAGGCTTTGCAGCAGGGCTCCAGGCTGATGATAGGGATGCTCGGCACTGCCGCACACCGGGCAAGGCTGGTCGTCCTGCAACTGTGCGCGCAGTTCCTCGACACTGGCGCTGCGAGCCAGGCGCTGGCGCTCAAGCAGTTCTCGGGTGACCTGCAGGGCCTGCTCGGCGAGGGTCAATTCGGCCTTGGCCTGTACCCCGTCAGCGGTCAGGCGTTCGCGTTCGCCGTGCACGCTGTTCAGGCGTTCTTGCAGCGCCTGGCCGCGGCTGTGCAGTTGCTGCTGACTGGCCCACAGACGGGACAGCTCTTCGATCGCCCGCAGCTGTTTGCGATTGTCCTGCAGCAGGCTGCCGAGGATCTGCACCTGCTCGGCGACCGCCGCCGGCTCGACATCGGCCTCGCTGTAGAGCACCGCCAGTTGTTGGCGTTGCTGGTCCAGGTGACTGGCGCTGTCGCTGGCGCGCTGCTGCAGCGCAAGTAGCTCGGTCTCGCCCTGCTTCAGGCGATTGCCCACCAGCATCAGTTGCTGCAGGCGCTCGCGGTGCAGGCGCCAGGCGTCGCAGACCGGCGCCAGGTGCAGGCTGTGCTCCAGCTGGCTGGCGATGCTCGCCAGTTGCTCGGCGGCGCGCTGTTGCTGTTCGAGCATCTGCGCAATCGCCTGCTGGCCGCCGAGGCTGGCCTGTTCGGCGCTGAGCTTGTGCTCGTTCGCGGCAGTGATGGCCTCGACCAGCCGCTGCAGATTGGCTTGTTCGGCAAATGCCTGGCGCAGGCGCGGGGCATTGCTGCTGTGTTGTTGCTGAGCCTGGAGCAGCGCGGCTTTGGCGCTGGTCAGGCCCACTTCGAGCTCGGCCTGACGGGCCTGATGCGTGCTCTGTTGGCTGCTGTGTTGCTGGATCTGTGCAGCCAACGGGGTTAGCTGGGCGTCGAGTTCAACCTGCCGGGAAAACTGGTGACGCTGCGGCGCCAATTGCTCCAGACGCTGCAGGTTCAGACGGTTGTCGGCCAGGGCATCGGCGTCCCGTTGTGCTTGCTGCAGTTGGTCGACGGCGGGCTGGTGCAAGGCCTGGATCTGCTGCAATTCGTTTAACCAGCTGTGTTGCAGTTCAAGCTGCTTGAGTTGTGCCTGACCGTGCTGCAGTTGCTTCTGCGCGTCTGCCAGTCGTTGATTCAGTTCGGCGCGGGCCTCGGCGGCCAGCGGGGTGATGCCGCTGGCCTGGTCCTGCAGCAGCTTGTGGGCTTCGCGGGTCTCCTTGCTCTTGTCGAAGGCGCGCTTGCCCAGCCGTGTGTAGAGCGCGGTGTCGGTGAGTTTTTCCAGCAACTCGCTGCGATCGTTGTCGTCAGCTTTGAGGAAGGCGCTGAACTCGCTCTGGGCGAGCATCACCGCGCGGGTGAACTGCTCGAAGTTAAGCCCCAGCACGGCTTCGAGCTGGCTCTTGTACTCGCCTTTCTGGCTGGCCAGCAGTTGATCGGTGTCCAGGTCGCGCAGGCTCTGGCGGCTCGCTTGCAGCTTGCCGGTGGCTTTCTCCCGGGCGCGGTTGGCTTCCCAGCGGGCGCGATAGCGGCGGCCGTCGATGCCGAGGAAATCGACTTCGGCGAAGCCCTCGCCGGTGCCGCGGCGCAGCAGGGTGCGCGGATCGCCGCTGGCGATTTCGCCATCGGCGTCCGGGACCTTGGCGTCACGTCCGGTACTGTTCAGCCGTGGCACGGCGCCAAACAGCGCCAGGCACAGGGCATCGAGCAGGGTGCTTTTGCCGGCGCCGGTGGGGCCGGTAATGGCGAACAGGCCGGAGCTGGCCAGCGGTTCGCGGGTGAAGTCGATTTCGAACGGCCCGGCCAGTGAGGCGAGGTTTTTCAGGCGAATGGCAAGGATTTTCACGGCTGTTCGCTCTCCTGTTGCACGTCCTGCAGCAGTTGGGCGAAGTCCTGCAGGGTCTGCTCGTCAACGGTGCTGCCGTAGCTGTCCTGCCAGGCGCGACTGAACAGTTCCTGGGGCGTGAGCTGGTCCAATTCAATCAATTGACTGTTGTCGTCATGGCCGTCGCGGCTGCCGCTGCCGGCGTATTCAACGGCAATCCGCACCAGGCGCACCGCCTTGCCTTGCAGGGCGACTTCAAGCTGTTGGCGTAGGTCTGGTTGTGGCTCGTCGAGGCGCACTCGCACCTCCAGCCAGGGTTGGCGCTGAACCTCGGCCAGCAGGTCGATGTCTGGCAGTTCCGCAAGCTGTCCGAGGATTTCACTGAGCGGCGCCGGGCCGATGCGCTGCAGATTGACCGCCCGCGGGATCAGCCGAGGTTCGACGCTGACCAGGGTTTCGCCGTCGAGGCGCACGTCGAGGATCTGGTGCTGATAGCCGATTTCGGAAAACGACAGCGGAATCGGTGAGCCGCAATAACGAATGCGCTCCTCGCTGTTGACCCTCTGCGGCTTGTGCAGGTGACCGAGGGCAACGTAGCTGATGCTCGGGCCAAACAGACTGGCCGGCAGGGCCTCAGCGTTACCGATGATCAGGCTGCGTTCGGAATCCTCGGACACCGAGCCGCCGGCCATGTGCGCGTGACTGATGGCGATCAGCGCCTGGCCCGGCAGGCGTTTGGCGTTGGCCGCTTCGATCAGCCATTCGTGGACCTGACCGATGCCACGCAAGTAGTTGTCACCAAGATGGGCGCCGGTGACTTCCGCCGGGCGCAGGAAGGGCAGGGCCAGGCACCAGGCGGCAATCGCCCCCGAGGCGTCCGGCAGTGGGATCAGCAGGCGCTCGGCGTCCAGTTGGCCGTCATCGAGCCACAGCACGCGGCCCAGAGCATGGGCGCGCAGGCGGCGCATCAGTGGCGCGGGCAACTCGATCCGCGAGCCGGAATCGTGGTTGCCGGCGATCATCACGATGGTCAGCAACGGCTGCTGTTCGTGGGCGCTGACGATGAAGTCATAGAGCCGCTCCTGGGCTTTGACCGGCGGGTTGACCGTGTCGAAGATATCGCCGGCGATCAGCAACACGTCGGGCTGTTCCTGCCCCAGTTGACGCAGCAGCCAGTCGAGGAAACAGCCGTGTTCAAAGTCGCGTTCCTGGCCGTGGAGGTTTTGCCCCAGGTGCCAGTCGGAAGTGTGAAACAGACGCAAGGCGGACTCCGTTGAATTCATGAAGGGTGCGCTGTATGGGCAGCCTTCGGTCGATCACAATGTTTGCATTCACCGCAGATCCCTGTGGGAGTGAGCCTGCTCGCGAAGATTGTCAGGGTGGCGGTGATTATTTGGGATAAAGCGGCGGCAAACTGCTGTCGCCCTGTGGCGCCTGGACCCCTTCGGCGGTGGGGATGGCGCGGATTGCGCGCCACAGCTCTTCGCCTTGCCAATACTGCCCGCTTTCGCTGTACAGCGCGCCGTTCAGGCCATCCAGCGCATCGGACAATGGCACGAAGCGCGCGGCCATGTCGGCCAGGGTTTCCGGTTGTTGACGGGCCCAGGCGTCGAGGGCCTGGCGGGTGGCTTGCGGGTCGTTGGCCAGGCTGGCGCGCTTGAGGTCGTCGAGCACCGTGCGCGGGCTCGGGCCGGTTTGCGCGGCGCGCAGGATCGCCGGTTGCCAGCGCGCTCGCCACCAAAGGCCGAAGCCCAGTGCGGTGGTGCAGGCGAGGATCAACGTGGCGAGTTTCCAGTACCAGAGTTCCTCGCTGTCCACCGCGTTTTGCGCGGTGGCGTTACCCGCTGGCGTGTCCACCATCAGGCTTGGGTTGTTGAGGATGTGCAGGGTGCGCGCCGGCAGGCTGCTGCGCTCCAGGTGATCTTCCTGGGTGTTCCACCAGACCACTTCCACCGCCGGCAACTCGATAGTGCCGCTGCGGGTCGGCACCAGCGCTTCGCGGTCTTCACGGCTGCCGATCAAGCCATGATCAGTGTTCTGGTTGCTCATTTGTGGCTGGTCGGGATAACGCCGCAGGCCATTGACGTCAGTCGCCGGCAAGGGCGGCAATTGCGAACTGGCCAGGCCTTCGGCCTTGAGGGTCAGGCTGCGGGTCAGCGAATCGCCGACCTGGCTGCGGTCAGGTTCCGGGCTCCAGTTCTCGCCCAGGGTCAGGCTGCGCGCCGGCAACCACGGGGTGTCGGCTGGATAGTCAGCCGGCTTGGCCTTGACGTTGAGGCGGGCTTCGGCGGAAGTGATGCGCAGCAACTTACCCGACTTCGGCGCCTGGCCGGACTGGGTGTCGACCAGGGTCGCGGTGAACACCTGGGATGGAATGTTCAGCACGCCGCTGTGTTGCGGATAGATCGCATAGCGTACTTCGATCACGCCATGACGCACGTCGTTGATCAGTTTTTCATAGGTGCGCGACTCGCCCAGCTGTTCGACGCGGGCATCGGCCATCTGCAAGGGCGTGACACTGCTGTCATCGTACAGCGACACCGAGTGGTAGATGCGCAAGGTCAGGATGGCCTGGGCCTGCACGTACACGCTGTCCTGGTCGATACTGGCTTCGATGAACACCGGCGTCAGGGTGCTCGGGGTCTCCTGAGCCTGCTCGGGGGCGACTTGCAGTTCGATCGGTTCGCTGCTGAATTCCCCCAGTTGCAGCGCTGGAATGACCACGGTCCCGGTCTGTTTGGGCAGCAGGGTGATGATCCAGCGGGTGGTGGCCTGGGTTTCGCCATTGAGGGTCGTGGGTTGATTGACCTGGCGCGTGCCACGCACCTCGAACAGCGGGTCGAGGCTGCTCAGGTCGGGCTTGCCAAACAGTGTGACATCGCTGGATTCCAGAGTCAGCTCGACCGTTTCGCCGGCGCTCAGCTGGCTGCGATCGACGCTGGCGCCCAGCCCGGCAGCCTGGGCATTGATAGTCCAGAGCAGCAGGCCGAGCGAGAATGCGGTGAAGCGGGTCATCGAGTTTTTCCCTGATCCTGATGTTGCTGCTGTTCGTACCAGAATTTGCGCCTGAGCAGTTCACCCGGTTGATCGGGGATCTTGCGCAACCATTGTTCAAGAGCTTCGCGGTGTTCGCCATCGAGGTCGACATCGGCGTCGCTGATCGGCGGCACGGTGGTCTGCTCGTCGCCCAATTCACTGCCGGGGACTTCATTATTGCCCGGCTGCGGTGGCTTGTCGGTTGCGCCGGGTTGATCCGCCGGGGTGTCGCTCTCGTGGGCGACGGCTGGCTCGCCAGGCTCGGTCTGACCCTCGTGCGGCGGTGTTTCACTGCCGGGCGCTTCGCTGGTCGGGCCGGGTGGCGTGGCTTGCTCGGCGGTTTGCGCAGGCTGCTCTTCGGCCGGCGGCTCCTCAGCGGGCGGTTGCGGCTTGCTCTGCTTGAGCAGGGCCTCGACCAGGGCTTTGTTGGTCAGCGCCGGACGCAGGTCGGGTTGCAATTCCAGGGCCTGATCGTAGGCGTCCAGGGCAGCCTCCAGTTCGCCGCTGCGGGCCAGCGCATTACCGCGATTGTAGTGGGCGCGGGCGTCGCTGCCCTGGGCGAAGCGCTCGGCGGCCGCCGCATACTGGCCGGCCTCATAGAGTGCCACACCTTGCCATTGCGGATCTGCGAAGTGCTCGGCGGCGGCCAGCGGTTGTTTTTCCTTGAGCAGGCGCAGGCCCTGCTGATCGGCGCGCAGCCACAGGTCGTTGAATTCGAAGGCGTAGCTCGGTTGCGGCAGCAGGCACAACAACGGCAGGCACAGCAGCCAGCCACGCCGCCCGGCGCATGCCGCCAGCAGCAACAGTGGCAGCAACAGCCAGTAACCCTGGTCGGCCCAGGTGTCCAGGCGCAGGGTCTGGCCATCCTCGCGCACGCTGTGGGGGGCATCGAACAGGCCGAGGCCGCGCAGGTCGCTGTCGTCGACCCGGGCCTGGCGATAGCGCCCGCTCAGTTCATTGGCGAAGGCCTTAAGGCTCGGGCTGTCGAGGCGCGGCACGAGAATGGCGCCCTGGGCATCCTTGAGAAAGCTGCCGTCTTCGGCGGTGACCGGTGCGCCTTGAGCGGTGCCGATACCCAACATTAACCACTGTGGTGCCTGACCGCGCAAAGCCTGGCGAATGCCCAGGCGTTCCTGCTCGCTGAGGGACGAGCCAATCAGCAGGATCCGTCCCTGGCCGAGGGCGCCGCGTTCGAGCAGGGTCAGCGCCTTGGCCACGGCGAGGTCGGCACGGTGCCCGGCCTCGGGCATGATCGAGGGCTTGAGGGCTTCGAGCAGGTTACGGCTGGTGGCCAGGTCATCCGACAGCGGCACCAGGGTGTGGGCGCTGCCGGCGTACACGACAATCGCAGTCTGCGCGTCGCTGCGGCTCTGCAGCAGGTCGAGCAGCTTGCGCCGCGCTTGTTCCAGGCGCGTCGGCGCAACATCGGTGGCGAGCATTTCCGGGGTCAGTTCGAGCAGCACCACCAGCGGATCGGCGGGTTTTTGCGCGGTTTGCTCGACCCGATCCCAGCCAGGACCAAGCAATGCCAGCAGCGCCAGGAGCCAGGCCAGGCCGAGGACAATCCACGGCGCCTTGCTTTCGCGGCCACTGCCGCCCTGCAGCAGGGCTGCGTGAAAGGCTGGCGGCAGGATCATCTGCCAGCGCCCGGCGCGCTTTTGCCGGTGCCAGAGTTGCCACAGCAGCCAGCCGAGCAGCGGCAGCAACAGCAGCCAGAACGGACGGAACCAATGGGGCCAGAGATCGATCATCGACGCCTCCGCAGCCGTAGGCGTTTCAGGCGTTCGCGCCAGTCAGGGTGTTGCTGGAGGAAATGCGAGCGGCTGAGCAGGCGTTGCACCGGGTTGTTCGGCCAGCGCTCGCGCACCACCAGCAACAGGCTCATCAGCAGCGCGGCGGCCAGCGGCCAGCTATACAGGGCCTGTGCCGGACGGGCCTGGGTCGGCTGTTGGTTGACCGGTTCCAGTTGATCGAGGGTCTGGCGGATCTCTTCCAGCTCGGCGCCGTCGCGGGCGCGGAAGTAGCGGCCGCCGGTGACCTCGGCGATGTCCTTGAGTGCCGGCTCATCAAGATCCAGGCTCGGGTTGACGCCGAGAAAACCCAGGGAACCGCTCTGCTCGGGATCGGCGCCGATACCAATCGGGTATATCTTCACGCCTTCCTCGGCCGCCAGCCTGGCCGCCGTCAGCGGCGCGATTTCGCCGCCGTTGTTGGCGCCGTCGGTGACCAGAACCAGCACCCGGCTCTGTGCCGGACGCTGGCGCAAGCGCTTCAGCGCGAGGCCGATGGCATCACCAATGGCGGTGTTTTTGCCGGCGATGCCGATCCGCGCTTCATCGAGCCAGATGCGCACGGTGCGCCGGTCGAAGGTCAGCGGCGCCTGCAGGTAGGCCTGGCTGCCGAACAGGATCAGACCCACGCGGTCACCGTCGCGCTGTTCCAGAAAATCGCCCAGCAGGTGCTGGACCAGGGTCAGGCGGCTGACGTCTTCGCCTTGCCACTGCATGTCGGGAAAATCCATCGAACCCGAGACATCTACCGCCACCAGCAAGTCGCGACCGCTGGCGGCAATCGGCAGTGGTTCGCCGAGCCATTGCGGACGAGCGGCAGCCGTCAGCAGCAGGAGCCAGAGCAGGATGAATGGCGCCTGCTGACGCCAGGTCGGCAGATTGGCCCTGGCACGACGGCGGGCGAGCTGTTCAAGGTCGCCGAGGAAACTGACCTTGAGCGCCGGCTCGCCACTGTCGGCGGCGGGCAGCAGGATGCGCATCAGCCACGGCAGCGGCAGCAAGGCGAAGATCCACGGCCAGGCGAATTCAAACATGTTTGCGGATCCAGGTGTCGACGGCCTGGGTCAGGCCGGCGATGGCCTTGTCATCGAGTTTGCATTCCGGCTTGTAGGCGCCCTCAACCAGGATCATCCAGCGCGTCAGGCCCGCTGCCGGGCAGCGATTATCGAGGAAGGCCAGCCACTTGCGGCCATTGAGGGTGTGGCTCTGGCTGTAGGGATAGTCATTGCGGCACAGGCGCTTGAGCAGGCCGTTGAGTTGCTGCAGCCAGGCCCCGGCGGGCGCACCGTCGTAGGGTTTGGGCATCTGTGCCAGCTCCGCCAAGGCCGCCACCCGCAACGGGTCCAGCGGCTGTTCGGCGCGCACCACGCGCCGCTTGATCGGGATAAACCGCCGCAGTTTCCACAGGCCGAAGCCGAGCAGCGGCAACAGGATCAGCAGCAGCCACCAGCCGGGCGCCGGCGGCCAGAACGGGATGGGCGGCGGGCTCATCAGCGGTTGCAGTTGCTCGAGGCCGTTCATTGGCTTTTGACCGGGCGTTGCGGGTTCAGGTACTCGCGCAGTTGCTCGACCATTTCGCTCTGCGTGCTCAAGGGCATCAGCAGCACCCGCAGCTTTTGCGCCAGCAACTCCCAGCGGGCAATACGGGCTTCGGCCTGGGCGCGATAGGCTTGGCGCAACTCGAAATTCAGGGTGTCGAGTTCCAGTTGCGCGCCACGTTCGGCAAAGCGCAGCAGGCCGGCGGCGGGCAGGGCGTGGTCCAGTGGATCGGAGAGCGGCAGCAACAACAGGTCGCAATGCCGCGACAGCAGGCTAAGTTGTTGCTCGGCACCATCCGACAGGGCGCGCTCGTCGCAAATCACGATCACCAGGCTGCCTGGACGCAGCACCTCCCGAGCGCGGCGCAGGGCCAGGCCAAGGTCGTCGGCAGCCGGTTCGCTCTCGGTGTTGAGCGACTGGTTGACCCGCACCAGGCGGTTGAGCAGTTGCAACAGGCTCTGCTTGCTGCGTCGCGGCTTGATTTCGTAGTGCTCGTTGTCGCCGTAGACCAGCCCGCCCACCCGGTCGTTATGCCCCAGGGCGGCCCAGCCGATCAGGCTCGCAGCCTGGGCGGCGATCACCGATTTGAACATCAGCCCCGAGCCGAAAAACAGCCGGCGGCTTTGCTCGACCATGATGAAGATCGGCCGTTCGCGCTCTTCATGAAAGAGTTTGGTGTGGGGTTCCTGGGTGCGTGCGGTCACCCGCCAATCGATGGTGCGCACGTCGTCGCCGGCCTGATAGACCCGCACCTGATCGAAGTCGACACCGCGACCGCGCAGCTTGGAGTGGTGCAGGCCAATCAACGGGCTGCGCTGGCTGGGGGTGGAAAACAGCTGCACTTCGCGCACGCGATGGCGCATCTCGATCAGTTCCGAGAGGCTGACGCGCATGCCGGGTTCCGCGGGCGGTGTGTTCATCGGGCTCAAGCGACAGCGACGACGTCGAGAATCCGCTGGACCACCCGATCCTGGTCGATCCCGGCGGCTTCGGCTTCGAAGGACAGAATGATGCGGTGACGCAACACGTCGAACAGCACCGCCTGGATGTCCTCGGGGCTGACAAAATCGCGCCCGGCCAGCCAGGCATGGGCCCGTGCGCAGCGATCGAGGGCAATCGAGCCCCGGGGGCTGGCGCCGTAGGCGATCCACTCGGCCATCTCCGGGTCGAACTTGCCCGGCGTGCGCGTGGCCATGACCAGTTGCACCAGGTATTCCTCCACGGCGTCGGCCATGTACAGGCCGAGGATTTCCTTGCGTGCGGCAAAAATCGCCTGCTGGCTGACCCGGCGTTCCGGTTTGGTTTCGCCATTCAGCGCTTCACCACGGGCCTGTTGCAGGATCCGCCGTTCAACTGCCGCATCCGGAAAGCCGATTTTCACGTGCATCAGAAAGCGGTCGAGCTGGGCTTCGGGCAGCGGGTAGGTGCCTTCCTGCTCGATCGGGTTCTGCGTGGCCATCACCAGGAACAGTGGCGACAGGTCATAGGTACTGCGCCCGACGCTGACCTGACGTTCGGCCATGGCTTCGAGCAAGGCCGACTGGACCTTGGCCGGTGCGCGGTTGATTTCGTCGGCCAGCACCAGGTTGTGGAAGATCGGCCCTTGCTGGAACACGAAGCTGCCGGTTTCCGGACGATAGATTTCCGTACCGGTGATGTCGGCGGGCAGCAGGTCGGGGGTGAACTGGATGCGATGGAACTGCGCTTCGATGCCTTCGGCCAACTCCTTGATGGCCTTGGTCTTGGCCAGGCCCGGTGCGCCTTCGACCAGCATGTGGCCGTCGGCGAGCAGGGCAATCAGCAAACGCTCGATGAGCTTTTCCTGGCCGAGAATCTGCGCGGAGAGAAAGGTTCGCAGCGCCAGCAGCGCTTCACGGTGTTCCATCGTCGTGTGTTCCTGGAAGAGGGCCGGGCTGTCTTGCCGTAACGCGCCCGGTCGGGGGCTGCTACTTTAATCTATCCGGGCCCTCGGCGACTAACGGCACCGGGCAAAATCTGCAAATAAACGCCATTGCGGCGGTCGGCGAGAGCCCATTGGCGGGCTCCCGCGCAGGTGCGGCGAGTCAGTTCTTGAAGCTGGAGTGCTTGCGGCCCTGGTCAAAAAACGCGAATACCACCACCAGCACCCCGGAAATCAGCAGGATCAAGCCCACGCCGTCGGTGGAGTGGGTCGCCGAGTTGGCCACCAGAGCGAGGCCGCCGAGGGGCGCGAGGCCACCGGCAATCGCCGTGCCGATTTCGCGCCCGGTGCCGAAACCCGAAGAGCGGGTCTGCGTCGGGAACTGGCGGCTGAGGAACGAACCCTGAGGGGCAAACATCATCGGCGCGAGGATCCCGGTGCCGATGGCGATGGCCAGGTAAATCATCATCGGCTCGCCGGTGTTCAGCAGGCTCAGGAACGGGTAGGCAAACAGCGCCGACAGCACGCCACCGAGCATCAACACCTGCTTGCTGCTCCATTTGTCACACAGCCAGCCGAAGCACGGCACCGCGACAATCGCCACCAGGCTGGCAATGGTCACCGACAGCGAGGTGACATGGGCTTCGACGCCCTTGAACTGGGTCAGATAGGCCAGGGAGAAGGTCTTGAAAATGTAGCTCAGGGCGTTGTAGCCGATGGCGACGAACAGCACCACGGCCAGGCCCTTCAGATCGTTTTTGAACAGCAGCTTGAGCGGTGACACCTGGGGTTTTTCCGGGGTGCTGTCGAGTTTCTCGAACTGCGGAGTTTCCGGGATGCTGCGACGCACCCACAGGCCGACACCCACCAGCACGATGCTGCAGATGAACGGGATGCGCCAGCCGCCGGCCAGCAGGAAATCGTTGCCGTTCATGGTCAGGGCATAGACCGTCAGTGACGACAGCAGCAGGCCTAGGTTGAGCCCTAGCGCCGGCCAGGCACCCTGGCTGCCGCGCTTGCCTTCACTGGCGTGCTCGTAGGAGGTCACCGCCGCGCCGGACAGTTCGGCGCCGGCCCCCAGGCCCTGGATGATCCGCACGAAGACCAGAATGATCGGCGCCCAGATGCCGATCGAGGCATAGCTGGGGATCAGGCCTATCAACGTGGTGCACACGCCCATCATGCAGAAGGTGATCACCAGCACCTGTTTGCGACCGAAGCGGTCACCCAGGTAGCCGAACAGAATGCCGCCAAACGGGCGGGCGATAAAGCCAATGGCGAAGGTCGAGAACGCCAGCAACGAGGCAACGGCAGGGTTGCTGGGGTCGAAGAAAATCTTCGAGAACACGATCGCCGCCATGGTGGCGTACAGGTAAAAGTCGTACCACTCCAGCATCGAGCCGAAAATCGTCGCCGCCGCGACCTTGCGCAGGCGTTTTTGCTTTTGTTGCGGAGTTTCGTGGGCGGTCGGAGCCGCGTGATGTACCGACATCAGAGAGTTCCTTGTGGGTCTTTGTAGTTATTTTCAAGTGGGTGTCGGGCACCCGTGCAGCAGGGTTCAGCGGGCGTTGAAGATCCTCTGGGCAATCATCTGGCCGATGGGAATGGCCGAGGTCGCGGCCGGCGAGGGGGCGTTGCAGACGTGGACCATGCGTGGGGTCTCGGCGAACAGGAAGTCGTGGACCAGGGTGCCGTCGCGCATCACCGCCTGGGCGCGGATCCCGGCCTCGTACGGCAGCAGGTCGTCGACTTGCAGTGATGGGCAGTACTTGCGGCACTGTTCCAGGTAGCCGCGCTTGAACAGGGAGTTCTTCATTTCCGTGGTGCCGGAACCGAGATTGTTCCAGATGGTTTTCCAGAAACCGGGGAAGCGCGCGTACTCGGCGACGTCGCGCCAGTTGATCGAAAACTTGTTGTAGTTCTCCCGGCCCAGGCCCAGTACGGCGTTGGGGCCGACGGTGACGCTGCCGTCGATCATCCGCGTCAGGTGCACGCCGAGGAACGGCAGTTCCGGGTCGGGGATCGGGTAGATCAGGTGATTGACGATCTGGTTCTTGCTGGCGGGCAGGCGGAAGTATTCGCCGCGAAACGGAATGATCTGGTGATCGATTTTGACCCCGGCCATGGCCGCCAGTCGATCGGACTGCAGGCCGGCGCAGGCCACCAGTTGCCGGGCTTGCCACACGCGGTCATGGCTGCTGATGGTGACCTGATCGGCGCTTTCCTGGATCGCGGTGATGGTGGTCTGCAGGCAGATTTCGCCGCCTGCGGCTTCGATCACCCGGGCCATGGCCTGGCACACCTGTTTGTAATCGACGATCCCGGTGGCATCGAGGAACAAGCCGCCGAGGCCGACGATATTCGGCTCGCGGCGACGCAGTTCAGTGGCGTCCAGCTGTTCGACCTTCAGGCCGTTCTGCTTCGAGCGCTCATGCAGGGCATGCATGCGCTCGACTTCCAGCGGCGTCGAGGCCACCAGCAGCTTGCCACAGACCTCAAACTTGATTTTGTGTTCGGTGCAGAAGTCCTTCGTCGCCTGGGCGCCACGCTTGCACAGATCGGCCTTGAGGCTGCCCGGCGCGTAGTAGATGCCGGCATGGATCACGCCGCTGTTGTGGCCGGTCTGGTGCCGGGCGAGGACGTTTTCCTTCTCCAGGATCAGCAGCGACGCGCCAGGCTGTCGCTCCAGCAGGGCCATGGCGGTGGCGAGGCCGACGATGCCGCCGCCGATAATGCAGTAGTCGTAGATCATGCAGGTGTCACCTTGGATTGCGTGGCAGAGAGTCTGCTTATCAGGTTGTCAGACAAAGTACTTCAAATAAAAGCGCCGGCAAGCGGCGCCTGTGATGCGATGTTTCAGTCGATGCTGGGCAGGTCGATTTTCAAGCGCTGGGCCGAGGCCCGCAGGTGTGCTTCAGCGCAGGCAGCGGCTTGTTGGCGGTCGCCACCGGCGATGGCTTCATACAACGCCTGGTGTTCGCGCCCGGCGTCGGCCGAGCCGCCTACCGAGTGAGCTGCGGAGTTTTCCCACGCAGTGCGACGCGCCTCGGCCAGTTGGCCGCGCAGAAAGTCGTGGAAGGCAACGAAGTAGTCATTCTTGCTGGCGTCGGCAATGGCCCGGTGAAACTCGACGTCGGCCAGTGCAGCGGCGGCGAAATCGCTACGGCGATCGTGCATTTCCTGCAGGGCCGTACGCATGCGCAGCAGGTCTGCTTCGTCACGCCGCTGAGCCGCGATGGACGCGGCCTGGGTCTCGATCCACAGGCGCATTTCGAACATCTGCACCAGGTCCGGCGTACGGCCCTTGGTGCTGGGGAAGCGGAACACGCTGCCGTTGGGGTTTTGCGAGATGAACGAGCCCAGGCCCCGCCGGCTGATGAGGATGCCATCGGCCTTGAGCTGCGCCACGGCCTCGCGCACCACGGAGCGGCTGACGTTGAGTTGCTCGGTCAGTTGTTGCTCGGTGGGCAGGCGCGATTCAGCGGTCAGGCGTCCGGATTCGATTTCTTCGCGGATGGCGTTGACCACGCGTTCGACCAGCGTATCGGGGCGTTGTAGCTGCAACATGGGGTGGCTCGCAAGTCAGGTTGTCAGACAATGCCCGTAGGCTGATGGCTTGTCAAGAAATCAGCGCCGGCTCACAGCTCGCTGACGTAGGTGCCAGTGCCCTTGAGGATGTTCTGCAGGGTTTGCTCGACCTCGGCCAAATCGGCGGCCGCGGTGCTGTGGAGAATCTCCAGGTGATCGGCGCCATTCAATGCATCGGCGTCTGCCGCAGCGATTTCCAGCAGCAGGCGGGTCGCGCTGAAAGTGACCTTGACGCCGTCCAGGGTCGAAGGCTCGCCGTCGAGGGTGATCTCCAGTTCGTCTTCATCCGGATAGCGGGTCATCAGGAACATCTCGCCCTGATCGCTGTGGCAGCAGAGCATGGCCAGGTTGTCTTCTTCGTCATCGCAGGGGTTGGCGATCAGGTGGGCGGTGGTCATTTTCATCAAGCTAGTCCTGGTGCTGGGCGGGCAAAGGGGGATTTTGCCAGCCTTGGGCATTTTTTGCTGCGCTGGTTTTTCCAGAGTTGGAGATCGACGAGCGACTATGTAGGTCTTTTCCGAAGGGGGTGGGTATTAACGATCAGCGATATTTCCGCAGGGCCGGTAGGAGAATAGGAGGGCGTAGGAAAATCATGGAGTTCGGCACTTATTGATTGTTTTTCAGTGGTTTTTGCCTCTACTTTCTCGGCTCCCATGTCAAGGAGGACGGGGTTGTCCGATTGAATAAGGAACCTCTGCAATGAATCAATATTTCGAACTGTTGGCCGAAGTCAGGCACCTCGATGAAGAGGCTATTGAACACCTTTACCAGCGCTACTTGGCCGGCGAGAAAACCAGCGCTCTGCTGGCCGAGTACAAGATCCCGCTGACGGTGCGCAGTGTGCTCAAGGTCTTGCCGCCGTTGCTCAGCAAAGATTTGAAATGCCCCTACTGCGACCTGCCGATGTGGGCCAGGCGACACGCCCGCGGCACCCCGGCCTCCCAGCGGCCGACCTATCAATGTGTGCGTTGCGAGCACCGCCATCTGCCGCTCGGGCACTACGGCAGGCGCAGTTCCTGCAGGTGCACTCGTTGTTATCAGGCCCACCAGCAGGAACTGGCCACCCAGGCCGTGCGCGATCGCGAAGCGTTGCTCAAGCACTACCCGCTGGAAAGCCAGCCAATTGCCTACGCCAGTCTTGGTTTCGTGCAGAAATTGACGCTGCTGGCTTTGCTCGAAGGGGGTGAGCCGGCCTGCGAAAGTATCGCGCCCCTCGACGCGCCATCGCGTAACGAACCACTGGCGAGCAGTGTCGAAAGTGCCGAAGACTTGCTGAGAAACCTCCATGAGTGTGGGGTGTTGCGGGTGGATGCCGGCTCGGCGATCAAAGCTTTCGAACGGACGGCGGACTACCGCATTCAGCATTACGGCGCAGTGCGCTGGCAGCCCAATCTGGCGTTTGCAGCGGGGCCGCGGAGTAGCTGCGAGGAACTGTACCAGGCGCTTTATCAAGACTTGTCCGGCAGCGTGGCACAAGCCTGCAAGGCAGAGCTGCACGGCTTGCTGTTCAGCCTTGCCCGTGCCGAATCCCTGAGCTACATCCGGGTTCTGGCCAGCGAAGTGGACTTTCACTTCAGCGCCGAGCACAAGGCCGAATTGGTGCTGGGGCAGCTGTTGCAGGACTTTTCGGTCAGCGAAATCCACTACTTCGCCAAGCTGGCAGTAAAAAATGCCGTGCATTTTCATGCGACCGGCAACGCCAAGGGCAAAAACCACGCCGCCAATACGATTCCCAACCGGATGTTGAACACTGCGCAGCGTGCACTGGAAGAGGGCTGGCGCAACCCCGTCAGTCGTGATGCCCGCGTCCCGCGCTCGGCGTTGCATCGACTGCTGTATGACGTGGTGCTCAAGGACAGCAGTGCTGGCTATTCAAAATCCCCAGGGCGTTATTGGAAAGAAGAACTGCTGCCGCGCTTTTTCTCTCTCGCCAGCGAGGACGAGTCAGGGATGGAGCTGTTCTGTCGCGAGTGCGACTCGAGCAATGTCGATCTGCGGATGGACAAGGTGCAAGTGGAAACCCTGTGTTACGACTGCGGCACCCTGAGTCGGTTTCAGGCGGTTTACGAGGTAATCGATTGATTTTTTCAAGGGCAATGGGCCGCTGAGCCTGACTCAAATGTCAAAAAATATGTCGTGAACGCGTCTGGGCAAACCAGTCATTTCCGGTACGCCACGCCGGAAAAACCAGGCATAAAGCCGCCATTTCCACTATCGCCTGCTAGTGTTGTTCGATGCAGCGCCGCGCAGCAGCGTACCGATGACCGAATATGTCGCAGCATCGCAAGCACGGGTCTTGCCGCTCTCGTTAAGCTGCGCAACGGATGGACACCTGTAAAGGCATTGCCCGATGGCGGGCAGTCGTTTTTGCAGATGCCCATCGTGACACGTGAATGTGACGCGAACGCCGCGTCCAGCTTCACCCACCTGTCACCCTGTCGACCTCTGCCCGAGTTTCAGGACCAGGGTGACGCAGCGCCCCGAAAGGGGTTTTGCACGCGAGCTTCCATCAATAACAAGCCCTAGCGGAGTACCACAGATGGCGTTCTTCACCGCAGCCAGCAAAGCCGACTTCCAGCACCAACTGCAAGCGGCACTGGCGCAGCACATCAGTGAACAGGCACTGCCACAAGTGGCGCTGTTCGCTGAACAATTCTTCGGCATTATTTCTCTTGATGAACTGACTCAGCGCCGGTTGTCCGACCTCGCCGGCTGCACGCTTTCCGCCTGGCGCCTGCTTGAGCGTTTCGATCATGCGCAACCGCAAGTGCGCGTTTACAACCCTGACTACGAACGCCACGGCTGGCAGTCGACCCACACCGCGGTTGAAGTCCTGCACCATGACCTGCCGTTTCTGGTCGACTCGGTACGCACCGAGCTGAACCGTCGCGGCTACAGCATCCACACCCTGCAGACCACCGTGCTCAGCGTGCGTCGCGGTGCCAAGGGCGAGTTGCTGGAAATCCTGCCCAAAGGCACCCAGGGCGAAGGCATTCTGCAAGAATCGCTGATGTACCTGGAAATCGACCGCTGCGCCAATGCCGCCGAACTCAACGTGTTGAGCAAGGAACTGGAGCAGGTGCTCGGTGAAGTGCGGGTTGCCGTTGCTGATTTCGAGCCGATGAAGGCCAAGGTCCAGGCGCTGATCGACAGCGTCGACAACAGCCAGTTCGCCATCGCCGCTGACGAGAAGGGCGAGATCAAGAGCTTCCTCGAGTGGCTGGTGGGCAATCACTTCACCTTCCTCGGCTACGAAGAATTTGTGGTGCGTGAAGACCAGGCGGGCGGTCATATCGAATATGACCAGGATTCCTTCCTTGGCCTGACCAAGCTGCTGCGCGCCGGCCTCACCGCCGAAGACCTGCGCATCGAAGACTACGCGGTGAATTACCTGCGTGAAGCGACCCCGCTGTCGTTCGCCAAGGCCGCGCACCCGAGTCGTGTGCACCGTCCGGCGTACCCTGACTACGTGTCGATCCGCCAGATCGATGCCGACGGCAAGGTGATCAAGGAATGCCGCTTCATGGGCCTCTACACCTCCTCGGTGTATGGCGAAAGCGTGCGGGTGATTCCGTACATCCGCCGCAAGGTCGAAGTGATCGAACAGCGTTCCGGCTTCCAGGCCAAGGCGCACCTGGGCAAGGAACTGGCCCAGGTCCTCGAAGTGCTGCCCCGTGACGACCTGTTCCAGACCCCGGTCGACGAGCTGTTCAGCACCGTGATGTCGATCGTGCAGATCCAGGAGCGCAACAAGATTCGCGTGTTCCTGCGCAAAGACCCATATGGCCGTTTCTGCTACTGCCTGGCCTACGTGCCACGCGACATCTATTCCACCGAAGTGCGGCAGAAGATCCAGCAAGTGCTGATGGATCGCCTGAAGGCCAGCGACTGCGAGTTCTGGACCTTCTTCTCCGAGTCGGTACTGGCCCGCGTGCAATTGATCCTGCGTGTCGACCCGAAAAACCGCCTCGACATCGACACGCAGTTGCTGGAAAAAGAAGTGGTCCAGGCTTGCCGCAGCTGGCAGGACGACTACGCCGCGCTGACCGTCGAAAGCTTCGGCGAAGCCCACGGCACCAATGTCCTGGCCGACTTCCCGAAAGGCTTCCCGGCCGGTTACCGCGAGCGCTTTGCTGCGCATTCGGCGGTGGTCGACATGCAGCACCTGCTGAGCCTCAACGAAAAAAATCCGCTGGTAATGAGCTTCTACCAGCCGCTGGGCCAAGTCTCCGGCCAGCGCGAGCTGCACTGCAAGCTGTACCACGCCGACACCCCGCTGGCCCTGTCCGACGTTTTGCCGATCCTGGAAAACCTCGGCCTGCGCGTGCTCGGTGAGTTCCCGTATCGCCTACGTCACACCAATGGCCGCGAGTTCTGGATTCACGATTTCGCCTTCACCGCTGCCGAAGGCCTGGACCTGGATATCCAGCAACTCAACGACACCCTGCAGGATGCGTTCGTGCACATCGTGCGCGGCGACGCCGAGAACGATGCGTTCAACCGCCTGGTGCTGACCGCCGGCCTGCCATGGCGCGACGTTGCGCTGCTGCGTGCCTATGCGCGTTACCTGAAGCAGATTCGCCTGGGCTTCGACCTCGGCTACATCGCCAGCACCCTGAACAACCACACCGACATCGCTCGCGAATTGACCCGGTTGTTCAAGACCCGTTTCTACCTGGCACGCAAGCTGACCAGCGAAGACCTGGACGACAAGCAGCAGCGCTTGGAGCAGGCGATTCTGACCGCCCTGGACGACGTCCAGGTGCTCAACGAAGACCGCATCCTGCGTCGCTACCTGGACCTGATCAAGGCCACCCTGCGGACCAACTTCTACCAGACCGATGCCAACGGCCAGAACAAGTCGTACTTCAGCTTCAAGTTCAACCCGCACGCCATTCCAGAGCTGCCGAAGCCGGTACCGAAGTTCGAAATCTTCGTCTACTCGCCGCGTGTTGAAGGCGTGCACCTGCGCTTCGGCAACGTCGCACGGGGCGGCCTGCGCTGGTCCGACCGTGAAGAAGACTTCCGTACCGAAGTCCTCGGCCTGGTAAAAGCTCAGCAAGTGAAGAACTCGGTGATCGTGCCGGTGGGTGCGAAGGGCGGCTTCCTGCCGCGTCGCCTGCCACTGGGCGGCAGCCGTGACGAGATCGCGGCCGAAGGTATCGCCTGCTACCGCATCTTCATTTCCGGTCTGCTGGACATCACCGACAACCTGAAAGACGGCGCGCTGGTTCCGCCATTGAACGTGGTTCGCCACGACGATGACGACCCGTACCTGGTGGTAGCGGCGGACAAGGGCACTGCAACTTTCTCCGACATCGCCAACGGCATCGCCATCGACTACGGCTTCTGGCTGGGTGACGCGTTTGCGTCGGGTGGTTCGGCGGGTTACGACCACAAGAAAATGGGCATCACCGCCAAAGGCGCGTGGGTTGGCGTACAACGTCACTTCCGCGAGCGCGGCATCAATGTCCAGGAAGACAGCATCACGGTAGTGGGCGTCGGCGACATGGCCGGTGACGTGTTCGGTAACGGCTTGCTGATGTCCGACAAGCTGCAACTGGTCGCTGCCTTCAACCACCTGCACATCTTCATCGACCCGAATCCTACGCCTGCCAACAGCTTCGTCGAACGTCAGCGCCTGTTTGACCTGCCGCGTTCGGCCTGGTCGGACTACGACACCAGCATCATGTCCGAAGGCGGCGGGATCTTCTCCCGTAGCGCGAAAAGCATCGCGATTTCCCCGCAGATGAAAGAGCGCTTCGACATCCAGGCCGACAAGCTGACCCCGACCGAACTGCTGAATGCCTTGCTCAAGGCGCCAGTGGATCTGTTGTGGAACGGCGGTATCGGTACCTACGTCAAGGCCAGCACTGAAAGCCACGCCGATGTCGGCGACAAGGCCAACGATGCACTGCGCGTGAACGGCAACGAACTGCGCTGCAAGGTCGTGGGCGAGGGCGGTAACCTCGGTATGACCCAACTGGGTCGTGTCGAGTTCGGCCTCAATGGCGGCGGCTCCAACACCGACTTCATCGACAACGCCGGTGGCGTGGACTGCTCCGACCACGAAGTGAACATCAAGATCCTGCTCAACGAAGTGGTGCAGGCCGGTGACATGACCGACAAGCAGCGCAACCAGTTGCTGGCGAGCATGACCGACGAAGTCGGCGGCCTGGTGTTGGGCAACAACTACAAGCAGACCCAGGCCCTGTCCCTGGCAGCCCGTCGTGCCTATGCACGGATTGCCGAGTACAAGCGCCTGATGAACGACCTCGAAGGTCGCGGCAAGCTGGATCGCGCCATCGAGTTCCTGCCGGCCGAAGATGCCCTCAATGAGCGCGTTGCGGCAGGCCATGGCCTGACCCGTGCCGAGCTGTCGGTGCTGATCTCCTACAGCAAGATCGACCTCAAGGAGCAGCTGTTGGGCTCCCTGGTGCCGGACGACGACTACCTGACCCGCGACATGGAAACCGCTTTCCCGCCGACCCTGGTGAGCAAGTTCTCCGCCGCCATGCGCCGTCACCGTCTGAAACGCGAGATTGTTAGCACCCAGATCGCCAACGACCTGGTCAACCACATGGGCATCACCTTCGTGCAGCGACTCAAAGAGTCGACCGGCATGACCCCGGCGAACGTGGCCGGTGCCTATGTGATCGTGCGTGACATCTTCCACCTCCCGCACTGGTTCCGTCAGATCGAAGCCCTGGACTACAAGGTTTCGGCTGACGTGCAACTGGAGATGATGGACGAGCTGATGCGTCTCGGTCGTCGTGCCACGCGCTGGTTCCTGCGTACCCGTCGCAACGAGCAGAACGCTGCCCGTGACGTCGCGCATTTCGGTCCGCACCTCAAGGAGTTGGGTCTCAAACTCGACGAACTGCTGGAAGGCCCGACCCGCGAAGGCTGGCAGAAGCGTTACCAGGCGTACGTCGAAGCTGGCGTACCTGAGCTGTTGGCACGGATGGTGGCGGGTACCTCGCACCTGTACACCCTGCTGCCGGTGATCGAAGCCTCCGATGTGACCGGTCAGGATCCGGCGGAAGTGGCCAAGGCCTACTTCGCTGTCGGCGAGAAGCTGGACATCACCTGGTACTTGCAGCAGATCAGTGCCTTGCCGGTGGAAAACAACTGGCAGGCCCTGGCCCGCGAAGCGTTCCGCGATGACGTCGACTGGCAACAGCGGGCGATCACCATCTCGGTCCTGCAGCAGGGCGATGGCAGCCAGGACGTGGAAGCGCGCCTGGCCCTGTGGATGGGTCAGCACGAAGCGATGCTCGAACGCTGGCGCGCCATGCTGGTGGAAATCCGTGCCGCCAGCGGCACCGACTACGCCATGTATGCAGTGGCCAACCGCGAGCTGCTGGACCTGGCCCTGAGCGGTCAAGCAGTGGTTCCTGCCTCGGCTGTTGCCGAGCTGGAACCGGCGGCCTGATCAGGCGCTGAATGAAAAAGCCCCGCATCGAAAGATGCGGGGCTTTTTTTTTCAATTGCAGGCCATCCATCAGACTGCGGATCGACCGGGGTTAGTCGTATTGTTCCGGGCTATCGGGAGTTACGACTTGTCGCTGCAAAATATCCAGATTGAACAACCTGAGGTCACCGGCGGTGTGGGTGAAGCAGGTATAGGTGTAGCCCCACTTTTCAAAAAGCGATTGCTTTATCAGCCCTGCGTTGTCGGTTTGCAGGTAGATATCTGCCTGAGGGTAATTCAAGTCGTCCAGGGTGATAGGTTGATGTTCGGCGTTCAGCAGGGTGAAGTTTGTTACATCGCGCTGCGTACTGGAGAACGCACCCAGAATATCGTCGTAGTCGGCGCTGAGGTAAGTGTCGTTTTTACCAAGAATCTGCAACTGGTAGTGGCTGTCGTAGCAGCGCAAGTGCACCAGCAGAGTGGACTTCAGTGGACCACGACCTACGCGAACCCACTTTTTGCTTATCGGGTCGTACGCGTGGGGCGGGCCGGACCCTTCTCGGGTGGTCAATATGTTTGCATCGCTGGAAGTTTGAAGAAATTCCATCTTTTTGCCGTCGCTATAAACCCGTGCAACGAAAGACCTTTCATTGTTTCTGTCCATATCAAATTCCTTTTGCGGATGAGCAGAGTGCCAATGTTTGGCAGCGAGAAAGATAACGGTGTTTGCCAGGATGGGTGCGGCGTTAATTGTTGCATTGGTTTTACGGACGCTGGCTTATCGGATCACCGCAGCATCGCGATGGCGGTGGGTCAGGCGTTGCACCTGGCGGATGTGGAGGCCTCATCCCGAGCAGCCGATCGCCGCCCGGGATGGTCCCAGCGAGTATGAGTGGCGGAGCACCGGGTCCGCGGTGTGCCGGAATCTAATGAACAATCTGCGCCAAAAACGCCTTGGCCCGGGCGCTTTGCGGAGCGTTGAAGAAGGCTTCGGGCGGGGCGTCTTCGATGATGCGGCCGCCGTCGAGGAACAGCACGCGTTCGGCGACCTGGCGGGCGAAGCCCATTTCGTGGGTGACGCAGAGCATGGTCATGCCACTGCCGGCGAGTTTGACCATCACGTCCAACACTTCGCTGACCATCTCCGGGTCGAGGGCAGAAGTCGGTTCGTCGAACAGCATGATCTTCGGTTCCATGCACAGTGCGCGGGCGATCGCCACCCGCTGTTGCTGGCCACCGGAGAGTTGGCTGGGGTATTTGCCGGCTTGGCTGGCGATCCCGACTTTCTGCAAAAAGTGCTCGGCCAGTTCTTCGGCTTTCTTGCGGCTCAGGCCACGCACCGAGATCGGTGCCAGGGTGCAGTTGTCGAGCACGCTCATGTGCGGGAACAGGTTGAAGTGCTGGAATACCATGCCAATTTCGCTGCGCACCTTGGCCGCTTCGCGGGTGGTGTGGGCGAGGTCGGTACCGTTGACCAGAATCCGACCCTTCTCGGCGATTTCCAGCTGGTTGATGCAACGGATCAGTGTCGACTTGCCAGATCCGGAGGGTCCGCAGAGGACGATACGTTCGCCTTCGTGCACGCTCAGGTCGACATCGTGCAGCACATGGAAGGCGCCATAGAACTTGTTCAGGCCGGCGATATCGACCACCACCTTGCGGTTGTCGGCACGGGTGTGCGGCGCGGCGTCTTTAACGGCAGAGAGAGCAGACATGTGAATCTCCGACAATCAGTGGAAGCGCTCGGCGCTGTAAGGGGTTGGGTCAGTGAAGGGGGCGGCGCCGGTCATCATTTCCGCCAGCAGGCGTCCGCACACCGGGCCCAGGGTCAGGCCGTGGTGGGCATGCCCGAAGTTGAACCACAGGCCCTTGTGTCGGGGCGCCGGGCCGATTACCGGGCACATGTCCGGCAAGCACGGCCGACGACCCAGCCACGGTTCGGCGTTGAGGCGTTCGCCCAGCGGGAAGAACGCGCTGGCCAGTTCCTCGCAGCGGCGCAACTGGATTTCGTTGATCGGATCATCACTGTCGGCGAACTCGATGCCGGTGGTCAGGCGAATCCCACCGACCATGGGCGCCAGCACGTAGCCGCCCACCGGATCGAGCAGCGGCTGCTGCAGGGAGGCGCCGGGCTGGGCGGCGTAGTGCATGTGGTAGCCGCGCTTGATCGCCAGCGGAATTTTGTAGCCCAGCGGTTCGAACACGCCCCGCGCCTGCGGGCCGAGGGTGACCACCGCTTCATCGGCAACCACCAGGCCCTGTTCACTGAGCACTTCCCATTTGCCGACGCGCTGCTGCAGCGTCAGTGCATCGCCGATCACGAACACTCCGCCACGGGCGACGAACAGGTCGGCATAACCCCGGGTCAAGCCGCCGGGATCGCTGACGGTCTTGGGGTCCAGCCAGTGAATGCCACCGATGACATCCGGGTGCAGGCCGGGTTGTTTGGCGTGCATCTGCGTACGGTCCAGCACTCGGTAATTGAGGGCGAACTCCTTGAGTGCGGCGGCATCCTGCTGGGCCTTGGCGAAGGCGACGGGTGAGCTGTAGGCTTCGATCCAGCCACTGGTCTGGATCAGGTGCTGCATCCCCGCCGGCTCCGAGAGCTGGTCGTGTTCACTGACGCAGCGCTCCACCAGCGGCAGCATCGCCCGGGTCGCGGCGGCCAGGCCCTTGGCCCCGGAATGACGCCAGTATTGCAGCAGCCACGGGCCGGCCTTGGGCAGGTGCTTGAGGCTGTAGCGCACGTCGGATTGCTGGTTGCCGGCGTAGCGCAGCAGGCTCGACAGCTGGCGCGGGAAAGCATAGGGAATCACGCTGGCACGTTCAATCAGCCCGGCGTTGCCATGGCTGGTGCCGTTGCCCGGTTGTTGCCGGTCGATCAGCACGACCTTGCGGCCACGGGCCTGCAGGTGCAGCGCGGTGCTGACGCCGACAATCCCGGCGCCTAGAACGATGGTGTCGCAATGCATGGGTAGATCCTTGATACAGGGGGCCGCCGCGGCAGCCCGAGTCAATTCGCGTTACTGCAGGTGGCGGCCGAGGCGGCCTTCGAGTGCCTTGAGGCTGCGTCGCACCACTTCGACGATGATCAGGTAAAGCACCGCGGCCCACAGGTAGATCTGGAAATCGAAACTGCGGGAGAACGCCAGTTTGGTCACGCCCATCAGGTCGTAGATGGTCACCAGCGAAGCAATCGCACTGGCCTTGATCATCAGGATCAGTTCATTGCCCAGCGGTCCGATGGCCACCAGCAGCGACTGCGGCAGAATGATTTTGCGGAAGGTGGTCCAGCGCGACAGGCTCAGGGCTTTCGAGGCCTCGCGCTGACCCTGGGCCACCGACAGGATGGCGCCACGGAGGATCTCCGCCTGGTACGCCGCGGTGTTCAAGGTGAAGGCCAGCAGGGTGCAGAACCAGGCATCGCGGAAGAACCACCACAGGCCCACGTCCTGCCAGAAACCCTTGAACGAGCCGAGGCCGTAATAAAGCATGAACAGTTGCGCCAGCAGCGGCGAGCCACGGAAGAAGTACACGTAGACGCTGGTAAAACGATTGAGAAAGCGGTTGCTCGACAAACGTCCCAAGGCCAGCAGCAAGCCGAGCAGGGCGCCGAGGGTGAAGGAGATCGCCACCAGCTTGGCGGTCACCAGCAGGCCGTCGATAAAGCGCGGGCCGTAGCGTTCCAGCAAGTCGGGGCTGAGGAACATCTGCTGCAATTCCACCAGGCTCATGTCCGCGCGCTCCGTTGATGGCGGCTGAAGTACTGCTCCAGGTACTGGAACAGGCGACCGGACAGCGCCGAGAAAAACAGGTAACCGAAGCACGCCACGGTATAGAACAGCATCGGTTCCTTGGTCACGCTGACGGCCAGGTTGGTCTGGCGCATCAGGTCGACCAGGGAAATGGTCGACACCAGCGAGGTGTCCTTGAGCAGCGACAGCCAGTTATTCGAGAGGCCGGGCAGGGCGATGCGCACCAGTTGCGGCAGCACCACTTTGGTGAAGGTTGTCCACTTGGACAGGCCCAGTGCTGCAGCGGCTTCAAACTGGCCCTTGGGCACGGTCTTGAAGGCGCCGAGCCAGATCTGGCTGGAGAACGCGGCAAACACCAGGCTGAAGGCGATCATCGCGGCGACAAAAGGGTTGATCGCCACTTCGGCTTCGTAGCCCATGGCGGCCAAGAGTTTCTGTGCGCCGATCTGGCAGCCGTAATAGATGATCAGCAGCGTCAGCAATTCCGGCAGGCCACGGAACACGGTGGCGAACACCGTGCTCATGGCCCGCGGCCAACGCCGTTTCGAGCGTGCGGCCAGCGCCAGACCCAGACCCAGTGGCAGGCCGATGGGCAGGCAGCTCAGGGCCAGGACGATAGTCACCAGCGCACCCGCGAGCAGGGCCGAGCCCCAGCCGCCGCTGGCGAAAGACAGTAATGATAGATGTTCGAACATGCTCGAACCCTCTGCAGAAATTAAGCTCGCACGCAGCACCGCGCCCGCCGGGGCAGGAGGCGATGGGTCGGCATGGAATGCCCCTCAGGCAAGCCCGAGGGGCGGGGGATCAGTAGATATCGAAGTCGAAATAACGACTGGAGATCTGCTTGTAGGTGCCGTCGGCGACGATTTCATCCAGCGCCTTGTTGAAGCGCTCGCGCAGGGCATCGTCGCCCTTGCGCACGGCAATCGAGGCATCGGCGGTGGTGCCATTGACGTCGCCAATGATCTTGCAGCAGTCCTTGCCGGCAGTGCCGAGCCAGGCCAGCAGCGGGAATTTGTCGGCGATTACACCGTCGACGCGGCCGGCCGCCAGATCACTGTTAGCCTCATCGAGGGTCGGGTAGAACTTCACATCGGCACCAGCCGGCGCGTAGTGGTCTTCGGCGTAGATGGCCTGGGTCGAGGACGCCTGGGCGCCCACGGTCAGGCCCTTGAATTTGGTCTGCGCGTCGGTGATCGGCGAGTCCTTGGGTACCGCCACCGACAGCGGCGTGCGGTAGTAGTGCTCGGTGAAATCGATCTTCTGCTTGCGCTCGTCGGTGGCGATCATCGACGCCACCACCGCATCGTATTTCTTCGCCATCAGCGCCGGGATAATGCCTTCCCAGTCCTGGGCGACGATGCTGCATTCGACCTTCATGCGCTCGCACAGCGCGTTGGCGATGTCGACATCGAAACCGTGCAGCTTGTTGTCCGAGTCCACGTAGTTGAACGGCGGGTAAGCGCCTTCGGTGGCGATCTTCAGTACTTCAGCCTGCGCGCTGCTGGCAGCAGCCAGGACCATTGCGCATGCACCGGCAAAGCGAATGACGTGTTTCATCCAGCACCTCGTTTTATTGTTTTGAGCTTGGTGACGATGTGTATCCAACGAACTCGTTGTGCAGCGCCGCGATGGCCTCCAGACGCTTTTCGACGGCCGCCGGCATTTGCTTGCAGACGTCGTTGACCAGCAGGTGGACCAGCGACAGCATCGCTGCGGTCGATTCCCAGAACAGATTGAATTCGGTGGGCACGCGGAACACCTCGTCGGCGTTCTGCTCGGCCCAGTCGCAGAAAGTGTCGGTGACCAGGGTCACCGGGATCCCGGCTTCGCGGGCCTTGCGGCACAGGGTCAAGGCGTGGCGCGAATAACGCCGGGCTTCGAACACCACCAGGGCGCTGTCCTCGGGGGCGCTGAGCAGCACTTCGGCGTAATGCCCGGCGGCGCCGTCGACCCAATGCACGTCATCGCGCAGGTACTGCAGCAGGTGGACCATGGAGGCGGCGATGCCGCGCTCGGTCTGGAAACCAGCGACAAACACCTTGCGCCGGGTCGCCAGGCGCTGGCTGACGGTGTGCCAGGCCGGGGTCAGGCTGTATTCGTAGACCTTGACCAGCGCCGCCACTTCCAGCTCGAAACTGCGCGGCAGGCCTTGCGGGCCCTCGCTGGCTTGCTGGCGGAATTCCTGCAGGCGGTCGCCGACCAGCCACGGACCATCGCCAAGGTCGGCCTTGAGGTCGTTTTTCAGATCCTTGAAATGGCTGTAGCCGATGGAGCGGCAGAAGCGCCCGACGCTGGATTCGCTGACGTTCAATTTGGCGGCGATATCGGCGGCGGTCTGGAACGGCAGCTCATAGAGATTGGCCAGCATATAGCTGGCAATCGCCCGGCCCGACGCGGCGGCGGTGGACAGGCTACTTTCAAGGCGTTGTTTGATAGGCTGGCTCAAGGCTGTTTCCTGTTGTTATTCAGCGCTTGCGGCAGAAAATGGATGTTTTCTGTCATAAAGTCAATATTTGACAGATAACTGTCATCGCTGGATAGTTGCTCGCGCCGCCTCATACTCATAAAAACAATTCGATTGGAGCCTCAGCATGTCCCAACCCACTGCCGCCCCGGCGGAAA
Source organism: Pseudomonas sp. Pse1 (assembly GCF_024519635.1). NCBI lineage: Bacteria > Pseudomonadati > Pseudomonadota > Gammaproteobacteria > Pseudomonadales > Pseudomonadaceae > Pseudomonas > Pseudomonas sp. Pse1. The sequence goes on from NZ_JALJRO010000007.1 coordinate 253,838, forward strand.
TGGCCGCCATCTCGTTCGCCGACCTGGCGCTGTTGCTGCAACAGATTTTCGAGCGCCACGGCACCTCGAGCGACGTCGCCAAGGTGCTGGCCTACAACTGCGCCAGCGCCCAGCGCGACGGCTCCCACAGCCACGGCGTATTTCGGATTGCCGGTTATCTGTCGTCGCTGGCCAGCGGTTGGGTCAACGGCCAGGCAGTGCCTAAGGTTGAAGACGCGGCTTCGGGTTTCGTGCGAGTCGACGCTGGCGGCGGTTTCGCCCAGCCGGCCCTGGCGGCGGCCCGCAGCCTGCTGATCGAGAAAGCCCGCAGCGCCGGGATCGCCGTGTTGGCGATTCGTAACTCGCACCACTTCGCCGCACTGTGGCCGGACGTCGAGCCGTTTGCCGATGAAGGCCTGGTGGCCTTGAGTGTGGTCAACAGCATGACCTGCGTGGTGCCCCACGGTGCGCAACGGCCACTGTTCGGCACCAACCCGATCGCCTTCGCCGCGCCGCGTGCCGGCGGCGAGCCGATCGTTTTCGACCTGGCGACCAGCGCTATCGCCCATGGCGATGTGCAGATCGCTGCGCGCAAGGGTGAGCTGTTGCCCGAAGGCATGGGCGTCGACAGCCAGGGCCAGCCAACCCGTGACCCGAAAGCCATTCTTGGCGGCGGCGCGCTGTTGCCGTTTGGTGGACACAAGGGCTCGGCGCTGTCGATGATGGTCGAGTTGCTGGCGGCGGCGCTGACCGGCGGCAACTTCTCTTTCGAGTTCGATTGGACGCAGCATCCTGGCGCGCAAACGCCGTGGACCGGCCAGCTGATTATCGTCATCGACCCGAGCAAGGCCGGCGGCGCCGGGTTCGCCAGCCGCAGCGAAGAACTGGTCCGGCACATGCGTGAGGTGGGGCTGCAGCGTATGCCCGGTGACCGACGCTTTCAGGAGCGGGCCACCTCGTTGGCGCAAGGCATCGCCTTACCGGCCGCCGAGCTGGCGCGCTTGCGCGAATTGGCCGGCTGAGGCGCGCGCCTTTAGAGCAAATTCCAGGTGATGCCGACGTACGCCGCCATGCCTTCGCCGGGTGTCGAACGGGCGGCGTCCAGGCCCTTGTCGTCGTAGCCCGGAGTAACGGTGGCGGCGTAGTGCTTGTCGGTCAGGTTGCGCAGGTCGAGCCAGGTCTGCCAGTCGCCCTTGGGTGCGTTCCAGCCGAGGGTCGCACCGAATAGCGCGTAAGGGTCGGCGTAGTAGCTGTTGGCGTAATCCACCGCCACCTTTGACACCAGTTGCGTGTTGAGCGCAGCGAAGAAACCCTGCGGCCAGTCGTAGCGCAATTCCCCCTGGTAGTAGTGCATCGGCAGGCCGGGCAGGCGGTTGTCGCCAAAACGCTCGTCGTCGCGGTAGTGGAAATCACTGAAGGTGTAGCTCTGGCGCAAGCTCAGCTTGCCGCCATCCGCCGCCGCCCACAACGCACTCTGCAGACTGGCTTCTACGCCCTGGTGCACGGTGGCGCTGGCGTTCAATTCATAGGGCGTGACGGCGCTGGCGTCCGGCCGCACCGAGAGCAATTCGTGACGCACCTGGGCGTAGTACCAGGCCAGGCTCCATTGACCCAGCGCCGCGTTGCCACGACCGCCGAGTTCGAGGGTGGTCGCGGTCTGGTTCTGCAACTCGATGGGCACTTGCTGGGTGCCGGTGGCCGGGCCGCTGCCATCGCCGAAGCGCTGGTTGGCACTGTAGATCAGCGACCACGGATGGGGCGCCTCGACCGAGCGGCTGAGATTGCCGAATACTTGCACTTCGGGCGTCAGCTGGTAGCGCAGGCCGATGCGCGGGGCATAGTCCCAGTCGCTCATGCTGGTCTTGCCGCCGCCGTCCGGGTAAGTCACTGCGCTTTCGCGACGGGTGTAGATTGCCGCAAGGCCGGTGGTCAGCCACAGGTCGTCGGCAATCTCCAGGTCGTTGCTGGCATGCAGGACGTTGTCTGAGCCCTGGTAGGTGAAGTTGCGCATGGGCGTGCCCGGCGCGTAGTTGATGGTGTTTGGAATGGTGGGAATGCGCACCCGCTCACTGGCCCCGGCGTTCGGCAGATGTTTGGTGCTGCGCAGGCCCAGGGTGCTGTGGCTTTCCAGGCCCCACAGGGTATCGCGACGCTTGTAGTCGAAGGTGCCGCTGACATCGGTGTAGGCCACCTTCAGGCGGTTCGGGCCTTCACGCAGGTCCATCGGGTAGTCGTGATAGACGAGTCCGGTCTGCACGCTGGAATCGTCGTCGATGTAGTAGGTGGTCTTGTTGCCGATAAAGGTGCTGCCGGGCTGCTTGCGGCTGTCGTCCCGGGAGACATAAGCCGGGTTGGCGGCCCGTGGATCGTGTTCGATGGAATGCTTGGTCACCCGCCCGGCGAGATCGTTATCAGTTTCGCGGTAACGCATATAGAAGCGCGTTTCCAGTTGCGGGTTGAAGCGATAACCGACATTGGCGATCAGCCCCTGGCTCTCGCTGGCGGTGTGGTCCTGATAGCCATCGGCACTGGCGTCGGTCAGTGCCACGTAGTAATCGAGATCCCCCAGTACCTGCCCGGAACTGACCTGACGCTGCACATACCCGTGACTGCCCATGGCATAGCGCACCTGCAACTTCGGCGCGTTGTAGCCGGTGTGACTGACATAATCGATGGCGCCGCCCAGGGCCAGCGCCCCGCGATCAAAGCCGTTGGCACCGCGCAGCACTTCCACATGATCGAGCCACAACGGCTCCAGCAGCTCATAAGGCGTACCACCCGGACCGGTCAGCGGCAGGCCGTCGAGCATCGCGTAGAGCCCCGAAGCATGGGCCCCCGGCGCGCGGTTGATGCCCGAGCCGCGAATCGAAATCTTCACCCCTTCATTACCCGCCGACTGCGCATAAATCCCCGGCTGATACGCCAGTACATCCTGATTGCTCGCCACCCGACCCTGCAGCGGCCGACGCATATCCACCACATTGCTGCCCCCCGGCACCTGCGCCAACCGCGCCTCGGCCTCGGCCACGCTCTGGTCGGCACCCTCGAGCCCCGGCGCATCAATCAACACCTGCCCCAACTCCAGCCCCTCGGCGTGCGCCAGGGCCGGACAGGCGAGGGCCAGCCCGAGGAGTGCGGTGGGCAGGGATTTGGGTGAGGGCATGGGGGAACTCCAGACGGCTGAAAACGGGCGATGAACAGTGCGACGTTTAAAAAGACGAGGGAAACACATGGGGATTTTGGTTTATTTGCCTGGTAGTGGTTTTTCTGGTTGGCGGGCTTGGGCGGGGCGCATTGCAGCGGGTTTTGGGCGGATCGCCAAGGGGGGAATTGTGGCTTGAAGTGTGGGCTGCAGTGCGCGTTGAAACGCCACACAGGGGCGCCGCTCTTGACCCAGGGCAGCGGCGATCTGGTGCGGCAACTGTTGGCGGCGGGATTGGTGGATGAGTTGCGCTTGATGACGTTTCCGGTAGTGCTCGGTCGCGGGCAGCGTCTATTCGGTGACGATGCCCAGGCTGCGGCGTTCAGGCTTGAGCAGGTCACCAGCACACCCATTGGTGTGCTGATTTGCCGTTATCTGCGCGCCGGCGAGGTGCGCACGGGATCGTTTGCCGAGTGAGCATGCACGTGCGTAAGCGGCTCAAACTCGTGCTAGACACTGCAGGAGCCGCTATCGAATCGCAGTTTTTGTTCTCGTCATATTTTGTCATTTTTTTCGGAAATCGGTCCTACAAGCTGCCTGGAACATTTGCATTAGGATCTTCCGCTCACTAGATGGAGCGGAACGTATGGCTAATCACGGTTACATGACGATCACCGGAAAGAACCAAGGATTGATTTCAGCGGGCTGTTCATCCCAGGAGTCTATCGGCAATAAATGCCAGGTTGGGCATAAAGACGAAATCATGGTGCTCTCTTACAGCCACAATATGGCGAATATTGGGAATATCAATAAGTCGACGCATAACCCAATAATTATCACGAAGAATATTGATAAGTCGTCGCCTTTATTAGCCCAGGCACTGGCTAATAGAGAGTCGATCAGCTGTGCCATTAGCTTCTATCGAGTTTCCAGGCTTGGCGTGCAGGAGAAGTTTTACACAGTTGAGATCAGCGGTGGAATGATTGCTCATCTGACAGTGGATATGCCTCACGTGGTTTCACATAACGACGCCGAACCTCAAGAGCATCTTGCTATTCGTTATCGGGAAATTGCATGGTTCCATCACCTGGCAGGAACTACGGGGTACAGTTCATGGGGCGAGTAACAGCCGATGACCTGCCAGAACATCATTGCAATTCGAGCAGCTGCGATGTTTCGGTGGTGAACAAGGCCGCAGGTAATCTGGTAAATCAGGCGTGCACCGTGAGCGTTCGCCATATCACGGATGGCACCTTGCGCATCCAGTTCAATCGTGAAGTCGCTTATTACGCCAGAGGTATTGTCAATGATGTTGCGCTGGGACAAAAAAGCCCTGAACAGGGTTTAGCTGAAATAAAAAGAGAGCAGGACAGTTTACTCAGCCAATCGCTGGAGGTTGCTCAAAAAGGCGTTTCGACTATCGCCGGAGCACTACAATTCGCAGCGGGGGCGGGTATTTGCTATGGATCGATCGGCACACTGTGCCTTTTTGCCGGGTTTCCTCTCATGGCGCATGGGGCGAACAATACGTATGAAAATGGACGAAACCTTTGGGAAGGCCGCGCGGATACCCAAGGCCCCGTAAGAAAAGGGTATCAAGAGGTCGCAAAAATGATGGGCGGCGGAGCATTTGAAGGCGATATTGCTTATGGAGGTGTTGATCTGGGACTTTCCGCTTATGGAGCAGGCAGAATGGTATTGAAGCCTGATGCTTGGCGTTTGTTCCGATATATCCGTACCGATTATCAGCGTAACTATATGGGGGCAACGAAACTTGCGTTAGCGACTGAAGTGATCACCGATTGGATTACATTGGAATCGATGCGTAAGCAATTTGAAAGCCGGGAATAGTGTGACGGTCATGGTGGTGGCGTATTTCGTTGTCTCGTTGCTGTTTTTTCTTGTTTTTCGCAAAATTGCCAGGAGGTTGTCAGGGGTTGACCTTGGGGTGGGGACGTTCTGGTCATTTTTTTGCTTGTCAATGTTTTGGGGCTCGCTACAAATGAGTGTGGCACGTTACGGATACATTATGTATTGCCCGGCCTCAAAAGACTTTCTTGAGCATGATTATCTGATTCGATGGATCGCCTTTATCAGTGCAATTTTTCAAGTCACTTGTGTCCCAAGCAATATTCGACCAAGACGCTGGTTTTCCCGAAAGTAAAAACGGCCCACTGGGAGGTGTGCCGTTTTGTCTTTACCTAAGGCTACTAATTAACGTTCCCCCGACCGGTGCAATGCCGCTTCCTGCGCGGCTATCTCCGCCTGGCGCTTGAGGATCATCTCGCCCATGGGCGGGCCCTGGAAGCGGCGGGCTTCGAAGGCGAACCAGATGATGGCGGTCAGGACCAGGAAGCCGATGGTGATGTACAGCGCCCATTCGTTGGGTGGCTGGATGCCGATGATGAAGATCAGCACCATGGACAGGACCGACAGCACGGCGAACAGCGAGTACAGCCCGCGCCCCATGTTCCATGGGCCCATGGTCGGCCATTTGGCGGTACCGTAGGTGAACAGGCCGAGGACGATGGGGATGATGAAGGAGAAGAACAGGAAGATCACCGTGCAGGAGACGACGATGGTGTAAACCGGGGTTTCGCCGATCGACACCAGGGACGAGCCCCAGACGAACAGCACCGCCAGGGTCGCGCCGGTCCAGATCGCCGCCACCGGGCTGCGATGGCTGGGGGAGACGCTGGCCAGAGCTTTCGAACAGGGCAGGCCGCCATCCCGGGAGAAGGCGAAGATCATCCGCGACACCGAGGTCACGGTGGCCAGGCCACAGAGAAACTGCGAGATGAAAATCGCCACGTACAGGGCCATTTTCACGGTCGGGTTCATCTGCGTGTCCATCGCCCAGAAGAACACGCTCCAGCCATGGGTCGCGGCTTCGTCGAGGCTGGGCAGCATCAGCACGAAGGAGCTGAGCATCAGCCAGCCGAACAGCAGCGACCAGATCACCGACATGACCATGCCCCAGGGCACCGAGGTCGCTGCCTGGCGGGTTTCCTCGGAGGTGTGCGCCGAGGCGTCGTAGCCGGTGATGGTGTAGATCGGCAGCAGCAGCCCGAGCATGAACACCCAGCCATTGGACACTTGGGGCCAGACGCTGCCGCCGGCCTCGCCGGAGTAGTTGCCGAAGGTCACCAGGCGGGCGAAGTCGTAGCTGGGCGCGGCGATCAGGCAGGCAATGGTCAGGGCCAGCGCGGTGGCAAAGATCAGGTAGCCGGAGAAGTCGGTGAGCTTGGCGGTGAGGCCGATGCCCAGGTGGTTACACATGGCCTGGATGCCGGTGAGGATCGCCATGAAGATCACCCGGGTGGTGATGGTGTCCTCCATGCCCAGGGCCGGGCCGAAGGCGCCGAAGAAGAAGTAATAGGTGCCGACGTTGATTGCCCCCAGCACCGTCACCAATCCCAGCAAATTGAACCAGGCGGTGAGCCAGCCGGTGAAGCGATTGCCGAGGATCGAACTCCAGTGGTACAGCCCGCCCGCCGTGGGGTAGGCCGAGGAGATCTGCGCCATGGCCAGGGCGAACACCCCGGAGATCAGACAGCCGATGGGCCAGCCGATGCCGATGGCCGCGCCGCCTGCACCCGAGGTGCCTTGGGCCAGCGAGTTGATGCCGCCGGAGAGGATGCAGATGATCGAGAAGGAAATCGCAAAATTGGAGAACACCCCCATTCGGCGCGAGAGTTGCTGGGCGTAACCCATGCTGTGCAACGCCTTGACGTCGTCGTCATGGGCGGCGGATTCGGGCTGGCTTGCTGGATTCATCACATGTGCCCCTGCAGGTTTGATTCATAACCACGGCGCCGATGGGACGCGATGGCCTGGCGTTCAACACCCTGTTGTACTGCTCCTGAAACGTGCTTCGCCTGGCGTAGGCGCTAGAGACGGCCATGCCAGGCCGCGTCGAAAATCCCGATGGCGTCATCCCGGCTCAATGTCAGCGGATTGCCGCTGGCGGACGGGTCGATGATCGCCATGTCGGCAATCAGCTCGACCTCGGGATCGCCTACCACCAGCTCGCGCAGGGTGTGGGGCACGCCGATGTCCTGGCGCAGCTTGAGGACAAAGGCCAGGAAGCTGTCGAAGCCCGGGTTGGGCAGGCCCAGGTAGGCGGCGAGGCGGGTGATGCGTTCCTCGATGGCCGGCCGGTTGAACTGCAGGATGTAGGGCATCACGGTGGCGTTGGTCATGCCGTGGTGGGTGTCGTGCAGCGCGCCAATCGGATGGGACAGCGCGTGCATGCCGCCCAGGCCTTTCTGGAACGCGGTGGCGCCCATCGCCGCGGCGGCGAGCATCTGCGCGCGGGCGTCGAGGTCGGCTGGGGTGCGCACGGCGCGCACCAAGGCACTGGCGACCAGGCGCATGCCTTCGACCGCAATGCCGTCGGCCAGCGGATGAAAGCCCGGGGCGCAATAGGCTTCCAGGCAGTGGGCGAAGGCATCCATGCCGGTGCCAGCGGTGATTTTCGCCGGCATGCCCACGGTCAGGGCCGGGTCGCTGATGACCACGCGGGGCATCATTTTCGGATGGAAGATGATGCGCTTGGTGTGGGTTCGTTCGTCGATGATCACTGCTGCGCGCCCGACTTCAGAGCCGGTGCCGGCGGTGGTCGGCACCGCGATCACCGGGGCGATGCGGCTCTCATCGGCGCGGGTCCATTGATCGCCGATGTCTTCGAAGTCCCAGACCGGGCGGGTCTGGCCGCTCATAAAGGCGATCAGCTTGCCCATGTCCAGGCCGCTGCCGCCGCCAAACGCAACGACCCCGTCATGCTGGCCGGCACGCCAGGCTGCGAGTCCTCCAGCGAGGTTGGCTTCGACGGGATTGGGCTTGAGGTCGCTGAACATCGCCACCCCCAGCCCGGCATCACGCAGCGCCTCCACGGCGGCAAGGGTTATCGGCGCGCGGGCCAGGCCGCTGTCGGTGACCAGCAGCGGACGCAGGATCCCCTGGCTGCGACAGACCTCGGCGAGCTCATTGATACGCCCGACCCCGAAACGGATGCTTGTGGGGTAATTCCAGTTTCCGCGCAGGTTCATGTGCTACACCTCGTGCCGCAGGTGGAAGGATTTGGCCCGGGTCAGGTGTTCGTAGCCCAGGCGCGACAGGGTGATCCCGCGTCCGCTGTGCTTGACCCCGGTCCAGGCCAGCGCCGGGTCGAGGTAATCGCAGCGGTTCATGAACACCGTGCCGGTGGCGATTTCGTTGCCCAGGTGCTCGGCGGCGGTCTGGTCGCGGGTCCAGAGCGAGGCGCTGAGGCCGAACGGGCTGTCATTCATCAAGGTGAGGGCGTGTTCGTCATCGTCCACCGGCATGATGCCCACCACCGGACCGAAGCTCTCATCGCGCATCACGGCCATCCGGTGGCTGACATCCACCAGCACTTGCGGCGCCAGATAGGCGCTGCCTGGCAGGTCGGCAGGGAAGGCGCGGGCGTCGATCAGCGCCGTTGCGCCTTGGGCCAATGCCGCCGCGATTTGCCCGCGCACCGCGTCGGCGGCCCCGGCTGAAACCAGTGGGCCGAGGGTCGTGGCTTCATTCAGCGGATTGCCGAGCACGTATTCGCCGGTCAGGGCGATAAAGCGCTCGACGAAGGCCGGGAAGAGCTTTCTGTCGACGTAGATACGTTCAATCGCACAGCAGCTTTGCCCGGAATTGAAGTAGCTGCCATCCACCAGGTTTTCCACCGCATGCTCGAGGTTGGCGTCGGCGCGCACGTAGGCCGGATCCTTGCCGCCGAGTTCCAGGCCGACGCCAATAAAGCGCCCGCAGGCGGCGTTCTCCATGGCCCGCCCGGCGTCCACCGAACCGGTGAAATTGACCTGCTGCACGCGGCCCGAGGCAATCAATGCGGCGGTCTGCGAGTGATCGAGCAGCAGGTTGTGAAACAGCCCCGGCGGCAGATTGGCCTGCTGCATGGCCTGGGCAAAACGCTCGCCCACCAGCAGGGTTTGCGTGGCGTGCTTGAGGATCACTGCATTGCCGGCCATCAGCGCCGGGATGACACTGTTCACCGCCGTCAGGTAGGGGTAATTCCAGGGTGCGACCACCAGCACCGTGCCCAGCGGCTCGCGCTTGATGGTTCGGCGAAAACCGGCGATGGGTTCGGGCTCGATGGGCGCCAGGGCCTGGGCGGCGATGCCGATCATGTAGTGGGCGCGCTCGGCAAACCCGCGCAGCTCGCCGGCGCCGTAACGCACCGGCCGACCCATCTGCCAGGCCAGCTCCGGGACGATCTGCTCCTGCATCGACAGCATCGCCTGCACCGCCGCGTTGCACAGTGCCGCACGCTCGTCGAAGGTACGCCGGCGCCAGAGGATCTGCGCGGCGCTGGCATCCGCTACGGCCTGGTCGATCTGCGCCGCATCGGCACACTGGCGCTCGACATAGACCCGGCCATTGACCGGGGAAATCAGCTGGACCTTGGTTGTCATGCCGTTCTCAATAGCGCTCGAAGCCGCGCTGCAGTTCCCAGTCGGTGATCCGCCGGTCGTACTCTTTCTGTTCCCACTCGGCGGTGTGCACGTAATGCTCGACCACCTCGTCGCCAAAAGCCTCGCGCAACATGCCCGAGGCCTTGAGTGCGGCGCAGGCCTCGCGCAGGGTCTTGGAGACTTCCGGCAGTTGCTCGTCGGCGTAGGCATCGCCCTCGTAGGGCGGCGCCAGTTCGAGCTTCTCGTCGATACCGGCCAGACCTGCGGCAATCAGCGCGGCGAAGGCCAGGTAGGGGTTGAGGTCGGCGCCGCCGATCCGGCATTCGATGCGGATCGATTTGCTTTCTTCGGCACACAGGCGAAATCCGGCGGTGCGATTGTCGCGGCTCCAGACCGCCCGGGTCGGCGCAAAGGTGCCGGCCTGGAAGCGTTTGTAGGAGTTGATATAAGGCGCGAGGAAGCAGGTGATATCACCGGCGTATTTCAGTTGCCCGGCGACCCAGGCGCGCATCAGTTTGGACATGCCGAACTCAGCCTTGGCATCGAAGAACAGCGGCTTTTTCGCGCTTTTGTCCCACAGCGAATTGTGGATATGGCTGCTGGAACCGGCGGCGTCGTAACGCCACTTGGCCATGAAGGTGATCGCCTTGCCCTGTAACTGCGCGATCTCCTTGCAGGCGTGCTTGATGATCACATGGTGGTCGGCCATGGTCAGCGCGTCGGCGTAGCGAATGTTGATCTCCTCCTGGCCCGGGCCCCATTCGCCCTTGGAGTTTTCCACGGGAATCCCCGAGGCCTGCAAGTGCTTGCGAATCGCCCGCAGCACCGGTTCCTCGCGGGTGGTCTGGAGGATGTTGTAGTCCTCGATGTAGTGCCCGGCAGTCTTCGGTGCCTGATAGTTGCGCCGGTGGATGTCCGCGTAGCTCTCGTCGAACAGGTAGAACTCCAGTTCCGAGGCGAACATACCGGTGTAGCCTCGGGCACGCAGGCGCTCGACCTGCTTCTTGAGGATTGCCCGTGGGCTGTGGGGCAGGTCCTGGCGGTGGTGGTGATCGAGCACGTCGCACAGCACTAGGGCGGTGCCTTCGAGCCAGGGCACGCGGCGCAGAGTGGACATGTCGGGCTTGAGCACGAAGTCGCCGTAGCCCTTGCTCCAGCTGGCGGCGGCGTAGCCGGGTACCGGCTCCATGTCGATGTCATCGGCCAGCAGGTAGTTGCAGCAATGGGTTTCCTGGTAGCCGCTGTCGATGAAGAATTCGACCTGGAAGCGCTTGCCGACGAGGCGGCCCTGCATGTCGACCATGCACACCAGTACGGTATCGATTTCGCCGCTGGCCGCGGCGCGCTTGAGTGCATCAAAGCTGAGAAGAGGCTCGGTCATCTGGTCAATCCTGCGCGAACGGATTAGTCCTGTCTGAGGCAGCTGTTGCAGACGCTCTCCAGAAAACCATCCAACCCTGCAGATACGAGCATCGTGAGCAATGAGCTGCTCAAAGCCTAGCCTATAGTTGGAAGATGCAAGTTGCGCATAGAGAAACTTTGTTACATCGAGGGGCCTGACATGTCGCTGACTCTGTACTTCCACCCGCTGTCGTCCTACTGCCACAAGGTGCTGATCGCGTTGAATGAGTGCGGCGTTGAATTCGAACGCCGGATCATCAATCTGGGTAACGACGCTGACCGCCTGGAGCTGCAGTTGCTGTGGCCAATGGGCAAGTTTCCGGTGCTCCATGATCAACTGCGCAAGCGTGATGTGGCGGAGTCGAGTGTGATTATCGAATACCTCGACCACTATTACGGCGGGCTGCATCCGTTGTTGCCAAGCGATTGGGGCAGGGCATTGGACGTGCGTTTCTGGGACCGTTTTTTCGACAACTACGTGCACAGCCCGATGCAGGAAATCGTCGCCGACCGTCTGCGTGGCACCCATGCCGACTTGAGTGCTGCGCGCACCACCCTGGCCACCGCCTACGGCATGATCGAGCGCCAACTCGCCGGCAATGCCTGGATCGTCGGTGACGATTTCAGCCTGGCCGACTGCGCCGCTGCCCCGGCGCTGTTCTACGCCAGCACCCTGGTGCCGTTTTCCGCTGAGTGTCCTGGCTTGAGCGCTTATTTCGAGCGCCTGGCCAGCCGGCCTTCGTTCGCACGGGTGATCGAAGAGGCCAAGCCGTATTTTGGTTTTTATCCGTTTGCCGAGCAGTTGCCAGCGCGATTCAAGTAGGGGGTAAAGAGGCGGGACAGCAGTGGTGAAATAGTCGTATGAGGGGCGCACAAGCTCGACTAAAGGGGTATTTAACTTCCCTTATGCCGTGAGTGCTTTTTTTTAAGCGCGAGGTAAGGGTTAGATTAGCAAACAATAAAATTAAATAAAATATTGACAAAACCAATAATATATATTTTTTGTGTTTTCTTGCGCAATTTCATATGGTTACATGCCCACATCGAAAGCAGCCAAGTGCGATGGGGACGTTGAAAATGATCACGACCGTAAATATACAAATCCGACTATTTGAACATTACAGTTTGTTGGTTGACTGTTCTGGGTTGAACTCACAGCAGGTCGATTGTTTTTCTCAGTGGACTTGTCTGCCGAAGCTCTCGACTTATACAACGCTCGGGAAGTTGTTCGATGCCCTTTTTGGCAAGGGCACCCGATTGCCGGTGGCGGTGCTCACATTCGAGGAAGTAGCAGCGCAAACCCGCGTGACTTCTGCGCAATGTCTGTCGATTTATCCCGCCTGGGTCCGCCGAGTCAGGTCATTCTGGAAAAACAAATGCGCACGCGGCGCCGAGCAATTGCATGCTCTGCAAACTCATCAGGCACTGGCCGCGCGGGTCTTGGCAAATCAACATCTGGATGAACAACGGGGCGCCGAAAGAACCGGGTATGAGCGAGGTCTGCGGGATGAAAGAAAAGCCTACAGAACCAAACTGGTCCTTGAGGCATGGGCTGCATTTGAGCATATGGACGAGCATGGCAAACTTTATTCACCAGGGATTATTGAGGACTTGAAGCACTGCATCCAGTTATTGGAGGTCAACGGGGGCAATAGTGCGGAGGGCGCGGAGGAGTTGCTCATCAGCTTTTCCTTAGCGTGCGTAAAAAGGATAAATGCCATGGCCAGGCATAATGCTTCTCTCGACAAGATGGATGATTACCGCAGTGTTCAGGGGGTGTCTGTACAAGTTTGAATCCTCCATAAAGACTGACTCATTGCGCCACCTTGAACCGCAGGCACACGGACGTGCCCTGCTGCTCGAAGGTGCTCAGGCTGACCTCGCCGCCAAAGCTCTGCATGATCTGCTTGACCATCACCAGGCCGATGCCCAGCCGTCCCTGTCGGGTGGTGTAGAAAGATTTGAACGCCAGCAGTTCCTGTTGCCGTGACATGCCTTCACCGCTGTCGGCGATGATCAGGTCCAGCCATTGCCGCGACTTGTCGAGGCGCGCGCTGATGCTCAGGGTTCCGCCGCCGTGCATCGCTTCCATGGCATTGGCAATCACGCTGTTGAGGATCTGTGACAGCAGCAACGGGTGGCTGATGATCAGCGGCAGCGGTTCTGGCTTGAACTCGACCCGCACCTGCGCCAGGGTCAACTGTTGGCTGAACTGGGTCAGCGCCGTCTGGACGATCGGCAGCGGAGCCAGAGGTTGCGGTTCACCGCGCAGAGGCCGCAAACACACCAGCAAGTCGTGGACCCAGCCGGCCATGCGATCGACCTGGCCGATGATATCGCCAATGTTGTTTTTGGCTGGCTGGCCGGGGGTGTCATGGGCCAGTTCGGCGCTGCTGCGAATGACCGCCAGCGGGTTGCGCAGGTTGTGGGCGACGGCGGAGGACATTTCCACCAGGCCGACGTAGGTTTTGTTGGCGACCAGTTGGTTTTCCTGCGCGGCCAGTTGCATCGCCGCCCGGCGCACGATCCAGAATAGCCCGAAGTACAGGAGCAGGCCGCCGACCGCGGTGGACAGCCAGATCCAGGCATAGCCACGGTCGACCCGTTCGATCAGGTCTACCGGTTCCTTGTAGATTTCCACTACGGCGAGGATGTTGCCGCGGTCGTCGCTGAGGGGAATGTAGTTCTCGATGTAGAACATTTCCGGTTCACGGAGGAATTTCTGTTCGGGGCGTTGTTCATTCAGTTCGCTGTAGCGCACCAGCACCGGTTCCCTGGCGCTGAAGGTGGCATCGAGGGCGGGGTCATCGTCAATCCTGTGCCCGATCAGTTGCGGGTTGCTCGACCAGATCACCCGGCGTTGCGCCGAGTAGATGTTGATTAGCAGGGTGTCAGGCAGGTTGGCCAGGTGATCGAAGAACTCCGAGCGCGCGCGCAGGCGATTCTGCGCGATGTCCGGTGCCAGCATGGCGTAGTCGACCGGCGCGAGGATGTCGCCCATGCGCATCCCGGATAAACCGTGATGCCGGACTTCGCCCTTGGCCAGGCTCTGAATGAACTGTGCTGACAGCAGGGCGTCGCGCTCCAGGCTCTCGTTGATCAGGAAGCGTGTGGAGATCGATCCCAGGCCGAAGGCAATGGCGCTGATCAGGACAAAGCTGATCAGCGAGAACCAGCGCAGCAGGTCGAAGCGTCGGGTCGGGGCAATCGCGTCGACCGATCCGCGAGGCAGGACGGTCGACCACACGGATTTCAGATTCATGACGAACACCCTGCATCACTGTCCGTTGATGGCGGCATGCCATGACTTTTGAGCTTAGGTGAACATTGGCCAGACCGCGTCAACTTCATCGCCACGAGTCGACAGGCTTCCACACACCCACTGTGGGAGCGGGCATGCCCGCGATAGCGGTGTGTCAGCCGCCAATAATATTGACTGGCCTACCGCTATCGCCAGCAGGCTGGCGCCTGCAGTGGGTGACGAGCAAAGGCTCAGAAGGTCGGGGTGTACTTGACGCTGAACATCAGGTTGCGCGGGTCGCCGAAGTTGTTGTTGCCGTCGAGCTGGTTGTAGCCGGCGACGTAGTAATGTTTATCGAACAGGTTGTAGGCGTTCAGCGCCAGGTCGACTTCCTCGCTCAGCTTGTAGCCCAGGCGTGCGTTCCACACCGTATAGCCAGGCACTTCATAGGTTCGCTCGTAACCCAGGGTATGGGTTTGACTGGTAAAGCCCAGGCCGGCGTTGACCCGGCTCCAGTCGCCGCTGAACTGATAGTCGCTCCACACCCGCAGCATGTGCTTGGGCGTCCACTGGCTGAACACTCGACCTTCATTGACCGGGTCATCGAGGTACTTGGTGGTGTTGTAGGTGTAGCCGGCGAACAGGTTCAGGCCGTCGAGCACTTCGCCGCTGACTTCCGCATCCAGGCCCTGGCTGCGCACCTTGCCCGAGGCGGTCGAGCAGTACCAGCCGTCGCAGGCGAAGCCCGAGGCGACGTCATTCACCGCGCGGTTTTCCTGGTCGTAGCGGAACAGCGCGAAGGAAGTATTGACCCGGCCGTCGAGCAATTCGCCCTTGAGGCCGACTTCATAGTTGCTGCCCACCACCGGCTTGAGCACGCTGCCACTGGCATCGCGCTCGCTCTGCGGCTGGAACACATCGGTGTAGCTGGCGTACACCGACCACTCGCGGTTGAGGTCGTAGATGGCGCCGAGGAACGGCGTGACTTCGCCGTTTTCGCTCATGGTGCTGGGGTTTTGCACCGCGATGTCATGGGTGATGGCGAACTCGTTGGCGGCGGTGTAGCGGTAGTCGTACCAGCTGACGCGGCTGCCGAGGATCAGGGTCAACGGCTCGATCGGCTTGACTCGCCAGGTGCCGTACAGGCCTTTCTGGCGAATGTCGTACTTGCTGCTGGTGCCGCGCCCGCCCGGAGTGTTGAGCAGGCTGTCGTAGCTGATGGCGGGGCGGTGATGATCAATGTCAAAGATGCTGTCGCTGCTGTCGTTGAAAGTCCGGGCGATGCGGTCATCGGAGGTGAACTTGGAATAGTTGCCGCCGACGACGATTTCCTGGGCCATGTTGAAGGCGTCGAAATGCCCGACCAGGTTGGCGTCGACGCCAACCTTGGTTGAGTCGAAATCGGTGACCCAGTCGGCGTACTGCACGCCAGTGCCATCGAGGTTCAGGCCATCGCCGCTGCTCTGCACCCGTTGTTGGGTCGAGTCGTTGTTCTCGCTCATAC
This sequence comes from Pseudomonas sp. Pse1, assembly GCF_024519635.1. Taxonomy (NCBI): domain Bacteria; kingdom Pseudomonadati; phylum Pseudomonadota; class Gammaproteobacteria; order Pseudomonadales; family Pseudomonadaceae; genus Pseudomonas; species Pseudomonas sp. Pse1. Next base: position 269,551 of record NZ_JALJRO010000007.1, read on the forward strand.
GCACCGCGCCGACCTTGGCGCTCCAGTCGTCGTTGAAGCGGTGTTCGAGGTCGGCATAGACCGTGGTCACGTCGATGTGCGAACGGTTCCAGTCGGAACCGGTGAAGGTCGAGCGCGACAGATCCACCGTCTTGCCATTGGCGTAGCGTGGCAGGCCGCGAACCATCGGCCGGGCGCTGGCGTCGGAGTTGCTGACAGCCAGGCCGAGGGTGGTGTCGTCGCGCAAGTCGAAGTCCAGGGCGCCGTACAACGAATGGGTCTTGCTCCAGTCGTAGTCGATAAACGAGTTGCTCTGATCCTCGTCGGCAACGAAGCGACCGCGTACCGTGCCGCTGCTGTTCAGCGGGCCGCCGGCGTCCAGTTGCAGGCCGTAGTGATCCCAGGTTCCGGCCTTGGCGGTGAGGGCCACGGTCGGCACATTCTGGCCGCGCTTGCGCACCAGGTTGATCGCGCCGCCGGGGCTGCCGGCGCCTTGCAACAGACCGGAAGCGCCGCGCAGCACTTCCATGCGGTCGAAGAAGATCAGGTCCTGGGTCGCCCAGTTGCCCAGGGCGTAAGTGTTGCGCGGGATCGGCACGCCGTCGTACTGCCAGTCATCGATCTGGAAGCCGCGCGAGGTCAGAATCATGCCCTTGCCGACGCCTTGCACACCCACCAGCCCGGTGGTCTGGTTGGCCGCATCCTTGAGGTCGGTCAGGCCCTGGTCGTCCAGTTGCTTGCGAGTCATTACGCTGACCGACTGGGGTGTTTCCCGCAGGCTGTGGCTGCCCTTGCCGATGGTCACTGCGCGCGCCGCGTAGGAACCGGAGTCCTCGGTGGTGGCGTCGGCGCTCTGCTCGACAATGCTGGTGACCCCCAGTTGCACCGCGCCGCTGTTGTCGGCAGCCGGCTCGACGCTGAAATTGCCCTGGGCGGTCACCCGCAATTGCAGGCCGCTGCCGGACAGGGCGGTGTTCAGGGCTTGCTCGGCGGACATCCGGCCGACCACGGCGGGGGCCTGTTTGTCCTGCACCAGCACAGGGTTCAGCGAAAGAATCTGCCCGCTCTGGCTGGCGATGGCGTTCAGGGTGCGAGCGAGGGGACCGGTCGCCAGGTTGAACGACAGGTCTTGCGCCTGCACCAGCGCAGGGCTGGCCAGGGTAGCCAAAGTAACAGCGGCGGAAAGGGCAGTGGGCAGCGGGTTAAACACAGCGTTCTCCTGATCGTGTGGAAGTGTTCAGGAGATAGGTGGGATGAGAAATGAAAACCGGACACAAATAAGAATCTTTTTCATAAATATTTTTGCGTCCGGCTTATTGCGACCGAATCAGGGTCAGCCACGGGCTGTAGCGCTCGACCCGGATCGGCAGGGTTTCGGCCAGCGCGGCGAAGGATTTCTGCGGGTCGTCGAGGGGGAATACGCCTTGCACGCGCAAGTCGCGAATCTGCGGATCCACCCGCACGAGCCCACGGCTGTAGGGGCGCAAGGCCTCGACCACCTGTTCCAGCGGTTCATCGAGCACGTTCAATCGGCCGTCGAGCCAGTCGGCGCGCTGGCGTTGATCGCGCTCGAGGGCGACGATCTGCCGATCGTAGAGCAGCGCGGCCTGGCCTTCTTCGAGGACCCGCTGGCTGCCATCGAACAGCCGCAATTGCACCGAGTGCTGCAGCACCACGATGCGGGTGGCGTCTTGCTCCTGGCTCACCAGAAAGCGCGTGCCCAGGGCCTGCACTTCGCCCTGGGCGGTGCGCACCCGCAGCGGGCGGTGTGGATCGGCGGCGACCTGGATCAGCAGTTCGCCATGGCGCAGGAGCACCAGGCGCTGACGCTGGTCGAATAGCAAGTCCACCGCGCTTTCGGCATTCAGGCTCAGACGACTGCCGTCGGCCAGGGTGAAATTGCGCCGTTCAGCGCGCCCGGTGTGCAGGTCCGCCAGCAGGCTGTCGCCCAGCGGGCTGCGGGCGCCAAGCCAGAGGCCGCCCCCGAGCAGGCCAAGGCCGGTAATGACGCGCAATGCGTCGCGGCGGGTGCCCTGGGGCTGCAACAGTAACTGGCGGGCGGCTCCAGCCTGGCCAGGTACGCGTCGGTCGAGGGCACGCAGGGTGTTGAACGAGCCACCGAGGCGGTCCTGCAAGATATTCCAGGCCTGCAGGTGCGCCGGGTCCTGCGCCAGCCAGGTATTCAAGCGCTCCTGCAACAGTGGATCGGGCTGGCCGGCGCGCAGCTTGACCATCCAGTCGATGGCCTGCTCGCTGATCGGGTCCAGGCGTGGCGCGCTCATAAGCCCATCTCGCTCAGGTAGCACTGGCGCAGCGCCTGTTTCATGTAGCGGCTGACAGTGCGCTCCGACAAATCGAGCTTGCGCGCGATCTCGACGTAGCTAAGGCCGTCGAGTTGGCTGTAGAGGAAGGTCGCCTTGACGATCAGCGGCAGGCCGTCGATGGCGCGGTCGATGGCCACCAGCGCTTCGATCAGTTGCAGTTGTTCTTCGGGGGAGGGCGCGAGCAGTTCCGGCAGCGCCGACAGGCGTTCGAGGTAGGCCAACTCCAGCTTGCGCCGGCGATGGCGGTCGAAGATCAACCGTCGGGCAATGGTCGACAGGTAGGCGCGCGGTTGTTCGATGCTGTCCGGATCGACCCGCGCTGCGAGCATCTGGCAGAAAGTATCGGCGGCGGTGTCCTCGGCGTCCGCATGATTGCGCAGACGGCGCTGGATATGCTGCAACAGCCAACGGTGATGATCGCTGAAAAAGAAACCCAGCTTGCTGCTCGGAGGGGATTGCACCGGTCGGCTTTCCAGATGTTAGTGTGAATCGTTCTCAATAGTAGCGTTGAGAGGATCCAGACTGCAATCTTTGCGGGCATTCACTGCATGGCGGTTGTGGAGGGTCTAATCGCGAGCAGCGGAACGCCGCCCGGGCAGCTCCTACAGTTTGTGTGTCGTTCACAAGCCCTGTAGGAGCTGGCTTGCCAGCGAAAGCGGTCTATCTGTCACCGTCTGTATTGGATGTTCCGCCGCCTTCGCTGCGATGCGGCGACCCAACAAGCCAGCTCCTGCGGTCGTTTTTCCAGGGTGCTTACATCTTATGGTCAGCCATGTTCAGCGCCCGCACCGGCGCTTCTACCTGGACCGACTCTTTCTCACCCTTGGCGTTCTCGATGATCAGGGTCAGCGGCACTTTGTCGCCTTCCTTCACTTGCGCCACCAACTCCATCAGCATCACATGGTAGCCGTGGGGATCGAGGCTCACCGCCTTACCGGCAGGCAGCTCGACCGACTGGACTTCCTTCATGCTCATCACTTCGTCGTGCATGCTCATCTGGTGCACCTGGACCAGCTTGGCCGCTGGCGATTGCACCTCGACCAGCTTGCTGTCAGTGCTGGCAGTGAGGGTCATGAACGCGCCGGTGGCCTGTTGGCCGGCGACGGTGGCGCGGACCCAGGCGTCATCGACCTGGGTCTGGGCCGACACCTGGAAGGCCAGGCCGAGCAGGGCGGCGCCAAGCAGGAGTGGACTGAAACGGGATTTGGCGAACGTTGCGGTCATTAGCAGACCTCCATGACGGTGAGCAGGTCTTCCGTGCACTCTTGTGCCGAAAGCGACTGCGACAGGCCCAGGCGCAAGGTGCCCCGGGAGTCGAAAACAAAGCTGGTGGCAGTATGGGACAGGGTGTAGGTCGAACCGCTGGGAACTTTTTCGTAGAACACGTCGAACTCTTTGGCCGTAGCCGCGGTTTCTTCGAGGGTGCCGTAGAGCGCGACAAACGACGGGTCGAAGGCCTTAACGTAGGCGTCGAGCACCTGCGGCGTGTCGCGTTCCGGGTCCAGGGTGATGAAGATCACTTGCAGGCGGTCGCCATCGCGGCCCATCAGTTTCTTGATTTTCGCCGCACGGGCAAGCGTGGTCGGGCAGATCGCCGGGCATTGGGTGAAACCGAAGAACACCATCGGCATCATGCCGCGAAAGCTCGACAGGGTTTGCACTTCACCGTCGGTGTTTTTCAGCTTGAACGTGCGTCCGAGGATCTTGTCACTCAGGTCCTTGCCGTACTTGTAGGACAGCTCGCCGCGACTGTCACAGCCGGTCAGCAGGCCCAGACTCAACAACCCCATTCCCGCAATCACCTGGCGGCGATTCAACAAAACACTCATGCGTTAGCGCCCTTTGGCAGCCTGGCAGGCGACACGACCTGGCAGGTAGTCAGCGTAAAAAATGCGAGCATCCTAACAAAATGCCGCGACGCAGTGCCGCACACTGGACAATTGGTCGCAGGCAGGCGCTGCGGTTCAGGGGAAGAACTCCCCGGGTGTGGCGCCCAGTTGCTGCCGAAAGGCGGCGATAAAGGCCGAGGTCGAGTCGTAGCCGCAGGCCAGGGCCACATCGGTGACGCGCTCGCCCTGTTCCAGCGGGGTCAGCGCGCCCAACAGGCGCAAACGCTGGCGCCAGGCGCGGAAGGTCAGGCCGGTGTCGCGCACAAACAGGCGACTGAGGGTTTTCTCGGCCACGGCGAATTTCTCGCTCCACTGCGCCAGCGTGGTCTGTTGTTCCGGGTGTGCTTGCAGGCTCTGGTAAATCTGCCGCAGGCGACTGTCCTGGGGCAGCGGCAGCATCAGGTCGATGGGCGGCGCTTCGGCCAGTTGATCGAGCAGCACCTGCACTAACCGCCCGTGGGCGCCGTCCTGCTGATATTCCACCGGCAACTGACTGAAGCTGCGGATCAGTTCGCGCAGCAGATCACTGACCCCCAGCACATGGCAACGCGGTGGCGCCCAGGCGGTGACGCTGCAATCCAGATACAGGCTGCGCATTTCGGTGCGCGCCGAGCTGAACACCCGATGCGGCACGCCGGCTGGAATCCACACCGCGCGCTGGGGCGGGGCGACGAAGCGGCCGACGCTGGTCTGCACCTCAAGAACGCCCTGAATCGCGTAGGACAGCTGTACCCAGGGATGGCTGTGACGGCGGGTCAAGGCCCGATTGGGCAGCGATTCGGTGCGCCCGTAGACCGGTCGCGGCAGGCTCGGCAGCCCCGGCACGCTGCGGCGGTAGCTTTTTTCCTGTCCTTTAGGCGGCATCGGCTGGCTCTTTGGCGTTAGTCGGTCATCGACAGGCACGTTAGAGTCAACCCCATGTACTTGCAACCCCCGGATAAATCCCCATGACCCGTCCCCGTTTCCTCCCCGATAACTTCACCCTGACCCTGATCGGCGTGGTGCTCCTCGCCAGCTTTCTGCCCGCCAGCGGCCAGGTCGCGGTCGGTTTTGGCTGGCTGACCAACATCGCCATTGCCCTGCTGTTTTTCCTCCACGGCGCCAAATTGTCCCGCGAGTCGATCATCGCCGGTGCCGGTCACTGGCGCCTGCACCTGTTGGTGTTCGGCCTGACCTTCGTGCTGTTCCCGGTGCTTGGCCTGGCCCTCAAGCCATTGCTTTCGCCGCTGATCGGCACTGACCTGTACATGGGCATGCTCTACCTGTGCGCGCTGCCTGCCACCGTGCAATCGGCGATTGCGTTTACCTCCCTGGCCCGGGGCAATATCCCGGCGGCCATCTGCAGTGCGGCGGCCTCCAGCCTGTTCGGCATCTTCCTCACGCCGTTGCTGGTGACTTTGCTGCTGGACGTGCACGGCGACGGCGGTTCGACCCTCGATGCAATCCTGAAAATCAGCGTGCAACTGCTACTGCCATTCATCGCCGGGCAGATCGCTCGACGCTGGATCGGCGCCTGGGTGGGCCGCAACAAGAACTGGCTGCGTTTTGTCGATCAGGGCTCGATTCTGCTGGTGGTCTACGGCGCGTTCAGCGAGGCGGTGATCGAGGGCATCTGGCACAAGATCCCAGTGCTCGATCTGCTGGGACTGGTGGTGGTGTGCTGCATCGTCCTGGCGCTGGTGCTGGTGGCCGCGACCTTGTTGGGCAAGGCCTTCGGTTTCAATCAGGAAGACCGCATCACCATTTTGTTCTGCGGCTCGAAGAAAAGCCTGGCCACCGGCGTGCCAATGGCCCAGGTGTTGTTCGCCGGCAGCACCATCGGCGTGCTGATCCTGCCGTTGATGCTGTTCCACCAGATTCAGTTGATGGTCTGTGCGGTGCTGGCCCAGCGTTACGCCAAACGCCCGGAGTCGGTCAGCGAACTGATGGGCCGGGTTGACCCTTGAGAACGTGCGCCCCGTAGGGTGCGCCGTCTGATCAGGCCCGGCGCAATTGCGCGCCGGCTTTGTGCGGTTGCAGCAGGGCGAAGAGGTTTTTCGGGTCCTGCAACTCCGGCACCAGCTCGATCTCGCTGCCGATGTCCAGGGCCTTGGCCACGTCCAGCACGTAGCGCAGTGCCGAGTAGTCTTCCAGAGCGAAACCCACCGAGTCGAACAGGGTCACTTGCCCGGGGTTCTGGCGGCCCTGCACCTGGCCGTTGACCACCTGCCAGAACTCGGTCACCGGCGAGTCGGCCGGCATGTGCTGGATTTCCCCTTCGACACGGCTTTGCGGTTCGTATTCGACGATCACCCGGGCACGCTCGACGATCTCGCGATGCAGCTCGGTCTTGCCCGGGCAGTCGCCGCCCACGGCATTCAGGTGCATGCCTGGCTCGATCATGTCCGGGGTGAGGATGGTGGCGTAGGTCTTGTCGGCGGTCACCGTGGTGACGATATCGGCGCCGCGCACCGCGTCGGCGACGCTGGTGGCAATGCTCACCTTGAGGGCCGGGAAGGCGTTGAGGTTGGCCGCCAGTTTGGCGCTCGCCGCCGGGTCGATGTCATACAGGCTCAACTCAGTGATGCCCAGCAGGGTATGGAAGGCCAGGGCCTGGAATTCGCTCTGCGAGCCGTTGCCGATCAGCGCCATGCGTCGGCTCTCGGGGCGTGCCAGGTAGCGCGCGGCGAGGGCCGAAGTGGCGGCAGTGCGGATCGCCGTGGTCAGGGTCATTTCGCTGAGCAGCACCGGCTTGCCGGTGCCTACGTCACCCAGGGCGCCAAAGGCCATGACCGTGAGCATGCCGTGATGCGTGTTCTTCGGATGGCCGTTGACGTACTTGAAGGCGTACAGCGTCGCGTCCGAGACCGGCATCAATTCGATCACGCCGTCTGGCGAATGGTTGGCCAGGCGCGCACATTTCTCGAAGTCTTCCCAGCGCAGGTAGTCCTGGCGAATGTACTCGGCCATTTCGCTCAGGCAGGTGGCCAGGCCTTTCTCCTGGACCAGGCGGCTCAGGTCTTGGACATCAACATAACGGGTCATGGGCGTACCTTTTTATTGGCAGTTGAGGGTAGGGCGCAAGGTGTGCTGATGGCTCTATTGTCGGCGTTTACGACCGTCCATCTCGGCCATTGCGTGGCCCTTGCGCAGCCGCGGCGGTCGAAATTGACAGCGCCACAGCCGATTCGGCTGGGGCGTTTTGAAAGCGTCAAGACTGTCGTAAAAACGACCTGTTTACCCTAATTGCGCAAGCCTCACACTTTTCTGTTGAACGACTGTTCAGTCTCAATTATGTTGTTCCGACCTTCTTCCCGGCTGGTTGCGGGCTTGCGTTTCTTCATCTTGAACGAGGCACTGGCATGCGGTTTTCACCCTTCGTTGAGCGAATCCGTGGTCAGGGTGTGACTGCCCGGCAACTCCATCCTCCGACGCACGATGACGCTGGTGGTGAATCTCGGGCAACTAATCTGCTGCACGTGGCGGGGCCGCAGAATGCGCTGCTCGCCACCGCACTTTGCCTGCTCACGGCCGGCGACGAAGTGCTGGCCCTCGATCCCATGCCCTTGCAACATCAGGCCGTTCTCCAGGCCAGCGGCGCGACGTTGGTGCGGGTAGCGTGTAGCGCTGAGGAATTTTCAACGTTCGACGCCACGCTGTTGGCCAAGGCCATTTCCCCGCGCAGCCGGGCGATTGTCCTGGCCAATCGGCAGCCCAACAGCGGCGTTCTGTTTAACCCTGAGACGTTGCAAGCCATCGCCGACCTGGCCATCGCCCATGACCTGTGGGTGGTGCTTGACGTCGGCGATGCAGGTCAGATAAGCGACGGCGAGCCCCAGGGACTGGCAGCGCTGCCGGGCATGGCCGAGCGCTGCGTGGTGATCGGCAGTCAGGGCCTGAACGGTGGGCGAATGGGTTGGCTGGTCGCTGATCCGGCGCTGTTGGCCCATGCCGAACAGGTGTTGCTGAGTCTGGGCCACGAACTGCCGGTTGTGCGGTTCGATGAGCCGCCGAAACCGGCCACGCCTCGGATCAGTGTCGAGCCGCCCGCATCGAGCCGGACCATGATCGAGGTCGATGGCCTGCATAAAAAATTCGGCAATATCGAAGTGCTCAAGGGCGTCTCGCTGACTGCTCGCGAAGGTGAGGTGATCTCACTGATCGGCGCCAGCGGTTCGGGCAAGAGCACCTTGCTGCGCTGCATCAACATGCTCGAAGTGCCCGACCAGGGGCGGGTCCTGGTAGACGGCGAAAGCATTCGTCTCAACCACACTCGCCCTGGCGCGCCGTTGGTGTCCGACACCAAGCAGCTTGTTCGCATAAGATCCAGCCTCGGCATGGTGTTCCAGAACTTCAATCTCTGGCCCCATCGCACGGTACTGGAAAACCTCATCGAAGCGCCGACTCAGGTCCTGCGTGAAAGCCGGGCCGAGGCCACCGAACGGGCCGAAGCACTGCTCGAACGTGTCGGCCTGGCGGCCAAGCGCAACGAGTACCCGGCGTTTCTCTCCGGGGGCCAACAGCAACGGGTGGCGATCGCCCGGGCCCTGGCCATGCGGCCCAAGGTCATGCTGTTCGATGAACCCACCTCGGCACTCGACCCGGAACTGGTCGGCGAAGTGCTGCGGGTGATCCGCTCGCTCGCTGAAGAAGGCCGGACCATGATCCTGGTGACCCATGAAATGGCCTTCGCTCGCGATGTCTCATCCAAGGTCGCGTTCCTGCACCAGGGGCTGATCGAGGAAACCGGCTCGCCGGACGAAGTGTTCGTACACCCACGCAGTGAGCGTTGCCGACAGTTCGTCAATGCTCATCAGACTCGCTGACCAACAATAAAAAACACGGGGCAACATCATGGGAAATCGACGTTTGGCAAACTGGATGACAGGCGTGGCCTGCGTATTGCTGGCCGGCATGAGCGCGGCGCAAGCCCAGCCGATCAGGTTCGCGGTAGCTGCGGAACCTTATCCGCCGTACACCGAGAAGCAGGCCAACGGTGAGTGGAAGGGCTTCGAGGTGGACCTGATCCACAAGCTCTGTACGCAGATGAAAGCCGAGTGCGAGATCAAGGAAGTGGCCTGGGACGGGATCATTCCGTCGCTGCTGGCGAAGAAGATCGACGTGATTTTCTCCTCAATGTCGGTGACCGCCGAACGCGAGAAACAGATCGCTTTCAGCAAGGCCTATTACGACTCGGCGATTGCCGTGGTTGGGCCCAAGGGGACGACCGTGAGCAAGTACCCGGATGACCTCAAGGGCAAGGTCATCGGCGTGCAGAACTCCACCGTCAGTGCCAGCTACCTGAAGGCTTATTACGAAAAAATCGCCGACGTGAAGTACTACGACACCCAGGACTCGGCCAATGCCGACCTGATCGCCGGGCGCATCGACCTGATGATGGCCGACGGCACGGCCATGACCGAGTTCGTCAAAACCCCTGACGCGCAGAACCTCGCGTTCCTCAGCACTGTGCCCTATGACCCGATCTTCGGCAAAGGCGTCGGCGCGGGGCTGCGCAAGGACGACACCGAACTCAAGGCGCAGCTCGACCAGGCGATCGAGACCCTGCTGGCGAGCAAGGACTATGACGATCTGTCGCAGCGGTATTTCGGGATCAATGTGAAGCCGGCGTTTTGAGTGCGACTCGGCTTGGGCTTCTGTAGGCGCGAGCTTGCTCGCGAAAAACGCCAACGACAACGCGCTATGTCTGTTTAGCTGCGGTGTCCTGGCGTCCATCGCGAGCTCGCTCCTACACAATGATTGAGCTGTGCTGAGAGGGAGTCGGTAATGCCGGCAATGTTCGAGTTAATCGGCTTCGGCGATCAAGGCTGGGGTGGTGCGTTGTTGCGGGGGCTGTGGATGACCCTGCAGATATCGGCCGGGGCCTTTGTGGTCGGTATGTTGATTGGCCTGGTGGTGGCTTGTCTCAAGCTCGGTGCGCCGAAGCCGATTGCGGCGCTGATGCGCACCTACACCACGCTGTTCCGCGCCGTACCGGAATTGCTGTTGATCCTGCTGCTGTACTACGTCGGCTCGATGCTGCTCAACGCGCTGCTCGCCCATCTGGGTCAGCCGCCACTGGACCTCGGCGGACCGCTGGCGGCAATCCTGGTATTGGGTTTGGTACAAGGCGCCTACGCCTCGGAGATTTTTCGCGCGGCGATTCAGGCCATTCCTTTTGGTCAGATCGAGGCGGGCAAGGCTTTCGGCCTTCATGGTTTTGCCCTGTTCCGCCGCGTCACGCTGCCGATCATGGCGCCGTACGCGCTGGCCGGCATGGCCAACCTGTGGATCAACCTGATCAAGGACAGCGCCCTGATCAGCGTGGTCGGCACCAATGAATTGCTGTACACCGCCAAACAGGGCGCGGGTTCGACCCGGCATTACCTGCTGTTCTACCTCACGGCTGCCGCGCTGTACTACGCGGTGACGCTGCTGTCCAACTACCTGTCGGGACGGCTTGAGCGACGGATTCGTCGCTGGATGCCTTTGGCTGAGTGAATGCAATGATTCCAGCATGGATTGTCGAATACGCGGCCTTGTTGGGCCGAGGCCTGCAAACCACCGTTAGCCTGCTGTTGATTTCCAGCGTGATCGGTTTCGCCCTGGCGGTGCTGGTGGCGCTGGCGCGGATCTCGAAAAACCGCGTGATCGCCAAGGCCAGTCTGTTCTACACCAGCCTGTGGCGGGGCACGCCGTTGCTGATCCAGATCTACATCTTCTATTACGGCCTGGGCAGCCTGTTCGCCCAGTTCCCGCTGATTCGCGGCAGCCTGTTCTGGCCCTATTTGCGCGACGGCTACTGGTACATCGTGTTCGCCCTGGTGCTGTCGGTGGGCGCCTATGTTGGCGAAGTGATCCGTGGTGGTCTGTTGGCCGTGCCCAAAGGCGAGATGGAAGCCGCCTCGGCCTTCGGCATGACGGCCCGCCAGTCCCTGCTGCGGGTGCGCTTGCCACGGGCGATGCGCTTGCTGTTGCCGACTCTGGCCGGCGAGAGCGTGATGCTGCTCAAGTCCACCGCGCTGGCCTCGACCATCGCCGTGATCGACCTGCTCGGCGCCGCTAACGTGGTGCGTGCGCAGACCCTGCAAGTCTACGAACCGCTGCTGCTGGTGGCCGGAGTCTATGTCTGCCTGACGTTCCTGATCGAAGCGTTGTTCGCCTTTGCCGAACGCCGCGGCACCCCGCTGCGCAGGTCAGTCTGATGACCGTGTCGCGGGTCGACCGCTCGCTGCAAGGCATTGGCCTGTGCACCCTGGGCTACGCGTTCCTCGCCCTGCAGGATGCCGCGATCAAGTGGCTGGTGGCCGATTATTCGGTGGTCAGCATTCTGTTCTGGCGCAGCCTGGTGGTGGTTGTCGCCTGCCTGCTGGTGGGTCGCAGTCAGTTGGTCCGGCGGGCCTGGCGCTCGCCGAGCCGACGCTTGCTGGTGGTACGCGGGCTGCTGTCGATTGTCGCCTGGCTGCTGTACTACACCGCCGCCCGCGACCTGACCCTGGCAGAGATGACCACCCTGTATTTCTCGGCGCCGATCATGGTCACGGTGCTGGCGGCGTTGATCCTCAAGGAGCGCGCCAGCGGCTGGCAGTGGTTCAGCCTGATCATCGGCTTTGTCGGGGTGATAATCGCTTGCCGACCCAGCGACATCACTAACCCGTTGCCCATCGTCCTGACCCTGTTGGCGGCGATGTGCTGGGCGTTTACTTATATCCAGTTGCGCCAGGTCGATGAGCAGACTTCGGTACTGGAACAAATGCTGATCACCAACGTGGTGTTTGTGCTGTGCATGCTGCTGGCGCTGCCCTGGACCCACACCCCGGCGCCGACCCCAGCCTGGCTGGGCATGCTGGCCGCCGGGCTGGTGGGCGGGATTGGTCAGTTCCTGCTGTTCGCCAGCTTTCAGCGGGCCACCGCGACCCTGCTGGCGCCCTTCGAGTACACCGGGCTGATCTGGGCGTTCGCCCTGTCGAGCCTGGTCTGGGGCACGCTGATGGACACTTCGCTGATCATCGGCGCCGGGCTGATTGCGGTCAGCGGCACCCTGGCAATGATCTTCGGTCGTCACGCCGAGCAGGATGTGGTGGGCGCCGAGTGCTCGGTGTCGCAACCGCTGTATCCGCCGCAGGGTGGCGATGGGGGCGTGGAGGCCGAGGCCGTGGAGCCACGTTCGCGAGGCTGATAACGATGACTTGAATGGGGAGACGGGCGGATGGCACGGGATATTTCCTTCAATGTGCGCAACAACAATGGCGACCCGCTGCGGGTCGGTGCCTGGCGCTTCGACGGCAGCGGCGAGGGGCCGACCGTGCACCTGCAGGCCGGGGTGCATGCCGATGAAATCGCCGGGATGCTGGTCCTGCATCTGCTGATGCCCAAGCTGCAACAGGCACAGGATGCGCGGCGGCTCAAGGGTTCGGTGACCCTGGTGCCCCAGGCCAATCCCCTGGGCATCGGGCAGTTTCGCCAGGGGCGTATCCTCGGCCGTTTTCATGACGCCACCGGGCACAACTTCAACCGTGGTTTCGATCAGTCGGCGGCGTCGGAGGGGCCTGGCAGTGTGATCCAGCACTGGCAGAAAAGCCTGGTGCAATTGGCCGCCAGCGCCGACATCGTGCTCGACCTCCACACCGATGACGAAGCCTTGCCCTATCTCTACGTGCACCGCAGCTTCTGGCCCCGCGGGCGTGAACTGGCCGCGACGATGCGCATGGACGTGGCGATTATCTGGGACGAAGGGGGTGACGGTTCCTTCGAGGAAACCGTGATTGCCCCCTGGCTGCGTGCGGGGGTCAATTCGCGGCAGATGGCGGCCACCCTGGAGCTGCGCGGCCAGGGCGATGTCAGCGACCGTTATGCCGAACAGGACGCCAATGGCCTGTACGCCTGGCTCTGTGCCTGTGGGGTGATCGATGAGGCGCAGGTTGCCGCTGACTGGCCGGTGCAGGTGCTGGAAATGGGTCAGATGGAAACCATCCTCGCGCCGCAGCCTGGCGTGTTGGTGTTTGAAAGAGAGTTGGGGGATTTTGTCGAAGAGGGGCAGCGCTTTGCGCGAATCCTGCAGCGCCCCGGTGATCCCTCATCGGAGGTGGCGCTGTATGCCGAGCAGGCCGGGCGCCTGGTCACCCGCTACCGCGATCGATTGATCGCCCAGGGCATGGCGGTGGCGAAATTCACCGGCAGCCGGGTGTCGCGCAATTGGCGGGGTGGGTTGCTGGATCCGAATTAGCGGTAGGCGGTGTGTCTGGTGTACCGAGGTGATTGCATCGCTAGCAGGCTAGCTCCCACAGGGATTTGCAGTGACCACAGATACTGTGATCGACAACAGATCCTGTAGGAGCCAGCCTGCTGGCGATGAAATTGATGCGGTGTGGCTAACCCGTCACAGCCCGGCGCTTTGCTCGGCTTCGGTCTTTGGCTTGCCGTAGTGCCATTCGTAGACCACAAACTTGAAGTCCTTGAGGTCGCCTTTTTCGTCGAAGCTCAGGTCGCCGGTGGGGGTCTTGAAGGTGCCGTTGTGGATCGCTTCGGCGACTTTCTCCGGGTCTTCACTCTTGGCCGCGACGATCGCTCCGGCAATCACGTCCACCGCCGAATAGGTCGGCAGGACGAACGGACCGCTGGGGTTTTCCTGTTTGGCGGTAAAGGCGGCCACGAGCGCCTGGTTGGCCGGATCCTGGTCGAACGACTTGGGCAAGGTCACCAGCATGCCTTCGGCGGCATCCTTGGCGATCTGCGAGATCGAGTCGTTGCCCACACCTTCGGGGCCCATGAAGCGCGCGCTCAGGCCCTTTTCCTTGGCCTGGCGCAACAGCAGGCCCATTTCCGGGTGGTAGCCGCCGAAGTAGACGAAGTCGACATTGGCCTGCTTGAGCTTGGTCAGGATCGACGAGTAGTCGCGCTCGCCGACGTTGATGCCTTCAAACATCGCGACCTTGATGCCCTCCTTGCCAAGGATCTCGCGCACCGAGCTGGCGATGCCTTCGCCGTACTGCTGTTTGTCGTGCAGCACCGCGACATTCGCCGGTTTCAGGCCGACGATGTAGCGTGCTGCCGCCGGGCCCTGGGCGTTGTCCAGGCCGATGGTGCGAAAGATCATCTTGTAGCCGCGCGCGGTCAGTTCCGGGCTGGTGGCGGCTGGGGTGATCATCACGATGCCTTCGTCTTCATAGATGTCCGAGGCCGGTTGGGTGGAGCTGGAGCACAGGTGCCCGACCACGTATTTGATGCCGTCGTTGACCACTTTGTTGGCCACCGCTACGGCCTGCTTGGGGTCGCAGGCATCGTCGTATTCCACAGCCACCAGTAGCTTGCCGTCGACACCGCCCTTGGCGTTGATCTGCTCAATGGCCATGCGCGCGCCGCTGAACTGCATGTCGCCGTACTGTGCCACCGGCCCGGTTTTCGGGCCGGCGATGCCAATTTTGATGGTGTCGGCGGCCAGCACCTGGCAGGACAGCCCGGCAAGGATCATTGCGCCGAACAGTTGGCTGGTCTTGTTGTTGATGCGACTCATGGGGTTCCACTCCTGTGGGTAATGACTCATGAAGGTGTTGCGGATTTTTCAGCGATTCCACGGCGCATGTGGCGCAGGATCGGGGCGGTAGCGGCGGTTCGCCTCGGCGAGTATCTGCGGGTCGAGGCCATCGTGGTCCACCAGGCTTTTCAGCCCGGCGAGGACGATGCTGTGCCGGTCGACCTCGAAGAACTGCCGCAGCGCCTGGCGGTTGTCACTGCGCCCAAAGCCGTCGGTGCCGAGCACGGTGTAGGGTGCCGCCAGGTACTGGGCGATCAGTTGCGGCCAGGCGCGGATGTAGTCGCTGGCGGCGATGATGGGTTGCTTGCCCGCGAGGTATTTGTCCAGTTGCCCGCTGCGTTGCTCGTGGGCGTCCAGGCGGTTGTCGCGCTCGATCTCGCGGGCTTCACGGGCCAGCTCGCTGAAACTGGTGGCGCTGAACACTTCACTGGCGATGCTCCAGTCCTCGGCCAGCAACGCGCTGGCAGCAATCACCTCACGCAGGATGGTCCCGGAGCCCAGCAGGCGCAGGCGGATTGGCGCGCTTTCGCCGCTGCGCGAATAGCGATAGAGGCCGCGCAGGACATCGGCGTGGTGCACCGGATCAAGGCTCGGCTGCGGGTAGTTTTCGTTCATCACTGCGACGTAATGGAACTCGTCGCATTGCTCCTCCAGCAGGCGCCGCGCGGCGTGGTCGAGGATCACTGCCAGTTCGCCGGCAAAGCACGGATCCCAGGCCCGGCAGTTGGGCACCATCGAGGCCATCACCAGGCTCGAGCCGTCCTGGTGCTGCAAGCCTTCGCCGCCCAGGGTCGTGCGTCCGGCCGTGGCGCCCAGCAGAATGCCCCGCGAACGCTGGTCGGCGGCAGCCCAGATCAGGTCGCCGACGCGCTGGAAGCCGAACATCGAATAGTAGATATAGACCGGCAGCATCGGCTCGCCATGTACCGAGTACGAAGTCGCCGCAGCCACCCAGGAAGACAGTGCGCCGGCCTCGGTGATGCCTTCCTCCAGCAGTTGGCCGCTGCGCGACTCGCGATAGGAGAGGATCGAGCCGCTGTCCTCCGGTTCGTACAACTGACCGTGGGGCGAGTAGATGCCGATCTGCCGGAACAGGCTGGCCATGCCGAAGGTCCGCGCTTCGTCGGCGACAATGGGTACGACCCTTGGCCCCAGTTGTGGCGCCTTGAGCCAGGCATTGAGGATGCGCACCGCGGCCATGGTGGTGGACATTTCTTTGTTCTCGGCCTGCAGCGCAAAGCCGCCGGACTGCTCCAGCGCCGGCACAGGGATCACCGGCGCGGTACTTTTGCGCGCCGGCAGCGGTCCGCCCAGGGCCTGGCGGCGCGCGCGCAGGTAGCGCATTTCCGCGCTGTCTTCCGGCGGCCGGTAGAAGCGCAGTTGTTCCACATCCTGGTCCGACAGCGGCAGCTTGAAGCGGTCGCGAAAGGTCAGCAGGGCAGCGACATCGAGCTTCTTCGCCTGGTGCGCGGTCATCCGCGACTCACCGGCAGCGCCGATGCCGAAGCCTTTTTTGGTCTTGGCCAGGATCACCGTCGGCCGGCCCTTGCAGGCTTTGGCGGCAGCGAAGGCGGCGTAGAGTTTCCTGAAGTCATGGCCGCCACGTTTCAGGCCGTTGATCTCCTCGACGCTCATGTGCTCCACCAGGCGTCGCACATGCGGGTCCTTCTGGAAAAAATGTTCGAGGTTGTAGGCGCCGTCATGGGCACCGAGGGTCTGGTACTCACCGTCCGGGGTCGCGGCCAGGCGCCGGAGCAGGACGTTGTCGATGTCGCGGGCGAACAGCCCATCCCACTCCGAACCCCACAGCACCTTGATCACATTCCAGCCGGCACCGGCGAACAGCGCTTCCAGTTCCTGGATGATTTGTCCGTTGCCCCGCACCGGGCCATCGAGGCGTTGCAGGTTGCAGTTGACGATAAACGTCAGGTTGTCCAGTTGCTCGCGGGCCGCCAAGGACAGTCCGGCGATGGACTCCGGCTCGTCCATCTCGCCATCGCCAAACACCCCCCAGACATGCCGGCCCTCGGTTTGCGCCAGGCCACGGTGCTGCAGGTAACGCATGAAGCGCGCCTGATACACCGCGCTGATCGGGCCGATGCCCATGGAGCCGGTGGGGAACTGCCAGAAGTCCGGCATCAGCCACGGGTGCGGGTAGGAGCACAGGCCGGGGCCGTTGATTTCCTGGCGGTAGTTGGCCAGTTGCGCCTCGCTCAGACGTCCTTCCAAGTAGGCCCGGGCATACACCCCGGGGGCCGAATGGGGCTGGAAAAACACCAGGTCGGCATTGCGTTGGCCGCTGTCGCCATCGCCGCGGAAAAAGTGCTGGAAGCCGACTTCGAAAATCTCCGCCGCCGAGGCGTAACTGGCGATATGGCCACCCAGTTCGCCGTAGGCGTGGTTGGCGCGCACCACCATGGCCAGGGCATTCCAGCGCAACAGGCCAGTGATGCGCTCCTCCAGTTGCAGGTCGCCGGGGTAGGTACCCTGTTGCTCCAGCGACAGCGTGTTGCGGTACGCGGAAAACGCTTGGGCGTCGCGGTGGATGCCGTGCTCGCTGGCGTATTCTTCCAGGCGTTTGAGCAGGTAACGGGCGCGCTCCGGGCCGCAGGCGGCGAGGGTCGAGGCGAGGGCGTCGAGCCACTCGCGGGTCTCTTCGGGGTCCTGGTCCTGGGGCGCGCCCGGGCCGTTGTTGATCGCATTGGGTGTGGTCATGCGCAGGCATCCAGGGCTTGGGTGACGTCGGCCAGCAGGTCGGCGATGTCCTCCAGACCCACCGACAGGCGCACCAGACCTTCGGAGATGCCGTGTTCCGCGCGCTGCTCCGGGGTGTAGGTGGAGTGGGTCATGCTCGCCGGGTGTTGCGCCAGGGATTCGGCGTCGCCAAGGCTGACCGCCCGGCTGAACAAGTGGAGTGCGTTCATGAATTGCCGGCCGGTGGCCAGGCCGCCTTTGAGCTCAAAGGCGATCATCCCGCCGGGCAGCTTCATTTGCCGCGCCGCCAGTTCGTACTGGGCGAAGGAGGGCAGGCCGGGATAGGTGACCCAGGCCACCGCCGGATGGGCTTGCAGGTATTCGGCGATGACCTGGGCGTTGCTGCAATGACGCTCCATGCGCAGCGCCAGGGTTTTGAGCCCGCGCATCAGCAAAAACGCGTCTTGCGGCGACATCACCGCGCCGGTCAGGTCCTTGAGCCCTTGCAGGCGAATACGAGTGGCCAGGACCTGGGAGGTGACGACGATGCCGGCGGTGATATCGCCGTGGCCGCTGAGGTATTTGGTGGCCGAGTGCACCACCAGATCGGCACCCAGCTCTAGCGGGCGTTGCAGGTAAGGCGTGCAGTAAGTGTTGTCGACCACCAGGGTCACGTCCGGATGGTGGCGGCTGATTGCGGCCACAGCGGCGATGTCCACCAGTTGCATGGTCGGGTTGGCCGGGGTTTCGCAGTAGATCATCCGCGTGGCCGGGGTGATCGCATCGCGCAACGCGGCGAGGTTGGACAGGTCGACGTGGCGCACCTTGACCCCGAACTCGGCGATGCCGTGATGCAGCAGGGCGAAGGTGCAGCCGTACAACGTGCGGTCGACGATCACTTCGTCGCCGGGCCGCAGCAGGGTCCAGAAAGTCGCGGAAATCGCCCCCATCCCGGAACTGAAAGCCACCGCCGCTTCGCCGTTTTCCAGGGTCGCCATGCGCGATTCCAGAAGGGCCAGGGTCGGGTTGGAGATGCGTGTATAGAAGTGCCCGCTTTCTTCACCGGCAAAACAGCCGGCGCCGTATTCGGCGGTGGCGAAGGTGAAGGTCGAGGTCTGGTAGATCGGCGGGATCAACGCGCCGTGGTGGTCCTGCGGGTTGTAACCGTGATGGATGGCACGAGTCGAAAATCCTAGTTCATTGTTTTTATTGTTCATGCTGAACGCTCCCTGATTTCCTACAATGCTATGCTCAAATTCAACGCGATAAATTCCAAATATCCTGCGAATTAAACGCCTATTTGGCATGAATCTTCAGAACAACAAGAATTAGAGGCAAAACATGCCCAATGCTTTGGACCGAACCGACAAAGCCCTGCTCAACGCCCTGCAAGGCAACGCCCGCCTGACTGTCGCCGAACTGGCCGACCAGGTCGCACTGACCACGTCGCCGTGCTGGCGGCGGGTGAAAATCCTCGAGGAAAGCGGGGTGATCACCGGTTATCAGGCAATCCTCTCGCCCAAGGCCCTGGGCTACGGCGTCACGGCTTTTGTCAGCGTGATGATGGAATCCCACAACCAGGAAATGGCCCGCACCTTCGAACAGCGGCTGCTGGAAATCCCCGAGATCGTCGCCTGCCACAACGTCTCCGGACGCTACGACTTTTTGCTCGAAGTGGTGGCCAAGGACCTGGAATCCTTCGGCGAATTCGCCCGCGAAGTCCTGCAAACCCTGCCGGCGGTGAAGGAAATCTACTCGAGCTTTTCCTTCAAGTCGGTCAAGCCGTCGCGGGTGATTCCGGTACTCGGCTGAGCTAGCGCTTGCACTGCGCCAACACTACCTTGCAAGTGTTCGGCGTGCCCCCGGAGCGCCCGGCATAACGGATGCAGTTGTTCATCGACTTGCTGCGCGCCACCCCCAGACTCGATCCCCAGGCCAGCCCACCTTCGCCGACCGTGGGCACGGCCTTGGCGTAGCAGTTGGACGCGGAGGCGTATTGGGTTGACGGTTTTTTGCTGGAACAGCCGGCGCTGAACGCCAGGCTGAGGGCCAGCAGGATGAGCCATGACGAGGGGGCGCGCGTGTTCATCCCGGTAGGCCTGTGGCGGTGGGGTGGGTCGGATTATCGACTGTGTGAGCATGGAGCGGGGTTAAGGCCGACTGACGGTTATCGACTTGATTTCTTCCGCAAGCGCTACTCGTTCTTTAGCTGCCGCGAACCAATTTTAAGAAACCTCCTACTTTGCGCGTTGATTCTTCTTATTTCCTTCCGTATCGCCTTCATGAAAGCCTCCTGGCGCTCGATCTTGGGTGGGATAAGTCCTCCCCGAGTACCTTGAAAAGTCCAGGAGGGATGCATCTTGCTCACAGTACCGCCAGATTATTCAGTCACACCCAGCGCTATCACGGCCTCGATCCGCAACGCAAACAGCGGTCTTCCGAGTAGTCGTGGAGCCTGACTCATGAGCCAGCCTGAATTGCCCGTCGCTACACTGCGCTGCAGCAGGAAAGATCCTGTCGCCGTTGTCTGTCATCAATCCGCGCAGTGCTACTTCCGCCCGGACACGGAAGAGTTGATCTTCATTGATGACGACCACGCCGGCAAGTTTGAACTTCATTGGCAGGAAATGAATGCGCGCATGGACGCCTTTCATCGTGCCAACGCCAACTATTCCACCGCGCTGGAACGTTATGCCGGTGCCGCGTCGAAGGCAGCACTGCCTCCCGGTGAAACAGAAAAGCGCCAGATGGCGCTCACCGAGGCTGAGCAAGCGCTGGAAAAAAGCCGCGCTGCGATCAAGAAAGAACTCGGCGATTTTTCCCTGGACTCGATGAGTTACGACGAGGTGATCGAACTGATCCCGGTCGTACAGGGAAAGGGTGGCCGCAACGGCAAATCGAAACCCTATGCCTACGTCAAGAAAGGCTACTTCAGCCAGACCCAGGCCGGCCGGAAACTGCATAACGTTTCCCTGAAAGGCAAGGACAAACGCTCGGCGCAAGCCAGCATCTACAGCAAGGATAAAAACGGAAAAACCGTTATATCGAGCAGCACACTGGCTGAACAGTTGACGGCCCTGGAGTGGCCGAAGATCAAACTGGAATTGCGCGACGTACTCAAGTGGGCCGGCTCGGATTTCGATCTGGATAAACTGAAAAGCGATTTCGTGCTGTTCGATTGGGCCGAGAGTTGGAACCACAGCCAGTTCATCGGCACCAAAGAGCTGACCGACAGTCTCGACCTGAGCCGTGGCGCGCAGTTCATGCGCTTTGCCTCCAATGTCGGTGCCAGTGGCGAGTTTGACGTTGCCAAGGGCACCGCCGCATTCAAGGGCGAAGCCAATGCAGCGCTGACAGTGGCCTCGGGTAAGGTCAGTTACACCGCCTACGTCCCCGACCGCCTGGGTTGGGCCTTGCGCTACACCGACGACCGCGGCAATGACTTCAACATGGGCCTGCTGCGCCTGTGCCTGACCCCCGAATTGACCGGCTTCGTCGGCGCCTCGGTGCAGATTGAAGGCCAGCTACAGATCGCCCGCAGCGGCGACCAGCAAGTGCTGATGGGCCAACCCGGCGGACGCCTGCCGCGTTTCCACGAACGAAAAACCAGGGGCGTGGCGTTTCATCAACAAATGGCCGCCGAAGACGAAGGCCTCAGCGTCACCGCCCAAGCCTTCGCCGGCGCCCGTGTCGAAGGCAGCCTCAAGGGCAGCTTGCAATGGCTGAAACCCACCCCACCACGCGACCTCAATCCCAACGTCGCCGGCCTGTTGCAATCGACCGGCAAATACACCGACTTCTGCACCATCGGCAGCAGCATCGCCGGCCTGGCGGGCGCGGGTGCCGGCGGCAAGTTCTATTGCACCTTTATCAACGGCAAGTTCTGCTTCCACGTCGCCGCCAGTTTGTGCTGGGGCGTCGGGGCGAAGGGCGGGGTTATTTGTGAGGTGGGGACTAATACAATTGCGGAGTTTGGGGCCTGGTTGATTTATCAGTTGTATCGGTTGGATTTTGGGTTTTTTGATTTGGTGGATGTAGAAGCTTTTAAAGCTTATAGCCAGTATTGTGTAATGCAGATGGCGAGTATGAGTGAGGACTTATATGAGTTGTATGGTCGAAAAAAGAGTGGTTTTACGTCGATTGCCACTGAGTATAAAAGTTTTATGGAGGATATTTTAGGTGAAAGCACTAAGGGGATGGAAGCGTCTAAGCGAAGGAATCACCTCGCCAGGCATGTAAATTCTGGTCCTGAAAGATTGCTGAGGTATACCCCGGAGTCTAAAGGGATGTTGCTTTACCTACTAACTCGTCACGGTGTCTGGGATCATCTGGATTATGAGAATCATGGAGATGGCTTTGTTCTTGACATTTACAGTGAGCGGAAAGAATCCGTAATTTGGGTGCTTAAGAGTATTCAGACGGTCTCAGAGTGGCGCAAAGTCATGTGTAGAATGACTCGGGATGGAAGGGTTCTGGCCGGTAAAGATGGTGAGCGTGTAGCGGTTGTGGAGAGTGAGAGGCATTTGGAGAGGTTTCTTCAAGAGGGGATCAGTCGCGATGATGATATGTACAAAGCTAAGGCTGAGCTTGTCGCGATTTACCAAGGTTTAAAAAGCGAAATAGCTTGGGGTTATGCGCTTGCCATGAATGATACAGCCTATTACCAGCTAAACTCTGCATCTAATTTTTATTATCCGGATCGTTGCAGCTTTGGGCCCTGTAAGGATCAATTAGTTGATTATGTTTAAAGGTGTTTAATGGGTATGAGTTTGACTCGAGTAATCGCCAGTATTGTTTGTTTTTTATTGTTGGTAGGGTGTGAGGGCGCGTCGGAGACGAAGGGCAGTCTAGCCCGAAACGAGAGTAATCAAGCGCTGATGCAATATATTGATGACTTGAAGATTGATCTGGTTTTTGTCGAGGGAGGTGATTTTCTAATGGGGGATTTTGGCGCAGACTATGGTCCTGAGAATTTACCTTATGACGCTGACAAGGACAGTAAGCCCCTGCACAAGGTGAGATTGGATAATTATTCTATTCAAAAAATAAAAGTCACCAATCAGGCTTATCAGTTTTATCTGAAGTTCAATGGTTTGAAGTTAAGGGTTGTTGATGCAGGTAATCAAAAAGATTGGAGTGATATGAATAGTGCGCCGAGAACGCCAGCGCATATGGATTGGTTTGAGGCGGAAAGGTATTGTGGGTGGCTAGCGGTAGTGAGTGGCCTCCCGTTCGCTCTGCCGACGGAGGCTCAATGGGAATATGCGGCGCGAAGTCGTGGTCGATTTTTGATGGTGTCTACCGATGATGGGACTTATAGGGTCGCCCATGAGCGAGTTCAGGGGGAATACGGCCTGAGAGGGCTAAATATATCTTCGACATGGAATCGTCGCGCATTTGCGGATGAAATGAATTGGGCGACTGAAGGACTTACTCCATTGCCAGTAGATTACTTTCAGCCTAATTCTTTGGGTTTGTACTCAATGTCAGATAATGGTTTGGAGTGGGTTAGTGATTGGTATGATGAGGACTACTATAATTATTCTCCTGTAAATAATCCGCAAGGGCCGAGTGTGGCTGTTACCAAGGACTACTTTGGGCGCGGCACTAAGGTCGTTCGTGGCCAGGCGTTTGCTGATCCTGCGTGGGGCGGTGGAGTGAATGTTTACAGAACTTCGGCGGAGCCGCATGGCTATATAAATGAAGATGATTTTGTGGTTTTAGGGGATAAAACTGTACGTTGTGTAGTTAATAGCTCCGTGCCGGTGAATTGATCGATTTGCAACTATTTATGGTGTGGGGTGAGCGAGTTTGGCCGTTGTTTACGAAGGCGCTGACTGATGGATATCCAATCACGTTGTAAATTCACTCAGTTCGGTGCTCGAAGATCTCGTGGCCTGCAACTCTTGAGATTGGGTGCCTTTGAGGTTGGTGTCATAGACCCAGACATCTTCTGAGTGGAATAAGGTCATGTGCAGAATGTCTGCTGATGGGCAGAATCTGGCCAAAGGTAAAGACGAAGCACTTGTGGTTGATGAGCAAGAACAGCACTTGATAAGGTTTCTTCAGGAGGGACTAAATCGCGATCAGGATATGCATGATGCAAAAAAACAGCTTGTGGCTATATATGGGAATTTGAAGAGTGAAGTGGCTTGGGGGTATGCGTTGGCGATGAATGATACGTTTTACTATCGCCTGAACAGTGCGCAAAATCCCAGTTATCCTGCGCGTTGTGAATTCGGGCCATGTGATGAAAGCTCGATTCAGCCTGCTTGAGATGGAGTTTATATGAATGTCGAAAGAGCAATTATAGGTTTGTTTTGTGTGTTTGGGTTAGTGGGGTGTGGTGATTCATCAGGGAAGGTTGATGAAGCAAGTCGAGCATTGAAAGAGCCCGATCTTGCGGATTTTGTTGATCATCTAAAAAGCAATTTGGTGTTCGTAGAGGGGGGTGAATTTCTGATGGGCGACTATGGCCTGGAGCACGCCCCTGAACGACTGCCGTACGATGCGGATCAAGATAGTAAGCCGCTTCATGTGGTTGAGTTGACCAGTTACTCTATGGATAAATTCAAAATCACTAATTATGCGTATCAACTTTATTTGAAGCACAACGGATTGCGATTGCGCCAAGATGCAGCAGGTGTGAATTTCGAAAGATTCAGTATGCCTCCAACTCTACCCGCAAATATGGATTGGCACGAAGCAGATCAATACTGCAAATGGCTAGCGAATATCAGTGGTTTGCCCTTCGCGTTACCCTCGGAGGCGCAGTGGGAGTACGCCGCCCGTAGTCGCGGTCAGTTCTTGATGGTCGCGACGGACGATGGAACTTATAGAGTGGCCCGCGAGCGAGTGGCGGGGGAACATGGTCTAAGAGGTGTCAATATATCCTCAACCTGGAATCGGCGCGCTTTTGCTGAAGAACTGGGATGGAATACTGAAGGTGTCACACCGTTACCGGTAGATCAGTTTCCGCCTAACCCGCTGGGATTGTATTCAATGTCTGATAATGGTCTCGAGTGGGTTATTGACTGGTATGATCCCGATTATTATAAGTACTCGCCATTGAAGGATCCCCAAGGGCCTGACGGACCAGTATTCAAAGACTATTTGGGGCGCGATACAAAGGTTGTACGTGGTCAGGCGAGTGCAAATCCGGCTTGGGGAGGTGGGGTTAATGTACACAGAAGCTTTGCTGAACCCCATGGTCTGATGTTTGATAATGAGTTTTCTTACTTAAGTTCAAAGACGGCGCGCTGTGTTGTCAATCATCCTGATCCGGTGCGTTGAACTGTTTGCGGGGCACTGAGGGATGGATATCCAATCACGTTGTAAATTCACTCAGTTCGGTGCTCGAAGATCTCGTGGCCTGCAACTCTTGAGATTGGGTG